>CAJCDH010000233.1 GCA_903961095.1 uncultured Burkholderiales bacterium | reverse complement strand
CCATCAAGCGAATTGCCTTGGTGTGGCAACTCTCGAATTCAGACACGCCGGCAATTGGCATCCAATAACGGCGCAGCAAAGACCCCATGGGCGTGCCAGGGCCCACTCGCGTTAACAACTGGTTTTTTTCTTCGGTCAGCATGGCTCAAAAATTGTAAAGCTCGAGAGTTCGCTCACCGGCCTTGATGCGTTCAATGATGCCGGCTTCTTTTTTCTCACGTTCAACTGCAGCTTGAACCAACTGCTCCGCTTGCGCCCTTGGCAGCACGACAACACCATCGGTATCACCGACCACCAAGTCCCCAGGATTGACTGTCAAATTGCCAAAAAGTGTTGGGTGGTTGATCCATCCGCGAGCACCAAAGTCTTTTCCAGTCCCCCGAATGCAAAGGCCGCGAGCAAAAACTGGGAACCCGAAATTTTCCAAAATAGCGCCGTCTCGCACGCAGCCATCAATCACGAGTCCACCAAGACCGTGCGCCTTGGCAGCGGCCGACATAATTTCACCCCAATAGCCAAAATCGTAGGCATCGCTGACATGGACAACCAGAATGTCACCAGGTTGGGCCACATAGATTGCACGGTGAAGCCACAGGTTGTCGCCACCAGGCGAATGCACTGTCACCGCAGACCCACACACCTTGAATGAGGGTGCTACGGGCTTGATAGCACTGGGCATCACCCCAATACGACCCGCTGACTCGTGCAATGTCGCAGTGGCTTGACCACGGGCCAACTCTAGAACCAAAGGCGAAATACGCTCAATTTCTGATCTGATGGTTGGGCCCGTCGGAACGGGCAAATGGGTAGCGCTCATGAGTCTGCCCTCGTCTGTAAATGATGATAGCGGTGTTTCTCTCGGGCCTCGCGCAATGTCATGCCGCCACGCACGCTGGCACGAATGGCGTCTTCCGATGACTGAATTTGCTCTGCGGCAGTCAGTACTTTTTCTTCAAACGCGGCGGGTATGACGACCACACCGTCAGCATCCCCGCGAATGAGATCGCCCGGACAAACTCGCACCAAGCCAATATTCACAGGCACTTGAGTCGCTTCAACCTGCACACGGTCCTTGCCCGTGCGCATCCAGTGGTCACGACTGAATACCGGATAGCCTAGCTCAAGGCAGAGCGACACATCTCGACTGATGCCATCAATCAGGGTGCCGGCGATGCCCTTGCTGCTGGCAACCTCCGTCAGGATGTCCCCCCAAACAGTGCAATCTTCGCGGCCTCCGTTGTCCAACACAACCACAGTACCAGGACCAAGATCGTCGATGTAATCACCCACAGTGCCAGCGGGTGTGTCGGCTGGGCCGTAGCGCAGGGTCCAAGCACGACCCGTCATGCGAAAAGCAGGTGAACGTGGTTTGATTTTGGCGCACTGTCCAATGAGGCCCATGCGATCTAGGGCGTCGCTGATCGTGGCTGTGTCAAGCTTGGCTGCGCGTTCAACTTGTGGGTCATTCATGATGATCTTTCTTTTTTTATTTGAGCATGTGCTCGTAATCGGCACCCATGACTTCGGTGATCGGCTTGCCAGCAAGCAAAGCCTTGGTCATGGCAGCTTCTCTTCCAGCAATCATTTCAGCTGCACTGAGCAAACGCTCGATATCAGCAGCAGGAATAAAGACAACACCGCTGGCGTCTGCAATCGCATAGTCTCCCGTTGCCACCGTCACGCCGCCAATGTTGACGGGTTGTCCTGTTTCAGCTTCTGCAACACGCGAACGCGCCGTGCGCGCTGTCAGGGATCGGCAATAAATTGGAAAGTCATAACCGCGAGCTTCGTCAATGTCGCGCACCGGACCATCTGCAATCACACCCGCAACGCCCCTAACTTTGGCGCCAACAGAAAGGATGCCGCCCCAGCTGCCGGCATCTATTCCGGTGGACTGCTCCACCACAATGATCTCGCCAGGCTTGGCCATTTCGATTGCGGTAGTGCCGAGGTGACGAGGAGGTGTGTGGTGGGTTGGCGCCTCGTTGGCTGGTACCAGGCGATAGGTCACCACTCGGCCAGCGATGCGGCGTGTGGTAGAGCGCTGCTCTAGACCGCTGATTGCGCTAGGAAGATTGATCTTATCCATGGCATCAGACACAGCGCAGACGTCGAGCCTTCCCAGTCGTTTGACATTGTCTTCAATATCGCTCATTCTTTTTTCTCCTGAACAACTGCGATGACGTCGAGTTGCAGCAGCATTTCTCCCCGCAACTCTTGCACCAAGGTGTGTCGGGCAGGCCGATCTAATGGATCTGGAAAGCACTTGAGCCATTCCACATTGATAGCATCTCGAACGGAGTCGTCTTTCACAAAGACGGTCACGCGTGCGACGTCCTCAAGTTTGGAGCCCCCGTTTTCGAGCAAGGTACGCAGATTGGCAAAAGCAAAGCTTGCCTGCTCGGCTGCATGCGGAGGTAACTTGTTTGTACTTGGGTCTTTGCCCGAAATGCCGGATGAAAAAATCATATTCCCGACTCGTGCTCCCATTGGAATTGGAACGCTGCCGTGGTTAACGCCGGGAACTTCAATGGAGCGGGGTCTGCGTGTTGTCATGGGTCATTCTTCTCACAATTGAATTCACTCAAGGACGATTTTTTGATCGCGGATGATGGCCGTCCAACGCGGATATTCATCTCGAATCATTCGGCCAAACTCTTGGCTGGTGTTTTTCATGGGTTCTAGGCCGCGGCTGGTGATGGCTTCTCGCGTCTCAGGCAAATCCAGCACTTTGATTAACTCCCGATTGAGCAAGCCAATGATGGCCGCAGGGGTGTTAATGGGCGCAGCAAATCCAGACCATGATTGCAGCGTCAGTTGCGGCCAACCTGCCTCAGTGACGGTGGGCACATCGGGAAAAGAAGGTAAGCGCGCTTGACTGGTGACAGCCAGCGCTTTGAGCTTTCCAGACTTGATGTGCTGAAGCAGCGTCAGCGGTTGTTCGAAAAACAGATTGACGGTGCCAGCCAGCAGGTCCGTGACGGCAGCGGCACCCCCTTTGTAGGGGACGTGCATCATGCGAACGCCAGTTTCTCGGTTCATCAATTCGCCCACCATATGCGGCGTGGTACCAATACCGGGAGATGCAAAACTAATTTGATCGGGTTTACTTTTGGCCAATGCAATCAGCTCGGCCAAGTTATTGGCGGGCAAGCTAGGATGTGCTGCAAGGACCAGAGAAAAGCCTGCCGCTGGTGTGATGGGAGAGAATTGCGTCCAGGGTTCAGGCTCAGGCTTGCGCATGATCTGAGGCGCAATCGTGAGGGTACTTGCGTTGGGGTAAAACAAGGTGTATCCGTCTGCAGGTGCACTGGCGACTCGGCGCGAAGCGATGATGCCGCCTGCCCCAGGTGCATTGAGCACCACGATCGGCTGCTTCAAATTCTCTGAAAGTTTGCTTGCAATCAAACGTGCGATGACATCAGAGGAGCCGCCTGGGGGAAAAGGCAGAACCAACTGTATGGGCCTGTTTGGATAGTCTCCAACTTGCGCAAAAGCGTCCACGAATGGGATGCCTGCTGTTGCGACTAGAAAGTGACGTCTTTTCATAGCTTTATCTCCTTATTTTCGATTAATAACCGATGAGTCGATCCACTGAATGCAAGGGTGTTTGACCGCTGCGTACGCGCTGAAGGTTTTCAAGAAATTGGTCTACAGCGGCGGCTACAGACGGTTGCGCCGCAATATGAGGCGTGACAACAACTTGCGGGTGCAACCAAAGCGGATCGCTGGCGGGAAGCGGCTCGTTGGCAAACACATCCAACGCAGCGCCAGCGAGATGTCCTGATTGAATAAGCGAAAGCAAGTCAGTCTCCTGCACAATTCCACCACGCGACGCATTGACCAAGAAAGCACCTGGCTTTAATTGCTTAAGCATTTTGCTATCGAGCAGTTCTTTGGTGTCCTTGGTAAAGGGCAAGAGGCAAACAAGCGTATCGCACCTACCCAAAAATTCAGGCAGCTCTTTTGCACCCGCAAAAATCTCAGCCACATTTGCAACGGCTCTGCCGGACCGCGTCCAACCTATGACCTTAAAACCCAAGGCGGTAAGTGCCTCGGCCACCACGCTGCCAATTTCGCCAACCCCCATCAAGCCCACGGTGTGAGTGCGCGAATCTGGGATGGGCGCACGCTGCCAGTGGTGCTCTCGGGCCTGCGCCTCGAAGGCGTCAAAGCCACGAAAGCGTTTGAGAACTTGGTAAGCAACGTACTGAGCCATGCTCAAACCAAGACCTCTTTCGACCACGCGTGTCACGGCAACGTGAGAGGAAATGTCACCGGCTGCGAGCAAGCCATCAGCTCCTGCGCCAACCGAGGCGGCGAGCTTCAGATTGGGCAAACGCGGAGCAATGCCAGCTGGAAGTTTCATTGTAAAGAGAGCATCAATTTGCGACGCATCGCACTCAGCAAGGTCCGTGACCACATGCAGTTGCGGCGCCTTTGCGCAAAGGGCGGCATGTCTGGCCGCAACGAAGTCCGAGCTGATGAGCATCAGGACTGTGGGCGAAGCGTCGATGTGTGCTGAAGTCATAAAAGATAGTTCAGGGAGCCGGACCGCGCGCAGCCAAGCCACCGTCTATGGTCAGTACTGCGCCAGAGGTGTAAGAGGATCGCGGCGAGGCGAGGAACACAACAGAGGCTGCAATTTCTGCTGGCTTAGCAGGGCGGCCAAAAGGCATGTTGGTCAAGATTTCACGCCACCGACTCTCGTCACCAAAACGGGTCAAGCTGCGTCGTTTAACCAGCATTTCCAGTCTGTCAGATTCAACGGGCCCAGGACTTACGCCAAGGACTCGCACCCCAGCCGCATCACTGGTAGATCCCAATGCTCGGGTGAACGCCACAAGTGCTGCGTTGGCACTGCTTCCAGCTATGTAGCCACTGTCCAACCGCTCTGCCGTGGTTCCGATCACATTGACAATCACACCGCCATTGGCATTGGCTTTCATTGCGCCAAAACAAACACGACTCAGGTTGATATAACCAAAAACCTTGAGGTCCCAAGCATCGCGCCAGCGTGCCTCGTCTATGTCCAAAAGAGTGCCTGCAGGAATGCTTCCAGCGTTGTTCACTAAAACATCAATCCCTTCGCAAAGTGCAGGCAATTGAGCGGCGCTGTCGCGGCTAGCCAAATCCAAAGGCTGAATTTGCACATCCACGCCATAGGCCGCCTGCAGTTCGCGTGCAGCAAGTGCAAGTGCATTTTCAGAACGTGCTACCAAACGCAAGTGGCATCCTTCCTGAGCAAAGGCTTCCGCAACTGCATAACCGATGCCCTTGGATGCACCGGTGATCAAAATGCGCTTGCCTGATAAATGAAGGTCCATGTCTGTGTCTAGGAAATACTCATACCACTGTCAATGCGCAGCACCTGGCCGGTGGTCACACGAGATTCGTCGCTTGCCAAATACAGCGCTGCCTGTGCAACGTCTATAGGTTCGGCCCAGCCATGCAAATGACGGTTATCAAGGGCAGAACTGGTGTGACCCATCTCAAACAATTTGACCAATCGCTCGGTGCGTGTTCGGCTAGGCGCCAATGCATTCACACGCACTTTGTGTGCAGCATATTCCACCGCCAAAGAACGGGTCAATGAGGAGACGCCACCTTTTGCCGCTGTGTAGGCATCTCGCCCAGCCAAGCCCATTTCCGAGCCGATGGTGGCTGTGTTGATGATGGAGCCGCCACCGGCTTCAATGATTTTTGGCAATGCCAATCGACAGCACAGCCAAGTACCGTACAAGTTGAGGCGAATGGCGCGCCAAAATTCGTCGTCTGTGGTGTTTGTGATGGTGCCATCCATCGGGGTGGAGCCGCCAGCATTGTTGTACAAAACGTTGAGCTTGCCAAAGTTTTCGGTGGCCGCATCTATTGCTCGCGCAACCTGCTCGGGGTCTCCTACGTCCGTGCGGCAGAAAATGGCAGCGCCACCTTGCTCATGGATTTCTCGCAAAACCGACTCGCCTTGCTGTTCGTCAATTTCGGCAATCACCAGCTGTGCGCCTTCTGCCGCAAACAGCTTAGCTGCTGCGCGGCCTATGCCCGCTCCAGCCCCCGTGATAAGCGCCACCTTGCCTTGCAGGCGCCCAAGCCGCAACTCACTCATCCAAGGATATCCCCGCAGCTTTGACGACAGCCGTCCAGCGGTCCATGTCTTTTTTCACCTCAGAGCCGAACTGCGCTGCTGTTAACTCGCGCATTTCCAGACCCATGGTCCGCATTTGGGTTTGGATGGCCGGCTGTTTCATGGCCGCGATCACGGCAAGGTTGTACTGGTTCACGATAGCTGCAGGGGTACCAGCGGGCGCAAACAAACCAAACCAAGTCACGATGCTGACAGTGGGATGTCCAGCTTCTGTAAAGCTTGGGGCATTGGGAAAAAGTTCTGAACGTTTTGTTCCCGATACAGCCAGCACACGTATTTTGCCGGCTTGCGCTTGTGCCACCAAGGTACCAATAGGTTGGAAAGTGGCGTTGACATGTCCAGCAACCAGCGCATTGACAGCAGGGGCTGAACCGTTAAAGGGAACATGCTGCAAAGGCGCGTCCATCGAGCGACCGATCATCACACTGGCCATGTGGGTAATGCCGCCTATGCCGGCTGAAGCATAGTTGGCTTGTTTGGGGTTGGCTTTGGCCCAAGCTTGAAATTCTTTCAAATCCTTCACAGGCAAACTTGCCGGAACAGCAAAGCCATAGTCCTGCGCGCCCGTTTCAACAACAGCCACAAAATCTCTTGTGGGATCAAAAGTAGGTTTTTTCATGGCAGCAGGTCGGACAACGGCAGCCGCATCGGGCGCCATCATGAGGGTATTGCCGTCGGGCGCTGCGGCTTTGAGCATTTCGGCAGCCACTTGGCCGCCACCGCCAGGCTTATTCTCCACAATGACAGTACGACCCAGCGACTCCGAAAGTGAACGCGCAAAGGTACGCGCCAAGATGTCGACATTCCCGCCTGGCGCGTAGCCTGCAATGATGCGAATCGTCGGGCCCGTTTGGGCGTGCGCACTAAGCACCAAGGTGCTTACCAATGCGATAGCGGCGAATTGTTTGAAACATTTTTTCATGTTGTCACTTTCTTAATTTGTTCACGTTACAACCGATTTGGAGTGAGGTAAACCTTCAAACTCTCCAACTTCAATGCCCATCACTTGCGACATTTCTCTTCGCACACTTTCGGGTTGACCAGCCTGAAGGATGTAACTGGTCAAGCGCACGCGACGACGCGAGTCATTCAGAATATCTTGCGTACTTAAGCCACGCAGCGTGGTGTCATTGTTTGCAATCGGCAACTGAACCACTTTGTTTTTTTCAGGGTCGCGGATGATGGCCTTCGGATCTTGACCCGCCGCAACCAGCTCCAACTCTTCGAAGAAGCGACGGCGCATCATGACGATGCCACGGTCGGTCACCCCCAGCTTCTCCTTGGTTCTATCCGCTATGCGCCCCTGCCCTACCCAAGCCACAAAGTCTTGATTCATGACATGACTTGTGATCCACGCTCCGTTCGCATCCTTGATAGGTCCGATCCAAGTAGGTATAGATTGCTGCACATAAGGCTCTCGATCTATTGGCAGGTGTGTGATCTTCCAAGTCACACTCAAGGTGTTTTCATCGTCGATAGGCACTCGCCATTCAAAGTGATCGCCTAGGAAAAAACAATTGGGCCACAAGGCCACTCGCCCGATCGTCCAAAAGGGGTGGTTCTCGTCCCCGCCTTCACGCACGCGTTTGTAGACGAACCCATATTCAAACTCTTCAAAATCAAGTTTTAAGTGTTTGGGTGCATAGCTGCTGTCGTTCTCATCGCGCAAGCGTTTGCCCCAGTTTTCATGCATCCACTCAAAATGCACCGGATCAATCGAGTTTTCTTGACACTGAAACCAGTTGCACGGAATGGCCGAGATCACGATTTGGGTAAAACCATTGGGCCTAGAAAAGGGCTCCCAGTCTGGCACGCATGGTGCGGGCAAT
>CAJCDH010000232.1 GCA_903961095.1 uncultured Burkholderiales bacterium | reverse complement strand
TTAGAGCTTGGTAGCGCTGGTAATTTTTGACTTTTTAGGAAACATGAAGCCGTGGCCGTCATAGTAAGTTACGCCTGTGAAATGCAAACCCAAAGAGGCATCGCGGTTCAAAGTCCAAGTGGTGTTGCGTGACAACATGTCAATTTCACCAGCTTGCAACACAGCAAAACGCTGAGCAGCGTTTAAGGGTGTGTATTTCACTTTCAGGGGGTCGTTGAGCAATGTTGCAGCGACTGCACGGCAAACATCAACGTCCAGTCCGGCCCAAACGCCTTGGCTGTCGGCAGCTGAGAAGCCAGGCAAGCTGGGGTTGACGCCACAGTTCAAAGTGCCGCGTGCTTTGATGGCATCAATGGTTTTGCCAGCAAAAGCGGGTGTTGCCAATGAACCGAGCAATGCCAAAGCGGCAGTGGCCAGCAGGGGGCGTTGGATCAGTTTTCGAATGGATTTCATGGATTGGCTCCAAAATTAAGAAAGGTATATTTTGCATGAAAAAAAGCTGATAAAACCGCGGGTAATTGCTGACCTGTCACATTGGAAAAAATCAATAGCCCCAAGAATGGGCGGACATTGAGGCGCTTGCCCCAAAGAGGTGCTAGAGGTTTTGAGCCAAGTCACATTCACACCAATAAGTTGCAAAAAACATGGCAAAACACGTTTCAGAGACCCCAGCCACGCAATGGCTGAGGCAAAAAAAAGTTTCTTTTTCAGAGCACCCCTACGATTATGTCGACCATGGCGGTACCTCAGAATCGTCTAAACAGCTGGGTGTGCCCGAGCACGAAGTGGTCAAAACACTCGTGATGCAAGACGAGCATGGCAAAGGCTTGGTGGTGTTGATGCATGGAGACTGCAAAACTTCCACCAAAAATTTAGCCCGCCAAATTGGACGAAAATTGGTAGAACCCTGTACGCCAGATGTTGCGCAAAAGAATTCTGGCTATTTGGTTGGGGGGACTTCACCCTTCGGTTTGCGCAAACCCTTGCCCGTGTTTGTAGAGTCCAGTATTTTGGAACTCCCCAAAATATGGATCAATGGCGGGCGGCGCGGATTTTTAGTTGGCATTGATCCCAAAGTACTGGTCAGTGAATTGGGCGCTGAACCGGTGCAATGTGCGTTGCCCCTTTAGTGCCAATGCAAGTACTTTTTTACAGATCTTTCAGGGCTGCTTCTATTTGTGCTTCAAACAGATCGGATCGCCCCATTGCTTTGGCATTGAGAAGCGCCAGTTTGACCAAAAAGAGTTCTGACTTCTCTGGGCCAGCTTCATCAATGGCTGTGGCCAGTCGGTCGTAAACCTGTTCTAAGCCAGCAATGTCTAAGGAGTGGGTTGTGTTCATTGCATGAAGGCAAGTTGTAGGCTAGAAAGCAAGCGTGTGGCATCTAGGTGAAGCCAGCGAGCACACACGTGTTGATCGGGTCGAAATAAATAAGCGCCGCCCGCTGAGACGGCGTACAGAAGTTGAAATCTTTGTTGTGGGTCGAACAATGTTTTGTCTGCACCCGTGACATCAACATTCTCTTGGGTGATGGCCAACAATTTCAAAGGGCATCCATTGCTTTTAGCTTGGTCAATGGCCTGCAACAGGTTTTTCGGAATGCTTTGATTTTGCGCCACATAAACCAAGTCAAACTCGCCCCCAAGGTGATCTAACAAAAAGTCATCTGTTTGAAGCTGAACGTTTTGAGGGGGTGCGCCAAGAGCTGGGCCACCCGTAAATTGCGAATTGTCATCAGACAAGCTGTTTAAAGCAGAGTGCTTGTACTCATGAGGCCGCGATGTGCGCCAGTGGTAAAGAGGGCGCACAAATTCTTCGGTCAATGACAAAGACAAAACCGCATCACGCAGCAACCTAAACCCTCGGCTAGGTGGCGCCATGAAGCGGGTGCTTTTGCCAGCCTCAGCAATGATTTCTCTGGCTGCTCCCACCCGTTCGTCGCTGTGGTTTTGCATCAGTCGTTCCGGCGCATTGCCTTTGACCACATAAGCCAAATGCCATCCCAAAGATTGGGCATCTTGAAACGCTGTGTTGGCACCCCTCACGCCAAAGATGGGCAGCAAATGGGCAGCGTCGCCCGTGAACACAATGCGATCATGTACATATTTAGGCAGGGTGAGCGTGCGCGCTGAGTAAACAGAGCTCCAGTCCATTTCCCAAGGCGTGCCTTCAAAGCCTATCATTTTGAGTTGTGCGTCAATGCGTTCTTGAAGCGACTCTGGCCGCAAAGCTTCTTCTGGCGATTCTCCAGGCGGCAATTGATAGTCCACACGCCAAATACCTTGGGGCTCTTTGTGCATGAGGATGGTGTTGCCGCGGTTCCAGTCGGGATCAAAAAACGCCAAGCGCTCCGTGGGGTAGGGCAGGTCGATGCGAATGTCGGCAATGACGAAGATGCTTTCATATGAGGCACCTTCCAATTTCAAATTCATGGCAGAGCGAATGTCTGATCGACCACCATCTGCTGCCACAAGCCACTCGGTTTCAAGTTGATAAGAGCCTGCAGAGGTGTCGACATGGGCAGTCACACTTCCCGCCAATTGTTCTGCGTGGGCCAACTTGTTGCCCCACCGAAAATCAATCAAAGGATTGGCAGCGCAGGCGTCATGCAAGTACTCTTCCAGGTACTGTTGTTGAATGTTGATCATCGGAAAAAATCGATCGTCTGGATTGAGCGGTGTTTCCATTCGAAACACTCTTTGTCCGCGGTAAAACGAATTGCCGCAGCGCCAAGGCAAACCGTTTTCAGTGATGCGGTGGGCCACCCCGACTTGCTGCAAAATTTCCATTGATCTGCGCGTAAAAACAATGGCGCGCGAGCCTTGCGAAAATTGCAGCTCTGATGCCAAGACCACACTGGCAACGCCATGCCGGGCCAATTCCAGTGCGGTCACCATGCCCGCAGGACCTGCGCCCACAATGACTACTTTTTTCTTTTCCTGTGCCCCGTGTTCGGTAGGCAACCAAGGTTTGAAAACTTGGTAGTTGTAATAAATTGAGGGACGCGGGTTTGCGCTGGGCAGATGCATTGAAGGTGTTAGTTGGCTTTGATGCCTGCAGTTTGCACCAGTTTGGCGATGATTTCAGTTTCAGACTTGATAAACGCATTGAAAGCGGTATTGCTCATGGGCATTGCAGCAGCACCAATGCTGTCTAAACGAGCCTTGAATTCGGGTGAGTTCAAAATTTTTACCACTTCAGCATTGAGCTTGTCGAGCACGGGCTTGGGAGTTTTGCTTGGGGCCAGCATGCCGACCCAGAAGGTGTATTCAGAGCCAGGCACACCAGCCTCTGCCGTGGTGGGTGTGTTGGGCAGATCGTCAGAACGTTTGGGCGTGCCAACAGCCAAGACCTGAAGTTTGCCGTCCTTGATCAAGGGTAGCGCAGACACAATGGGTGCAAAGAACCAATCGATGCGGCCGCTGATGGTTTCTGTGAGTGCCTCTGGCGTACCTTTAAAGGGAATGTGGGTGGCAGTGATACCTGCTGCAACTCTAAACTTCTCAGCATTGATGTGGGTGGCAGACCCTGTACCGGCAGACGCATAATTAAAACCATCGGGCTTGGCCTTGACCTTGGCAAGCAAATCTTTCACATCTTTATAGCCCTTGCTAGGCGAGACCACCATGACATTTGGCAAGCTGGCCAAAGAGGTGATGCCCACCAAATCGTTCAAGGTGTCGTAGGGCAAGTTGGGGTAGATGGCAGGGTTGACCACGTGGCCTGATGAATGCACCAACAAGGTATAGCCATCGGGGTTGGCTTTGGCCACCTGATTGGCTGCAATGGTGCCACCAGCGCCTGGCTTGTTTTCAATCACAACCGGTTGACCTAAGGCGGTGGTCAGTTTCTCCGCTACTGCACGGGCCACGATGTCTGTGCCGCTACCGGCTGTGAAGGGCACAACAAATTTAATGCTTTGTTTGGGCCAGTCTTGGGCTTGCGCAACCATGCTGACAGCACTGAGGGCAATGCTTGCCAAAGCAATTTTGACAAAACTTTTTCTCAAGGCTTGGACTTGTGTTTGAACTTTCATGATGTCTCCTGATGATCTATTTGCTAGCGGGTGGATAGGGCATGGCCAGCAAAATACTGGCCACTTGGTTGGATCGGTTGACCACTTGTCGCTTCTCACCAGGTGCGAAACAAGCCGAGTCGTGAACTTTTAAAACTGCTTCAGTAATGACGCCATTGAGCTCAGACACCAAGGTCACTTCACCCTCTAGCACGACGTAGTGTTTCTCAACGGGAGAGCCATCCAGGCCGGTATGGCCACCGGGTTGAATTTGTGAAACACCCATCCACAGTGTTTGGGAGGGGCCAGCCTCATGGCCTTGAAGGCGCAAGCACTTCATGTCATTGTGATTGGGAGCCTTGTATTCAGGCGCTTGACTAAAACGTGTGATGTTCATGGTGGCTTTATGGTTTAAGAACAATTCTGTTTTTAGCGCCAGACAAAACTTCTTTGTAGGCCTGCATGGCATGCGGCAAATCAATCATGTCGGCTGTTGCAACAGGAAACGGTTTTAAGGTGCCATCTTCAAAACCAGGACGAAGTTCATCCAACAATTCACAAGAGCGAACGCAGTCTAGGGCCAGCGTGTCAATGCCAACGAAGTTGTGCATACCACGGTAAAACTTGAACAAATCAAATGCCACCGTTTGACCTTGGGTGGCAATGATGAAAATTTGTGTGGCACCCTTGGCCATGATGGCATGGCCTATATCCCAATACACTTGGTCTACAGTGTTGAACACCAAGTTGGCGCCTTTGCCTTGCGTTAAATCCATGATGCGCGCCGCGGGCTCGGTGTGAGTGCTGTTAATCACTTCAACTTGGGTGGACGCAAAACCTTCCAAGTGATCTTGACGTTGCACAGCAATGACCTTGGCGCCTGCACGCGCTGCAATTTGAACTGCAGCCTGACCTACTTTGCCATTTGCGCCAAGAACCACCACGGTTTGACCTGCTTTCACGCCACCTGCGCGGCTAAAACCCTCACAGGCTGTTACAAAGGGAACGCCCACCGCACCAGCCTCTTCCATGCTGATGCCTTTAGGAACTTCCTTGACGGCTGCAATGGGTAACACCAAATAACGGGCATGACTGCCATTGCGCGTGATACCTATATCGCCACCTGAGCCCCAAACCTTCAGACCTTTTAATGCAAAGGGCCCATCCACCACCACGCCAGCAAAATCGCGTCCCGGTGTTCTTGGAAAGACAGCGTGCGGCATGATGCCTAAAGTGGCTTTGACGTCGCTTGGGTTGACTGCGGCAGCCAGCACTTGCACCAAGACTTCACCTTGGGCAATGACTGGCAGATTTTGATGTTGGCAATCAAGTTGCAGCGTGTCGATGCTGCTGGCTTTAACCGCAACGTGAAGTGCAAAGGAAGATGTCTCGGAGCTCATGAAATTTGGATCAAGGATTTGCTGAAAAAATCATGCTGGATTTAAATGCAGCATGCCGCGAGCTTGAGTGGTGTTAGCCACTTGTCCGCCCAGCTGTTTGACGATGTCTGCGGCTTTGGCAACCAACTGCGCATTGCTTTGCGCCAACACACCTTTTTCAAGGTAGATATTGTCTTCCATGCCAACCCGTACGTGGCCACCATACAACCAGCTTTGCGCAACGATGGGAAATTCTGAGCGACCCAAACCAAAAGCCGACCAAATTGCGCCAGAGGGTAACAAATTGCGAGCGTACAAAAGCGTTTCGGGAGTGGCAGCGAAACCATATTTAACACCCAACACAAAAGTCCACATGCCTGGGCCATCAAGGGTGCCATCGGCAATGAGATCACATGCTAAGTGCAAATCACCAGAGTCAAAAATTTCCAGCTCAGGCTTGACACCGCTATCGCGCATGACCTTGGCCATGATTCGCACGTTGCGCGGCGTGTTGATGACCACATCAGCGCCACTATTCATGGTGTTCAAGTCCAAAGAGCAAATATCGGGTTTGATGATTGCAATGTGTTCAACCCGTTTTTCAGGGGGAACCAAGGTGGTACCCGGCGCGTAAATTTTAGGATCGTTGGTATCAGGCACAAAGCGGCCACCAGGCCCTGTGGTGAGGTTGATGATGAGAGATTTATTTTGTTTGCGAATGCGATCGACTACATCACGGTAGTGCTCAAGCTCCATGGAGGGACGGCCGGTAGCGGGGTCACGCACATGGATATGAACTGCGGCAGCACCCGCCTCGGCTGAGGCCAAGCACTCATTGGCAATTTCTTCGGGCGTGACAGGCAAATAAGGCGTTTGCTCTGGCTTGGTAATGTTACCCGTGATGGCGCAAGTAATGAGAGTGGGGCGGTCTAGCATTTACAAACTCCTTCCACCATCGACCACAAAACGTGATCCTGTGGCAAATCGCAAAGTGGTGGCGCAAGCTTCAATGGCTGAGGCAGTGTCGTCAACATGGCCAATGCGTTTGAGTGGAATGGTGGCTGCCGCTTTTTCATTGAAGTCGGCGCCGCGCCCTGGTACAAAAGAAGAATCGACCACGCCAGGTGAAACTGCTAAAACGCGAACATGGGGCGCTAGCGTTTTGGCCAAAGCTTTGGTCAATACATCGACCCCTGCTTTGGCAGCTGCATACGCCAAATTGCTTCCAGCGCCTGTAAAGCCAGCAATGGATGAAACGTTGACAATGAGCCCATCGCTATTGGCTTTTAACAGCGGTGTAAAGGCGCGAATGGTGGCAAACACGCCACGCAAATTGGTTTGCACCACTTCATCGAATAATTCGTCAGTAAGGCCTTCTAAATCGTTTGCCGCCACTGGTTTTGTAAACCCTGCGCTGTTGATCAATATGTCGCAGCGACCAGCACGTTGTTTGACGGCTTGTGCAGCAAGATTCAAAGCCGCCGAGTCGGTGATGGAGGCAGTAAGGGCAAAGTGGGGGCCCGAAGAAACGGCTGGCAGTGAGTCTAGAAGAGCCTGCACTTTTTCGGGCTCTGATCGGTCAATTGAGACAATGCGAGCGCCTAAGGCTGCCAGTCTGCGAGCTGTGGCTAACCCAATAGCACCCTTGCCACCCGTGATCACGGCCACTTGGCCATCTAACTTGGAGATTGCTTCAAAACTCATCGAGTACTTTCGTTCAATTGCTTGAAAAATGATGGGGTAAATTGTTGTTGTGTTTCGCTGTGGAATTCGTTTAGGGAATAGGTGGCATAGGGAAATGCATTTCACCAGCCTGCAATACAAAGTCGTATTCAAGCGTGTAACCCACTTCGCCTAGGCCACTACGCTTTTTGAATGTGCCCACCAAGCTTTCTACTACAGAGAAAGTGACATCAGTGTGAAGGCGATGGTCATCGTCTGCAAACACTTGCGTGATTAACACTTGATAGCCTGGCTTGGAAATCATGTAGTGCACATGGGCAGGGCGATAGGGATCTCGCCGTTGTGCGCGCAGCAAATCGCCGCATGGACCATCTACTGGCACAGGGTAGCCCGATGGTCGCACCGACTTGAAACTGAACTTGCCTTGGGCATCTGTTTTGAAGCGGCCGCGCAAATTCATGTCGGGTTGCTCCTCGTCTTGGTTTTCGTAAAAGCCGAGTGGGGATGCTTGCCACACATCAACCTCAGCCCCCTCGATGGGCTGGCCTTGCGCATCGCGCACATGGCCTGTGACTTCAAACAATTGATCTGTAGCTTCTGACTCAGGGCCATGCGAGATGTTGCCGCCGGCTTCATATACGGGTGCGTTTTTTCGCCAGAAGGGGCCAAGCAAAGCAGATTCGGTTTGATATTGACCTGCTTTTTCGGCGCGCTTCACATTGTTGATGAGGGTGATGAGGGTGGAGGCACCCAAAATATCGGAAGCCAAAATGACTTCGTTCTTTTTTTCACTGGTGTTTTTACCTAAACCCACCAAAAACTCACAGCCCTTTTCAAACTCAGAATCTGAGGGCTCTACCTCGCGAACGAAGGCATGGAGGTGTTTAACAAGCGATTGCATTACCTCTCGCAAGCGAGGATCTGGGGTTTTTTCAAAAACCTCCAAGACCTGCTCGGTGATGTTTTGTTGGGTCACATAGGTCATCTAAAACTCCAGACGGGCGTGAGCAAAATTTTGCGTTGGAGATTATTATGAAGTCTGTGCTTGTCTCAGGACATCGTACAAATACTCATAAGACAAGCCTGACAACTCACAACTGTAGGAGACGAGGATGAAAATTATTCAAAAAGCCATGGGGCTTCTTTTGGCATGCCTTCCCATTTTCGGGTTTTTAAACGCCAATGCGCAAACCCCCACAGGTGCAGTTGCGCCCCCTGTGGCGGGCGCCCTTCAGGTCATTAGTTTCGGCGGAGGGTTTAACTTGCCAATCTGGGCGGCCAGGGATCAAGGCTTTTTTAAGCAGCATGGCATTGAGGTTCAGCACACCATCACCGCCGATTCCAAACAATTGTTCACGGGTTTGATGGAGGGTAAATACCACGTTGCTGTCACAGCCTTAGACAATATCTTGGCCTACCAAGAAGGCCAAGCAGAAGTGAAATTTAATCCGCCCAGCGACTTCTTTGGATTTATGGGCTCAGACGATGGCTTCTTGAGCTTGGTTGCTGCGCCCGATGTTAAAAGTTTTGCCGATTTAAAAGGCAAAACTATTTCTGTTGACTCCATGAGCAATGGTTTTTCATTTGCATTGCGCGATATGTTAGCCAGAAATGGGCTTAAAGAATCAGACGTACAGTGGGCACGAGCTGGTGGCACAGACAGACGATTTGCAGCTTTGATGGAAGGCCAGCATGCTGCCACCATGCTTCGAGCGCCCTTCGATTTGCAAGCCAAGAACCGGGGTTTTAATCAACTGGCTACCACCCGCACTACCATTGGTAACTACATGGGCATTGTGGGCGCAGCGCGCAGAAGTTGGGCAGCCAACAACGAAGCTCAAGTTGTCAGTTTTATCCGCGCCTACCGCGATGCCATTAGATGGCTTAAAGCCCCAGAAAACCGGCCACAGGCACAAGCACTGCTGATGAAGTATGTACCGAATATGAACGCTCAAATTGCAGCCCAGTCGTGTGACCTTTTGCTTGACCCTCAGACGGGCTTCTTTTCAGATGTGCAATTGGATGACAAGGGCATTCAAGCAGTGATGGACTTGAGAAGCAAGCTGGGCGACAACCCGCAAAAGCTCACAGATCCTTCAAAGTATGTTGACAAACGTTACTGGCAAAAGGCCATGCAACCTTGAATGCAATCTCTAGTTGTTTTTGGGTCTTTCTGATTGAAGAATTAGAAGACCTGAAACAACCAAGAGCGCAATGCCAGCCCATGCTAAGAGGTTGGGCACTTCTCCCCAAACTACATACCCAATTAGAAGCGCAAACAGCAAGCCACTGTAGCGAAATGGCGCGACCAAACTCATCTCGCCGGAGCGCATGGCCACAATTAAAAAATAATAGGCAAAAGATAAAAATAGCGAGGCGCAGAAAAGCAAAGCTAGCGAGTTAGTGTCTACTGGCGTCCAGGTTTGAGTCAGAGTGATGCTGCCTGCAGCCAATGCCACTGAAACGGCAGTAGACAGGGTAATGAGAAGTGCCGGTACATGCAGGCCAATTGATCGAGTGAGCGCGTCGCGAGTGGCGTGTAATAAAGTGGCCAATACTGCAATCCAAGCGTAAATATTGAAACCTGCTGAGTTGGGCTGCACCACCATTAGCACGCCACTAAACCCTAACAAAATGAGCCCCCCGCGAACAACAGTGACGCGCTCTTTGAAGAAAAAGATGGCAAACACAGTGATGAACAAAGGTGATGCCAGATTGATGGCTGTTGCATTACCTAAAGGCAAGTGAAACACTGCCGTGAGGTAGGTGAGCGATGCTGCTGCATCTACAGCGCCCCGAAGCCATAACTTGGGGTTCAACATGAGACGCCAGTTTTTGAGATGACCCATGGCTTGCGCCATGATGAGTACCAAGGTGGTGGCCATCAGGCCGCGAATAAAAATGAGCTGAGGGCCGGGCAATGTAGCGCTGACTTGCTTAACCAGCGCGTCATTGGCGATGAAAAGCGCCATGGCCAAGCTCATGGCCAATATACCGCGGCGATTGTCAGCGTGCATGCAGACCTTCCTGGTGACCACGAAAAGGTCATGAAAAAAGCCCCCTGTGCGAACACGGGGGGCCCTAAGTTTGGTGGCTCTTCACGGATTCGAACCGCGGACCTGTGGAGTATGATTCCATCGCTCTAACCGACTGAGCTAAAGAGCCTGAGCCAAAAATTATAGCAAACGATTGGGTTCAATTGTTAGAACTTTTGAATAAAGTTTGGGACCTTGGTTTGGTTTTGCTTCTCGGGTGTTCGGGTGGTGCGTAGGAATTGCTGTTTATGGTTTGGTTTCTGCGGGTCTACCGTGCTAGTGGCTTCTCGTGGACAAGAAGTGTCGTTTAACACGACAGGTGGTGGTGTTGTCCTTTTAAAGGACATCTCTGCAAAAGGAAATTCAAGATCATTCATACTGTTTAGACGAAAGCATTGGCTACTTACTATTAGGAAGTTATGACCGCATCTTTTCAAATTCAACACAGCGCAATGCTGCTGAAGTACTCAGGTATTAGTTTTATATCCGGCGCTGTCAATCACGGCTTCTTCAGCGGAGAGCGTTCACTCTGGACCGCAGCTGTAGGTATTTTGCTCTTTGTGGTGGGTGCTTGGATGGAGCACCGCAGTCAAGATAGCAACACCAGTTTGTTTGAATCTCTCTGGGTTGGTACTTTGTTGTCTATTGGCTTGGGATTTTTTACTGGAGGTCTACAGCACTTTCCTGACTCACCAGCTAGAAGTTCTTGGGTTGTTCCTTTGGGCTTTGTGATTTCAATAGTTGCTCTAGTCTTCAGTTTGCAAATGCGTGTGAATCGTATCTTGGTGGTCTATTCACTAGGACTTGGTATCTTGGTCACTGTTAGCAGTTGGTCAGCTTATCAATTCTTTGAGAAAAACCCTGAGTGGGCAGCGGGTGGTCATGCGCATGGTGAAGCGGAATTAGATGCAGACAAAACTCATGGCATAGAGATGCCTGCTACTGCGCTAACAGTTTCTCGCAGTATTAACATTGATATGAACGACACGATGCGATTTTCGCCCGATCAATTGACAGTCAATGCCGGTGAAACTATAAAATTTGTGGTTCATAACAGCGGCAAACTAGCTCATGAAATGGTTTTAGGATCTGATGACGCCCTGAAAATACATGCGGCTGAGATGAAGCAAGCGGCTTCTCAAAAGTCTGGTCACACTGATTCTCATGACCACAGTTCCAGTAGCGATATTTTGGCATTGAGTGTTCAATCAGGCGAAACCAAGGAATGGGTCATTCGCTTTGATAAAACCCAAAACTTACAAATGGCTTGTTTGATACCTGGTCATTTTGAAGCTGGTATGAAAGGACAGATTGTTGTTCAAGAAACTGCTGGGGCAAAGAAAACTCTGCCGTCTGCTAAAACCAATAACGCTCACGACCATAGCACTCACAAACACTGAACAAGCTGCTATTTAGGTGTTATTGTTTGGTCGTATTTTGGGCTTATCAATTAGAAATCTCACTACCGCAGATTC
>CAJCDH010000231.1 GCA_903961095.1 uncultured Burkholderiales bacterium | reverse complement strand
TGCTCAAAGACCTGATTGAGCACTTTTCTAAGCTGTCGTTTGGCAACCATCATGTCTCATCCGACCTACTCGGTGATGCCTACGAGTACCTGATCAAAAAATTTGCCGATGCCACAAATAAGAAGGCTGGCGAGTTTTACACGCCGCGCAGTGTGGTACGGCTGATGATCGAGATGCTCGACCCGCGTGAGGGCGAGACCATCTATGACCCCGCCTGCGGTACCGGCGGCATGTTGCTCGCGGCAGTTCAGCACGTAAAAGACACCCATGGCGATGTCAAACGGCTTTGGGGCAAGCTCTTCGGCCAAGAGAAGAACCTCACCACTTCGTCAATAGCGCGAATGAACTTGTTTCTGCACGGCATTGAGGACTTTCAGATCGTGCGCGGCGACACCTTGCGCAACCCAGCGTTTTTTGACGGCGACCGTCTGGCGAATTTCGACTGCGTTATCGCTAACCCGCCGTTTTCTCTAGAAAAATGGGGTGAAGAACAATGGGTCAATGACCCGTTTGGCCGCAACTTCGCCGGCCTGCCGCCTTCCAGTTCTGGCGACTTTGCATGGGTGCAACACATGGTCAAGTCAATGGCCGAGGTCAAAGGGCGCATGGCTGTCGTGCTGCCGCAAGGCGCTCTGTTCAACAAGGGTGCAGAAGGTGCGATTCGTCAGAAGTTGTTGGAGATGGATTTAATTGAGGCCGTCATTGGCCTGGCACCCAACCTGTTCTATGGCACCGGACTGGCAGCCTGCATATTGGTTCTGCGCAAGAAAAAGCCCGTTAAGCGGCGCAAGCAGATCATGATTGCTGATGCCTCTCGCCTGTTTCGGCGTGGCCGTGCGCATAACTATCTGGAACCTGAGCAGGTGCTGGAAATTCGGCGTTGGTTCGAAAAATTTGAAGATGTGACAGACGCCGTACGCATCGTCACCCTTGACGTCATCAAGTCCGAAGACTGGACACTCAACATTTCTCGCTACGTGCTACCACCTTTGCGGGAGGACATTCCGCCTCTGCCCGAAGCCATATCGGCATTCAAAGATGCGCTCACCCGCTGCCGGGAAGCCGAAACACGTTTAGCCTCGGTTATGGAAGAAGGAGGTTGGCTGCAATGAGCACACGCATTACCCAACATGAACTCGAAAGCTACCTCTGGGGAGCCGCTGTGCTGCTGCGCGGCCTGATTGACGCTGGCGACTACAAGCAATTCATCTTTCCGCTGCTCTTCTACAAGCGCGTTGCCGACGTCTGGGAAGAAGAGTATCAGATGGCCGTCTCTAATACTGGCGGCGACTTGTCCTACGCCAAGTTCTCGGAAAATCACCGTTTTCAAATCCCGGACGGTGCGCATTGGAACGATGTACGCCAGACTCCGAAGAACGTGGGTGCCGCCATTCAGCGCGCTATGCGTGCTATTGAATCCGCCAACCCCGACATGCTGGATGGCATCTTTGGAGATGCGCCTTGGACCAACCGCGAGCGCTTACCTGACGAAACACTGAAGAACCTGATGGAACATTTCTCAACCCAGACCCTTTCTGTTGCTAGTGTGCCAGAGGATGAACTGGGCAATGCTTATGAGTATCTGATCAAGAAATTTGCTGACGACTCCGGCCATACAGCTGCCGAGTTTTATACCAATCGCACCGTTGTCCACCTAATGACGCAACTACTTAACCCCCAGCCAGGCGAGTCGATTTACGACCCTACTTGTGGCACTGGCGGCATGTTGATCTCGGCGCTGGACGAGGTCAAGCGGTCTGGCGGTGAATACCGGACGCTCAA
Organism: uncultured Burkholderiales bacterium; assembly: GCA_903961095.1. Lineage (GTDB taxonomy): Bacteria > Pseudomonadota > Gammaproteobacteria > Burkholderiales > Burkholderiaceae_C > Limnohabitans_A. The sequence goes on along the minus strand of CAJCDH010000231.1, from coordinate 6,381 downwards.
GCTGTATGGTCAAGAGCGCAACCTTATCACTTCCAGCATTGCGCGAATGAACCTGTTTCTGCATGGCGTGGAAGACTTCGCCATCATCCGCGGCGACACGCTGGCTGACCCACGACACAGTGAGGGCGACCGCCTTCGGCAGTTCGATGTCATCCTGGCCAACCCACCATATTCCATCAAACAGTGGAGTCGTGAGGCGTGGGCACAAGACAAATGGGGACGCAACCTCTTCGGCACACCGCCACAAGGACGCGCTGACTATGCATTTCAGCAACACATTCTGGCTAGCCTGACTGACAAGGGGCGCTGTGCAGTACTCTGGCCACATGGTGTCTTGTTCCGCAACGAAGAGCAGGCCATGCGTACCAAGATGATTGAGCAGGATTGGGTAGAGGCCGTCATTGGTTTAGGCCCCAACCTGTTTTACAACTCCCCGATGGAGTCTTGCGTGGTCGTCTGCAACCGCAAAAAGCCAACCAAACGAAAAAACAAGATTATCTTCATAGACGCGGTAAACGAAGTTACCCGGGAACGGGCACAGAGCTTTTTGAAGCAAGAGCACCAGCAGCACGTCCTTGACACCTTCAATGCCTTTGTCGATGTACCTGGTTTTGCAAAAGTAGCAACCCTTGCTGAAATCACCGCTAATGCTGGAAATCTATCGATTCCGATGTACGTCAAGCGCGTGGCAGCTGCCGCCAGTCTAGACAGCAAAGGTCAGCCGGCTTCATTGCAGTCCTCTTGGGCGCAGTGGCAATCCGAAGGCCGATCGTTCTGGCTGCAAATGGATGCCATTCTAGAAACTCTGGACAGTTTAGTAGCTAAGAATGACGAGCATGTTTAAAAGCATTAAACCCTCAAGATCTTTAATTGCTATCAACGCATTAGCTGCTTCGACACGTAACACAGAGGCCAGAGGATAAATTTATGCCCAAGATAAAGAATGGCGAGAATCTCAAACCTGGCTGGCGCCGTGTTAAGTTTGGTGACGTTGTGCGATTGTCCAAGGAACGTTGCGCTGATCCTTTGGCCGAAGGAGTTGAGCGATACGTTGGTTTAGAACATTTGGAGTCAGATGATTTGCAAATACGTAGATGGGGCAATGTGGCTGACGGTGTCACCTTCACAAACGTTTTCCATCCCGGTCAGGTGTTATTTGGAAAGAGGCGCGCTTATCAACGCAAGGTCGCCGTGGCAGATTTTTCTGGTGTGTGTTCGGGAGATATATATGTATTAGAGACTAAAGATGCAGACTTATTGATTCCTGAATTACTACCGTTTATTTGCCAGACAGATGCATTCTTTGAGCATGCTGTTGCTACATCGGCAGGTTCGTTGAGCCCTCGTACCAACTGGATAAGTTTGGCAGTCTTTGAGCTTTTATTACCCCCGATTGCTGAACAGCAGCGAGTGCTAGATCTCTTATTAGCGATCGAAGATGAGCTGGATGCCCTAGAAATTAGTCTTCAGGTCGGAAAAGAAACCGAGAAGGTAGTCTTAGCGCACTCAATAAGAGGTGCTCTTCACTCCAAAAATAGATCCGTTAAGGAGTCTCGGTTTGGGCTTGTTCCCGAGGATTGGCATATCGTATCTATCAGCGACATTGCTGATGTTGCCTATGGCATTTCTGAATCCGTCGCCTCGAACAAAGATCCTTCAATTGGATGGCCTATTTTGACAGGGGCAAACATCACATTAGCTGGAAGCCTAGATTTTTCTAAAACTGTGTACATTGCTGAACCTAAAAAAGAAGGCTTCATACTTCGCAAAGGTGATCTATTGTTGAATTGGCGATCAGGAAGTGAGGAACATGTAGGAAAAACAGCAATTTTCGACAAGGATGAATCCTACACATATGCCAGTTTCATCCTTCGAATTAGACCTTATGAACGCATGGATCGTCGTTTTCTGTGGCGGCTACTAAACCACATGCGAGAGTTTCGCTTGTTCGGTAGCTCCACATCGCAGCAAGTCAATTTCAAAATGAATGCTGCAATGTTTCGAGATGTCGAACTGGTCTGTCCTCCACTTGACGTGCAAGTCGATATCGTCAATTTACTTTCTTCACATTGGGATGTACTGGCTTCGTTAGCGAAGCGCAAAGAAAAGGTGAGGGCATTAAAGCAACTTACGTTAGAGGGAGTACTGTGACGATGTCATTTTTTACTGAATCAAACACAGTCGAAGCCTACGTCCGCGACCTGCTCGCTGGGGCCGTAAAGGAAAATTCAGTCAATGTTGCGCATGAGTCGCTTGCCAGTTATGGAACTAATCCAAAAGGCATCGGCTGGAGTTACAAGGCACCTGCGAATGTGCCACGCCAGATTCAGGAAGTGCTGGTCGAATCCTGGTTGCGTGATGCACTGATTCGATTAAACCCAGAAATCTCATCTCAGCCTGACCGCGCGGATGAGGTGATCTACAAGCTGCGGGCCATCGTGCTATCGGTGCGGTCAGACGGACTGATTCGCGCCAACGAAGAAATGACTGCCTGGATGCGTGGTGAACGCTCCATGCCCTTTGGCGACAACAACCAACACGTGCCGGTGCGCCTGATTGACCTGGACGACCTGACGCAAAACCAGTACGTCGTCACCCAGCAGTACACCTACCGGGCCGGACCCAATGAGCGCCGTGCCGATTTGGTGCTGCTGGTCAATGGCCTACCGCTGGTGCTGATTGAAGCCAAAACACCGGTCAAAAAGTGCATCAGCTGGGTAGATGGTGCCGTTCAAGTGAACGCGGACTACGAGAAGTTTGTGCCAGAGCTGTTCGTGTGCAACGTATTCTCTGTAGCCACCGAGGGCAAGGAGTACCACTACGGCTCAATTGGCCTGCCAGTAAAGGACTGGGGCCCATGGCATTTGGACGAAGGCAAAGCATCGGAAGGTGACCAACATCACCCGCTGAAAACGCTCAAACTTTCGGCAGAGAGCATGCTGCGGCCCAACGTGGTTCTGGACATTTTAGGCAGTTTCACCCTGTTTGCGACGGACAAGAAAAAACGCCGCATCAAGATCATTTGCCGCTACCAACAATACGAGGCCGCCAACAAACTGGTAGAGCGCGTGGTGGCTGGTTACCCCAAGAAGGGGCTGATCTGGCACTTTCAGGGTTCTGGTAAATCACTGTTGATGGTGTTCGCGGCGCAAAAGCTGCGCATGCATTCGCATTTGAAGAATCCGACTGTGATCATTGTTGTGGATCGCATTGATCTGGACAGCCAGATCACAGGCACCTTCACTGGTGCTGATATTCCTAATTTGGAAAAGGCGGACACCCGCGAAAAACTGCAGCAGTTGCTAGGGCAGGACGTCCGCAAGATCATCATCACCACGATCTTCAAGTTTGGTGAGGCCACCGGTTGCCTGAATGACCGCAGCAACATCATTGCGCTGGTGGACGAAGCCCACCGCACACAAGAAGGCGACCTAGGCCGCAAGATGCGGGAGGCACTGCCCAATGCGTTTCTTTTCGGACTGACTGGCACGCCAATCAACCGCTCAGACCGCAATACCTTCTACGCATTTGGTGCAGACGAAGATGCTTTGGGCTACATGAGCCGTTACGGTTTTGAGGAATCTATCCGAGACGGTGCAACCTTGAAGCTGCATTTTGAACCACGACTGGTCAACCTGCATATCGACAAGGCTGCGATTGAGACGGCGTTCAAGGAACTGACTGGTGGCTTGTCAGACCTGGACCGTGACTCGCTGGGAAAGACCGCCGCAAAAATGGCCGTGCTAGTGAAGACGCCAGAGCGCATACGCCGCGTGTGCGAAGACATCGTGTTGCACTACCAGAGCAAAGTGGAGCCCAACGGCTTCAAGGGGCAGATCGTCACCTTCGACCGGGAGTCGTGCCTGCTCTACAAAGCAGAACTCGACAAACTGCTGCCACCCGAGGCAACGGACATCGTCATGTCGGTTCAGGCCGCCGACAAAAAAGAGCACCCCGAGTACGCTGCCTATGACCGCAGCCGCGACGCTGAAGAAAGATTGCTGGACCGTTTTCGTGATCCTGCAGACCCGCTCAAACTGATCATCGTCACAGCCAAATTGCTCACGGGCTTTGATGCGCCCATCTTGCAGGCGATGTATCTCGACAAGCCGCTGCGCGACCACACGTTGCTGCAAGCCATTTGCCGAGTCAACCGTACGTATTCGGATCAGAAGACACATGGACTGATCGTGGACTATCTGGGCATTTTTGATGATGTTGCAGCGGCGCTGGAGTTTGATGACCAGAGCGTCAAGCAGGTGGTCAGCAACATTCAGGAACTGAAAGACAAGCTGCCCGAGGCCATGCAGAAATGCTTGACCTTCTTCACTGGAGTAGATCGCAACCAAGTTGGCTATGAAGGCCTTATTGCGGCGCAGGAATGCCTGCCTAACAACACCGTTCGTGACAACTTTGCAGGCGAATACAGTTTGCTGAGCAAGATATGGGAAGCCCTGTCGCCAGACGCTGTATTGAGTCCATTCGAGAAAGACTACAAGTGGCTTTCGCAGGTGTACCAGTCAGTGCAGCCATCTAGCGGTCATGGCAAGCTGATTTGGCATTCGTTGGGTGCAAAGACGATTGAGTTGATCCATCAGAACGTTCATGTTGACACGGTGCGTGATGATCTAGATACGTTGGTACTTGATGCTGACTTGCTTGAGGCGGTGCTGTCCAACCCGGACCCCAAGAGTGCCAAAGAGATCGAGATCAAATTGGTGCGGCGAATGCGCAAGCACATGGGCAATCCGAAATTCAAAATGTTGTCCGAACGACTGGACTCGCTGAAAGATCGATTTGAATCCGGGCAAATCAACAGCGTCGAATTTTTGAAGCAGTTGCTGGAAATTGCCAAGGAAACACTGCAAGCCGAGAAGAATGTGCAGCCAGAAGAGGATGAGGATCGCGGCAAGGCTGCGCTGACGGAGTTATTCAACGACGTAAAAACTGCCGAGACACCGATCATGGTCGAGAGAGTGGTGACCGACATTGATGAAATTGTGCGGCTTGTCCGGTTCCCCGGCTGGCAGGGCACTCAAGCCGGTGAGCGTGAAGTGAAAAAAGCACTGCGCAAGGCACTTTTTAAATACAAGCTACATGCTGATGAGGAGCTGTTTGAGAAGGCCTACAGCTACATCAAGCAATACTATTAATCATGTCATTGCCCGAGTATCCAATTGCCTCTGTTGTCGAGTCATGCAACAAGTTGACGGTGCCTATAGCGGTGACTAGACTTGAGGGGGCCTATCAATGACAACATCATCAGACGATCCATGGAAAAAGTCAGTAGACGATCGCTGGGCAGCAAAAGGACTTAATGACTATATAACGCTAGTTAAAATTTTCGAACAAGCTAAAGCTGCAGCCAAAGACGGAAATACTCTTGCGCAGCTTGTGGTTGGGAATATGTACTCGCAAGGTCAAGGCGTTATTCAGGATTACGCTGAAGCGGTACGATGGTATAAATTGGCGGCAGAACAAGGTTGTGAAGATGCACAAAGTGCATTAGGCAATCTCTACAGAGATGGACAAGGTGTGGTGAAAGATGTTGCTGAAGCTTTGAGATGGTTCAAGTTGGCAGCAGAACAAGGCAGCACATCGGCTCAATTCGAATTGGGCGACATGTATAGATCCGGAAAAGATGTTCCCAACGATAATACACAAGCAGCGCAATGGTACAAGTTGGCTGCAGAACAAGGTAATACATCAGCCTTAGTAATACTTGGCGCCATGTTTGAATATGGACAAGGCATAGAAGAAAATCTCACTGAAGCGCTAAAGTGGTACAAATTAGCCGCAGCCAAAAACAATCTAGATGCACAGTATCAACTTGCTCAAATATACAGATACAGACGAAATTTTTCGCAAGATTTTGCTGAGGCGGCCAGATGGTACAAGTTGGCTGCAGAGCAAGGTCACGCAGATTCCCAATTTAATATAGGAATGATGTATTGGGACGGAAAAGGTGTTTTGCAGGATTACTTGCTAGCGCACATGTGGCTGCACTTATCAGCAGCTAATGGCAACAAAAATGCGCTCGAAAAATGTGGATTGATTGCCCATGAAATGACAATCGATCAAATAGAAACCGCTCAGAAGATGGCGGAGAAGTATCAGGTTTAAAAAATCAGGCGCTTATGCTGAACTAATTGGCTCTGCTTAAACTACGCAGCACCTGTCAACTGGAAGTCACAATTTGCTAAAAAATTTTGTTGTGGGATTTCGGCTTTAATCATCAGCTGCCCCCAAAACTATCTGAACAACGAAAATTCATTCAACTTGGTTCAAAGCCCGTTTTGCAGAAACGTGCAATTTCACGCCTCGGAACCAAGTCCGAAAAAGTCATGAGGTTTTGAGACAAACGGGGTTTGAGACGACTTT
>CAJCDH010000230.1 GCA_903961095.1 uncultured Burkholderiales bacterium | reverse complement strand
TGCATTGATTGCCACTTTGGCATTGCACACAGAGAACCCAATGGCCCAGGACCACAAGAGTTGAGCTTGGTCAAGGCCAAATAGTTTCGATATGACATGATGATCAATCAAGGAAGCATGATGAAAAAAAACAAACCCCACCTTATTTCTTCAATAACACTTGCGCTTGCGTTCGTGCTCTTAGGCAATGCAGCCAACGCACAAAGCTATCGCTCGCATGTGCAACCCATGATCAAAGTTCAGTGTGCAGAATGCCATGGTGCTGAGGCACCTACTTTGGCTGAATTCAAATTGAATGAAGAAAAATACAAAAAGGAAAAGTTAGGGCCACGAACAGATACCTATGAGAACTTGCTACAAATTGTGGTGTACCCAGATTCTGGTGCATTCATGCGCAGAGTTGACGACGGCACGCACACGGCTGACAAAAAGCCTGGCAACATGTATAAACATTTAGGAGAGAATGAGAGCGATCGTCAAGCCAACTTGAAAATGCTCCAAGCATGGGTTGGTGAGGGCGCTTGGAACTTAAATCGATGGGGCCCTAAGGGTGATGTGCCTGGGATCAGCAAAGATCAACTGGACAAGGTGAAAGTGAAGTACTAAAACCCTGCCAGTGATGGAGGTGCTGATGTTATTTTTTGGCGCGCGCCGCAAAATCACCTGCATACACGTTGAGAAACTTGACCGGCTCTAAGGATTGGCGAATGGCCGCATTCACTTGTGCCAGCGTAGTTGATTCAATTTGTGCATCGATTTGTTCAGCAAAGGACAAGGTTCGATTGGCCGCTGTTTGAGCTACATGGCCGGCAGCCAAAGCGCGGTCCTGTGCGCGGCTAATTTTGCGTTCCTCTTGCCAGCCGCGTTTGGCATCTGCCAGCTCTTCAGCTGACAAGCCATCTTTGACAAATTTGGCCAACTCTTCTTGAACCGCAGCTTTGAGCTTGTCCAAATTTTGCGGTGCATAAATGGCATACAAGACCCACATACCTGAAGCCTCGTAAGAACTCACACTGAGTTGGCTGCCTGCGTCATAACTCAAACCATCTTTTTGGCGTAACCGGTCCATCAGCCTGGACTTGACGCCACCCCCCAAAACACGATTGGCAAGTTGTAAAGGTACAAATGCTGGATTTGTATCTTGAAGTGCCACAGGCAAGCCTGCCAAAAAGAAAGCGTTGGCTTTGTCGGGTGCTTCAAGTTGAATGACTGAAGCTTTTGGGTTTTTGGGATCGGCTTTTAAGCGAGCATAGGCCTTTGGACTTTTCCAATCATTGAACAGTTGGCCAATTTGCGTTTGCAATGCGGCACTGTCAAAGTCGCCGACCAATGCAAACTCACTGTTGTTGACGCCATATAAGCCTGTGTGAAACTGTTTAACTTGTTCAAGCTTGACTGCTTTCAATGATGCGATGGACTCATCGAGAGTGAGTACAGCACGAATGTCTCCCTTTGGATAAACATCAAGAGCCAAGGCCATGGCCATCGAGCCCATGGCGTTGGGTTCACTGCGCTGACTCTCAAGTCTAGCCACACTTTCTTCAATCAGTAAATCGAATTCTTTTTGACTGAATTGAGGTTTGCGCAAAATATCGCGAATGAGATTGAGAACCTCGGGTAAATTTTTTCGCAGAGAGTCAAATCTGACGGTTACCGTTTGACCGCCGCCACTCACTTCAAGTTGTGTTTTTAACTCGTCCAGTTTGGCTGAAATTTCAGCACGTTGCAAATTGCCTGCGCCGCGCGAAAGCAAGTTGGCCGTGATGCTGGCCGTGCTGGCCTGATTGAACAGCGAAGCTTGATCGCCAAAGCGCAGGGTTAGAAAACCACTGACCGTTTCGCCTCGAGTTTTCTTGGGTGTCAATATGAGCTTCATGCCGCTGGCAAGTGTCAAGCGCTGTGTTCTTTTTTCAATGTTGGCCAAACTGGTGTCAAACACCTCGCCTTCACTGGCAGCCGCTTTTCCTTTGTAGTTAGCCACCAGCTTTTCAACATCGACAGACTCAGGGAATTTTGCTCGATCGGGTGCAGGTGTCGGAATGAATTGGCCGAGTGTTCGATTGCTTTCTTTAAAATAATTGGATGCAACTGCTTGCAGGTCGGCAATGCTTAAAGCCTCAATTCGATCTCGCTGTAAAAAGAAGAGACGCCAATCGCCATTCGCAATCGACTCTGAAAGTTGAACAGCAAGCTTTTGAGGATCGTTGATGGTCTTGTCTATTTCGCTCAATAAACTTGCTTTGGCGCGTTTGAGTTCTTGCTCAGTGACTGGTTTTTGTTGAAGACCTTCAAGTTCTGCAAGCAGTGCTTTTCGGGCCTCTTGCAAGTTTTGGGTTTTGCTTAACTCAGCCATGAAGACAACATAGCCACGCTCTGCCAATTCAAAATTCCAGGGATTGACATTCACCGCTAATTTTTTCTCAACCATATTTTGATGGAGTCGGCCGTTAGGTGTACTTCCCAACACCTCACTCAAAGCTGCCATGGCGGCAGAATCTTTGTGGCTACCTGCTGCGGTGTGATACAAAACTGCTGTGAGTTGTGTGTCGCCAGTTCTGCGAACGTTCACCTCACGACCACCGTCTTGAGCGGGGTCTTGCGTGTAGGTGGGTGAGAGCACGCGGGATGGTTTGGGAATAGCACCAAACACTTGTTGAATGAGATTCAAAGTGGCCGCTGTGTCAAATTTACCTGCCACCAGCAAGACAGCATTGTCTGGCTGGTAATACTTGCGATAGAAATTTTGCAAGTTTTCAATCTTCACATTCTCGACATCGGTGCGCGCACCAATGGTGCTTTTGCCATAGTTGTGCCAATCAAAGGCCGCAGAGGTCATGCGTTGCCAAAGAGACATGTACGGGTTGTTCTCACCACTTTCCATTTCATTGCGCACTACTGAGAATTCGGTGTCTAGATCTGATTTGGCGATGAAGCTATTGATCATGCGATCGGCTTCCATGTCTATCGCCCACTTTAAATTGTCGGGGTTGGCTGGAAATGTTTGGTAGTAGTTGGTGCGGTCATAAAAGGTTGTACCGTTGAAACTCATGCCGCGCTTGCCCAATTCCTGCATGATGTTGCCGCGAGTTGGTGTGCCTTTGAAGACCAGGTGTTCGAGCAAGTGAGCCATGCCCGTCTCGCCGTAGTTTTCATGCCGGCTACCAACCAAGTAGGTTATGTTGACTGTGGTTGTGGGTTTGGATGCATCGGGCGCCAGCAAAACTCGAAGGCCATTGGGCAGGCGGAATTCGGTAATGCCTTCGACTTGAGCGGTGGGGCGCAAGGAGCCAGATTCTGACTTGGCGGCATTGGCGGCTTGGGCTGGCTGGCCTTGAGCCATGCTCATGAACGGACTGATCAAACTGGCCGAAAGCATGCTCAAAAGAAGGAGTTTGTAGCGCATAAATTGAATCTTAGGTTGGGTCAACAATGCAAGGTTATAACCTGCTTTAGAATACCCACCAAGTACCTGCGCGCCGGCGGGTATTTGATTTGTTCAACAGGCGCCATGTAGAGGACTACCATGTACAAAAACCTCGCAGCCGTGATCGCGGCCGCCTGCTTTTTATTTCCCTTTTCAAAGATGGCCGCAGAGCCTTCCAGAACCAGCGTTCAAGGCAGTGTGTCTGGACCTGTCAAAGCCGCTTTTGTGTATGTCACTCCCGTGTTTGAAACAGGATGGACCCACCAGCACGACCAAGGCCGTAAGGCGGTTGAAAAAACACTTGGTACAAGCGTCAAAACAACGATTGTCGAGAATGTGGCCGAGGGTGCTGACGCGGAACGCGTGGTTCGAGATTTGGCTCAACAGGGCCACAACATCATTTTCACCACCAGCTTTGGCTACATGGAGCCAACGCTCAAAGTGGCCAAAGAGTTTCCAAATGTGAAGTTTGAATCCATCACGGGCTACAAAACCAATGTGAATGTTTCTGTGGCCAATGCGCGCTACTACGAAGGCCGATATTTGGCAGGCGTGGCTGCGGGCCGCATGACGCAATCCAATGTGGCAGGGTATGTAGCAGGCTTTCCTATTCCGGAGGTCCTGCAAGGCCTCAATGCATTCACATTGGGCATGCGCTCCGTCAACCCTCAAGCACAGGTCAAAGTGGTTTGGTTGAATACCTGGTTTGATCCAGCCAAAGAGCGTGATGCGGCATTTGCGTTGTTCAATCAGTCAGTTGATGTCATCAGCTTTCACACTGCTTCCAATGCCGTCATGGCGGCCGCGCAAGAGCGCGGAAAGATGGCCATTGCCTATCATTCTGATATGCGCAAAGTAGCCCCAGATGCACAGTTAATGTCTGTCACACACGAATGGGGACGCTATTACTCACAACGTGTTGCTGACGTTCAAAAAGGCCAATGGCAGTCAGGCAACGTGTGGGGTGGATTGAAAGAGGGCATGGTTCGCGTTGGCGATTTTGGACCTAAATTACCAGCCAAAGTGCGTACTGAAATTGAGCAAATTCAAAAGGATATTGCTGTAGGCAAGTTGCATCCCTTTCAGGGTCCTTTTTCAGATCAAAACGGCAAACGCCTTGTGGCTGCAGGGCAAAAACTCACCGATGTTGAAATTCTCAATATGAACTACGGTGTGGCTGGCTTGGTGGGCAAAATTAGCCCTTGAAGTGGATGATTTTGAAACAAAAAAGCCTGCTTTTAAAGCAGGCTTTTTGTCATTGCTTTAGCAAATTGGCAACTTCATCACTTAGCTATCGAGTTGTATATTGCGTGCCTTCGCCAGTTGAGTCCAGCGAGCTAAGTCAGCCTTCATGTAAGCCGCAAATTCAGCGGGTTTCATGGGCATGAGTTCAACCGCTTCGGAACTGAGCTTTTCTTTGAAGTCGGGCTGGGTCAAGACATTCAGCATGGCGTCGTTGAGCACTTTGACAATAGGCGCAGGCATGTTGGCGGGCCCTACAACACCGTACCATTGTTGGGCATCAAAGCCCTTAAGACCCATTTCTTCTAAGGTAGGAATGTCCTTCACTTGAGGGTGACGCTTGGTGCCCGTCACAGCCAAGGCGCGAATTCTGCCGCTTCTAATGTGTGGCAATGCTGCAGCCAGTCCGGGGAACATCAATTGTGTTTGGCCACCAATCAGGTCGGTGATGGCCGGTGCGATGCCTCGATAAGGAATATGCACCATGAAACTGTTGGTTTGGAGTTTGAAGAGCTCAGCTGCAAGGTGCGTCAACGAGCCTGCGCCAGCAGAGCCGTATGACAAACGGCCTGGATTTTGTTTGACATACTCCAAGAAAGCCTTGAAGTTTTGCGGTGGCAAGCTGGTGTTGATGCAAAGCACGTTGGGTGTAGAGCCAATCATGCCAATGGGGGTGAAGTCTTTTTCTGCGTCGTATGGCAGCTTGCGCGTGGCAGGGGCTGTGCCATGGGTGGCCACATAGCCCTGCATCAGGGTATAGCCGTCAGCTGGCGCACGTGCCGTATTTTGCGAGGCAATGACACCGCCGCCGCCGCCGATGTTGTCAACCACCACAGATTGACCCAAAACTTTGGCCCAACGCTCACACAGGGCACGTCCCACCATGTCAGAACCGCCGCCTGCTGCAACGGGCACAATGTAGCGAATGGTTTTGTTGGGATAGGCGGCTTGTGCTTGCGCGCCGCCTAGGCCTAGCAACACAGGACTGGCTTGGAGAAGAGTGCGTCGTTTCATGTTTTGTCTCGCAAAAGGACTGATTCCTGGCAAAGTTTAGCCTACCATGCATCTGCATGTGCTTGGCCAATCAGCTAAACCCTTGATTTTTTGCACATGCGAACGCACTTTACAATGAGGCCTCGAATTCAATGACCGTTGGAAAGACTGAGCGATGAGCATCAAAAGCGACAAATGGATCCGCCGTATGGCGCAAGAGCACGGCATGATCGAGCCCTTTGAACCTGGGCAAGTGCGTCAAAACGCTGCTGGCGAAAAAATTGTGAGCTATGGCACCAGCAGCTATGGCTACGACATTCGCTGTGCCCCTGAATTCAAGGTGTTCACCAATATTTACAGCACGGTGGTCGACCCCAAGAACTTTGACGAAAAAAGCTTTGTCGACATCAACTCGGATGTTTGCGTCATCCCTCCCAACAGCTTTGCGTTGGCTCGCACCCTGGAATATTTCCGAATCCCGCGCAATGTCCTCACCATTTGTCTGGGCAAAAGCACCTACGCCCGTTGCGGCATCATTGTCAACGTGACCCCCTTCGAGCCCGAATGGGAAGGCTACGTCACTCTTGAATTTAGCAATACCACCCCCCTGCCAGCCAAGATTTACGCAGGGGAGGGCTGTGCCCAAGTTCTGTTCTTTGAAAGCGATGAGGTTTGCGAGACCAGTTACAAGGATCGGGGTGGAAAATACCAAGGTCAAGTGGGTGTCACCTTGCCCAAGACTTAAAGTGCGACAATAGCGGGTTAATGACCGCCTCTTTTTCAAATCTATCGCTGGCTGAACCGCTGGCACGTGCCGTGGCCGAAATGGGCTACGAATCTATGACCCCCATTCAAGCCCAGGCCATCCCTGTGGTTTTGACGGGCAAAGATGTCATGGGGGCAGCCCAAACGGGTACCGGTAAAACGGCTGCTTTTTCTTTGCCGCTGCTGCAACGCCTCTTGAAGCACGAAAACACTTCTACGTCACCCGCACGGCACCCAGTGCGAGCCCTGGTTCTGTTGCCAACACGAGAACTGGCAGACCAGGTGGCTCAGCAAATCAAGCTCTACGCCAAGTACACCCAAATGCGCAGCGCGGTTGTGTTTGGCGGCATGGACATGAAACCACAAACTCTGGAACTCAAGAGAGGCGTCGAAATTTTGGTCGCTACGCCTGGCCGTTTGCTTGATCACATTGAAGCCAAAAATGCGGTGCTAAACCAAGTGGAATATGTGGTCCTCGACGAAGCCGACCGCATGCTCGATATTGGCTTCTTGCCCGATCTGCAGCGCATCCTTAGTTTCTTGCCAAAGCAGCGCACCACGCTTTTGTTCTCGGCCACTTTTTCGCCTGAAATTAAGCGCTTGGCTGGCAGTTATTTGCAAGACCCCATCACCATTGAGGTGGCTCGCCCCAACCAAACCGCCTCCACCGTAGAGCAGCGTTTTTACGCTGCCCAAGACGACGACAAACGCCGAGTGGTCAAGGCCGTGCTCAATCAGCGTGGCATTAAGCAGGCCTTTGTCTTTGTCAACAGCAAGCTTGGTTGCGGTCGTTTGGCTCGTTCTTTGGAGCGGGAAGGCCTCAAAACTGCGGCGCTGCACGGCGACAAATCGCAAGATGAACGCTTGAAGGCTTTGGAAGCCTTCAAACAGGGCGAGGTCGACTTGTTGGTTTGTACAGATGTTGCTGCACGTGGCCTCGATATCAAAGACGTGCCTGCAGTGTTTAACTTTGACGTGCCATTCAACGCTGAAGATTATGTTCACCGCATTGGCCGCACTGGCCGTGCTGGCGCATCTGGTTTGGCGGTTACGCTGGTATCGCCCTCTGACATGCGCTTGGTGTCGGACATCGAAAAGCTCATCAAGACAAAACTGGAAGTTGAAAACTACCCCTTGGACGATGATCGGCCTAGAGGCAACGTCAACGAGGGTCAGCGCGAAGAACGACGCGACAATCGCAGAGAAGAGAGACGCCCTGAACGCGGCTTTGAGCGGCGTGGCGATGCCGATGAGTCCCGCGACCGTCGCAGCAGTTTCAGGCCAGCGCAAGCTTCAAGGGACCCCTTCTTTGAGAAACCCTACGAAGCCCCTTCAGCCGAGCAAGCCAGCGCAGCCTCTTGGGAAGCCAGCCCCAAATCTGTTGCTACCCGTCCCGGACTTTCAGCCAATATCAAGCCCAAACGCAAAGTGGCAGCTTTGTTTAAGTCTGGCGAATAAGCGCCCCTTTGAGCTGCCCACAAGTAACCTGACAAATTGTCGGGTGAGCTTGTTCTAGAAACAATGCGTTGACAATCCCCTGTCAAAATCGGGGGTATGAAAATTCAATCTCCTGCCGCCTTGGCGTTTTTTTCTCTTTCTTCCTGTTTGGTTTGGGCGCAATCAACGACGCCTAATCCGCCCGTTCAAGACATGGGCAGGGTTGAAATCAAAAGCAACCGCGACAACCCCACCGAGGAGCGGCGTCAATCTACAGCAGCCAAAATAGTGATTGGCCGCGAAGAACTGGACAAGCAGGGCGACGGTACCTTGGGTGAAGTGCTCAAGCGTTTGCCTGGCGTCACCATCCAGGGTGCCCCCGGACGTGGCGGCGCCATTCGCATGCGGGGCCTGGGTGGGGGCTATACCCAAATTTTGCTTGACGGCCAACGTGTGCCTCCAGGTTTTTCCATCGAGTCAATCACGCCAGACATGGTTGAAAAGGTGGAAATCATGCGTGCCCCCACCGCCGAAACGGGCGCTCGGGCCATCGCTGGAACCATCAATATCATTTTGCGGGAAGGTCAGCGAGCCAATCCAGATGATTTGAAGGTAGGAACCTCTTTTGAAAACGGCTATCGCTCTGAAGGCTTGAATTGGATTCACAACCTCAAGACTGAACCTCTCATAGGCACCTTGACAGTATCGGCCATGAAATCATGGCGACCAGAAGACGCCACCACCATCACAGAATCTGCGGTCGAAGCATCGGGATCTATGCCCTCTGTGTATTCTCTGCGCGAACGTCACAGTGTCAGCTTGGGACAGCGCCAAGGCTTGAACGCCAATGCACGGCTCATGTGGCGAGGTCAAGAAGGACGAACACTCATTTTGATGCCCTTCGTGGTTTATTCCGAATCCAGTAGCTCGGGCAACATAGATCTTTCACAAAAGTTGTCTCTCAATAATGCGCCCCAAACCAATACCAACGACAGCGCCAATACCGGTACCAATAACCGGTTTGTCATGACAAGGTTGAATGGGCAATGGAACCAAAGGTTCTCAGCAAACAGCCGTTTTGAGTTTAAATTTGGCCTTGGTGAGTCGAATTTCAATTCCCGCTTTAACCAAGTGGCACAGGGCAGCACTGGTTTGCTCAGCACCATGCAAGAGTCGCAAAGCTTCAAGGACTTGTCCCAAACTTGGAATGCCAAATTGACGCAAGTATTGGGAAATGGCCACCAAATGGTCAGCGGTATTGAGTTGGAGGGTGTGCGCAGAACCGAGGAAGCCGTTGCAGAAGTTTCAGACGATGCAGGCAACATGCGAGCCCGAACACAGCGCTGGGCTATCTTTACCCAAGACGAATGGGCTATCAATCCCAAGTGGAGTGCACATGCTGGAATTCGATACGAAAACATCCTGACCCAAGGCAGTAATGAGGAGGGTGAAAAGCGCAACCAGAGCAGTGTTTTAACCCCGCTTTTGCATGCGGTTTGGAAGCCTTTGCCAGACAGCCGCGATCAGGTCAGGATGAGCTTGACGCGCAGTTACAAAACGCCCACCTTGTTCAATTTGGTTGCTCGAACTGCACTGTCCCGTGAAACCAATAGTCCAACACGTCCTGACCGCATTGGCAATCCTGGATTGAAGCCAGAATTGGCCACGGGCATCGACCTTGCAGTTGAACGTTATTTGGCTGACGGCGGTGTGCTCAGTGCCAACTTGTTTCGCCGCAATATCAGCGATTTAATTCGCTATGTCACCAGCGAGCGTTACGACACTGCTTGGGCGCCAGGCCTTAGACGATTTGTTTCAAGCCCTCAAAATGTGGGTGATGCCATCACACAAGGTTTGGAGCTAGAGGCCAAGTTTCGTTTGAACCAAGTATGGACCACAGCCCCGGCTGTCGATGTGCGCAGTAACCTGAGCTTTTTTGGCTCGAAAGTGTTGGATGTGATGGGCCCCAACAACCGCTTGGACCAGCAGCCGAGCATGACGGCCAACTTGGGTGCAGATTACCGCATCCGCTCTTTCCCACTGACTGTGGGTGGCAATGTCAACATCAATCCAGACTACACCACCCGTCGTACCGAGCAACAGTGGGTCTATCAAGGCTCTAAACGTGTGGTGGATGTCTATGGCTTGTGGCGCTATTCACCGAGCACGTCATTGCGCATGACCATCAGCAACCTGACGCCACGCGACTACCTCACAGGCTCGACCTACATCGGCAGTGGCTTATCAGAAAGCGCCAACACCCAAACACGCAATTGGCAAAACGTTCAACTGCGTTTGGAAATGAAAATTTAAGAAGGAATGGTCATGAGTGCAAAAACAGCTGCTTGGTATGACAGCATGTACAACAACCGTGCCTTGGTGCCCGACCATGCCGAGCACTTTGCGCTGTGGGCTCAAAGCTCAGCGCAAGCAAGGGCCTCGTTGACGTGCAAACTCGATATTGCCTATGGCGATGGTCCTAATGAAACCCTGGATATTTTTCCTGCCAGCCAACCCAATGCACCTGTGGTCGTTTTCATTCACGGTGGTTATTGGCGCAGCCTAGACAAAGCCGATCATTCTTTTGTGGCCCCACCCCTGCACAAAATGGGCGCATGTGTGGTGGTCGTGAACTACGCACTGTGCCCCGGCACAAGCGATGCGCCAATTACCATTCCGGACATTGCCCTGCAGATGGTCAAGGCCATGGCATGGACATGGCAGCACATTGCAGAACATGGCGGCAACCCCAAGCAGGTTGTGGTGGCGGGGCATTCTGCCGGTGGGCACTTGGCGGCCATGCTCTTGGCTTGTGATTGGAAGCGTGTCAATCCCAAAATCCCTGCGCATTGGATTCAAAAGGCTTTGTCAATCTCTGGCTTGTACGATCTCACGCCTTTGCGCAAAACTCCATTTTTACAAGACTCTTTGAAGCTCACAGCCAAGCACGCAAAGATGGCCAGTCCAGCACTCTGGCCCAAGCCCAGGAAGGGTGTTTTGTACACCCTGGCAGGGGCTAATGAAAGTGCAGAATTTTTGCGTCACAACCGATTGATTCATCAAACCTGGGGGCCTCGCACTGTACCTGTGTGCGAAGATTTGGCGGGGCTGAATCACTTCAGCATCGTGATGGATCTTACAAAAAAAGACACTCGATTGAGTACCTTGATGAAAGCCTTGTTAGACCTTTGATTTGCGGCGCTGCCAAGCCGACCAAAGGGGCGGCAAAAGCAAGCAGATGGCCACAACACTGAGCAATGTGAATGACATGGGGCGATCCCAGAACACGCGCCAGTGACCTTCGCCTATCGACAGGGCGTTGCGCATTTGGGCTTCTGCCAAGGGCCCTAAGATCATGCCCACAATGACAGGCGCTACCGGAAAATCGTAGCGCCGCATGAGAGTCCCAAGGAGGCCAAAACCATACATGATGAACAAGTCGAAGCTGCTTTGACGCATGCCGTAAACGCCTACCGTGGCAAAAATCAAAATGCCAGCATAAAGCTGAGGCTTGGGTATTTGTAACAGCTTGACCCACAAACCCACCAGCGGCAGATTGAGCACCAACAACATCACATTGCCAATGTAGAGCGAGGCAATCAAAGCCCACACCAAGGTGGATGAGTTTTGGAACAACTGAGGTCCCGCTTGAATACCGTAATTTTGCAGTGCCGACAACAAGATGGCAGCTGTAACGGAAGTTGGAATGCCAAGTGTTAACAAAGGCACCAAAGTGGCCGTGACAGCAGCGTTGTTGGCTGCTTCTGGCCCTGCCACGCCTTCAATGGCACCGCTTGTGCCAAACTCGTCTTGGTACTTCGAGAGCTTTTTCTCGGTGGCATAGCTTAAAAAAGTAGGTATCTCGGAACCCCCGGCTGGAATGGTGCCAAAGGGAAAACCAATGGCCGTGCCGCGAAGCCATGCAGGCCAAGATCTGCGCCACTCTAAGGGCGTCATTTGTGCCTTGGTGAGGCGGTTCATGTCGGCACTGCTCTTGCCCTCGTAAAGCGCGTTGTACATCACCTCTGAAACAGCAAACAGGCCGACAGCAATGAGGACTGTTTCAATGCCGTCCATGAATTCTGGAATGTTGCCGGTGTAACGAACCTGACCTGAAATTTGGTCCATGCCAACCAAACCCAAAGCCAAGCCAATGAACAAAGCTGAAAGTCCACGCACAGTACTTTGACCTAAGACAGCACTCACGGTGATGAAAGCCAACAGCATCATGCAGAAATACTCGGGGGGACCTAACTTCACAGCAAACTCAGCCACCACGGGTGCAAACAAAGTGACCAAAATAGTGGCCAAGGTGCCTGCCACAAAAGATCCTATGGCCGCTGTGGCCAGGGCCGATCCTGCGCGGCCATTTTTGGCCATCTTGAAACCTTCAAGTGCGGTGACCATCGTGCCAGTTTCGCCAGGGGTGTTGAGCAAAATAGAAGTGGTCGAGCCGCCATACATGGCACCGTAATAAATGCCAGCAAAGAAAATCATGGACGCTGTGGGTTCGACTTGTGCAGTGATGGGCAAGAGCATGGCCACGGTGACAGCAGGGCCTAAGCCTGGTAGCACTCCGATGGCAGTCCCTAAGGCACAGCCCACAAAAGCCCAGAGTAAATTAATAGGCGTTCCGGCTGTTGCAAAACCAGAGAGCAGGTTGTTCCAAGTTTCTAACATGTGTTGCTTTCAACCTGGGCTTAAAGCCAAGAGGTGCCGGTTAAGTTGGGCAAATTGATGGCCAAGAACTTGGTGAACAGCCAAAATACAGGTGCTGCAATGAGGAAGCCCAACACACAATCTTTAAGTGTTTGCGAAATATTGCCAGCAGGGTCGCCTTGTGAAATTCGAAGCCCTCTGACCGCCAACACAAAACAGATGGCGCAACTCACCACAAACCCAGCCACATTGATCAGTGCAGCATTGGCCAAGATGCCAGCTGAGACCCAAGCGAAAGCGTGCCAATCGGCTTTCTCAGCGCCACTGGCCTCAGGCATGTTGCGATAACCGCCCGACACAGACTCCCAAAGCAACCAAGCTGAGCAGGCAGCCAGAAAGACCGCCACCACCCATGGCAAGAAGTTAGGCCCAACCCCTGCGTAGCCCGCTTCAGAGGAGATGCTGGTGGCGCCCCACATCATGAGCAAGGACAGCACCAATCCAAAAACGCCGATGCCAATTTGTGGGGGGGAGGGGGAACTAGGCTGCGACATGCAAGGTCCTTTGTGTCAAAAATTCTGGGTCCCTCAGGACCCAGAATAAAGAGGCTGTTTCAAAAAATTGATCAGCCTTGCTTCACCATCGGTGAATGCTTAGATCATGCCGGCCTTGACCATGGTGGCACGCAAACTTGCAAACTCACTGTCTACAAAATCGTCAAACGCTGGGTTGGTCATCCAAGCGGGAGTCCAGTTGTTCTTTTCCAAAGACTCAGCCCAAGATTTCGATTTTGTGGCCTTCAAAACCATGTCGGTGAGGTCTTTGCGTTGAGCCACTGTGAGACCGGCGGGTGCATACACGCCGCGCCAGTTGCCAATGTCAATGTTGTAGCCTTGCTCGATCATGGTGGGAATGTTGATGCCCTTCAAACGCTTGGCAGATGTGACTGCAATGGGGCGCATCTTGCCCGTTTCTATGTATTGCTGGAATTCGCTGTAGCCGCTGCCGCCCACAGTGACGTTTCCGCCCAAAATGGCTGCAACAGCTTCACCACCGCCACGGAATGGAACGTAGTTGATCTTGGCTGCATCAACACCCACTTCGCGCGCCAACATGGCTGCAGCAATGTGCTCTGTAGAACCGCGTGAACCGCCGCCCCACTTGACGCTGCCTGGGTCTTTTTTCAGCTGCTCGACCACGTCCTTCATGGTTTTGAGGGGTGAATTGGCGGGCACCACAAACACGTTGTACTCGCTGGTTAAACGTGCAATGGGCGTGACCTTGTCAAGGCTCACGGGCGGCTTGCCTGTGATGATGCCGCCCAACATGACAGCACCCAT
>CAJCDH010000229.1 GCA_903961095.1 uncultured Burkholderiales bacterium | reverse complement strand
TTGGAAGGGCCGCTTGCCAGGTGCCACCAAGTTGGCGGCATTGGCGCCGTTCAAGTCGGTGCTGAAACCAAAACCGCGGTTTTGCAAACTGACACCGTAAGTGGGTTCAACCACACCAGAGCCAAAGCCCATGTAGTTGCTTTGAATGAAGCTCACCATCATGCCATTTTCGTCTGCCGTTGTGAGATAAATGGTACCGCCCTTGACTGGGTTGCCGGCTTTGAAGTCTTGCGCCTTCTTCATGTCGATGAGATTGGCTCGGCTTTTTAAATAAGCGGGGTCGAGCATTTGCGCAGGGGTCACTTCCATGTAGCGCGGATCGGCCACATAGCGGTACACGTCGGCAAAGGCCAATTTCATGGCTTCAATTTGTAAATGTTGCGAATCGATGCCATCAAGCTTCATGCTGGCGATGTCGAAGTTTTCCAAAATGCCTAACGCAATGAGTGCCGCAATGCCTTGGCCGTTGGGCGGAATTTCGTGCAAGGTGTAGCCGCGGTAGTTTTGGGCAATAGGCTCAACCCACTCCGGCCGATACTGCGCCAAATCCTGCAATGACATGGCGCCACCATGCTGGTTTGAAAAGCGGACCAAAGCCTCTGCAATTTCGCCTTCGTAAAATGCACGCCCTTTGGTTTCTGCAATAGCACGCAAACCTTTGGCAGCCGCTTTGAACTGAAACAAATCACCCACATTGGGGGCCCGGCCCCAAGGCAAAAAGCTTTCGGCAAAGCCAGGCAGAGATTGCAGCAAGGGAGTGGCAGCATCCCATTTTTGCTGCACCACCACAGGTATCAAATAACCACGTTCAGCAATTTCAATGGCCGGCTCCATGAGGTCGGCAAAAGGCAGTTTGCCAAAGCGTTCGCTCATGGCAATCCAAGCGCCAACAGCACCCGGCACCGAGACTGAATCCCATCCCCGCTTGGGTGGGTTGACTGCATCTTTGCCGTACTTGTTGTGAAAATACTCGGGTGTCCAAGCCTGTGGCGCAGGACCTGAGGCGTTCAGGCCGTGCAATTTTTGGCCATCCCACAAAATACAAAATGCATCAGAGCCCAAACCGTTGCTGACAGGCTCAGTGATGGTCATGGCTGCAGCGGCAGCAATGGCCGCATCAACAGCATTGCCGCCTTTGAGCATCATGCGCAAACCGGCTTGAGCGGCCAGCGGGTGTGAGGTGGAAACAATGTTGCGAGCAAACTGCGGCAAGCGCGCTGAGGCGTAAGGCGTACTGAAATCAAAGTTCATGGTTTAGTCCAAAGTAATTTTGCGTTCGGTGATAATTTTTTTCCATTTGGCTGATTCAGAGGCAAGCATGCTGGTGAATTGCATGGGTGATGTGCCCAAGGCTTCAATGCCCAAGCGCTGCAATTTGTCCTTCACCTCGGGATCGGCCAAAGCTTGCAGAGCTGCTGTGTTGACGCGGGCCACAATTTCGGGACGCAAACCCTGAGGACCAAACAGCCCAAACCAGGTGGTGGATTCGTATCCAGGAAGAACTTCGGCGATGGCTGGCAAGCCTGGCGCCATATTGGTCCTTTGCGCAGAAGTGACGCCCAAAGCGCGCAGGCGGCCGTCCTTGACATGTGGCAAACCTGTGGGCAGTGAATCAAACAAAACATCCACTTTACCGCTGATCAAATCGGGCATGGCCAAGGCAGTGCCTTTGTAGGGAATATGCACCACAAACAAGCCTGCTTGAGATTTAAACAATTCAGCCGTCAGTTGCACAATGGTGCCATTGCCGCTAGAGGCGTAGTTCAAACGGCCTGGATTTTTCTTGGCAAACTCAATCCACTCTTGAATGGTTTTGGCAGGTGAGCTGTTGGGCACCAACATGATGCTGGGTGCGTTGCCAACTTGGCCGATGGGCGTGAAATCGCGCACAGCGTCGTAGGGCATCTTGGGGTTTAAATTGGGCCCAATGGAGTGCGTGCTGGAGGTAGCGAGCAACAAGGTGTAACCATCGGCAGATGATTTGGCCACCAAGTCAGAGCCCAAGGTACCGCCTGCACCGGGCTTGTTTTCTACCACCACAGTCGCCCCTATTTTTTCCCCGAGTTTTTGAGACAAGGTTCTGGCAAAAATATCGGTGGCGCCGCCGGCTGGAAATGGAACCACTAAGCGAATGGGCTTTGTGGGGTACCCTGAAGCCGAAGATTGAGCTTGTGCCACCAAGGGGGCTGTACTCATAGCGAGAGTGGCGAGGGTGGCGAGCAATGTAGCGCCCCACATGATGGCTCCAAATTGGCTGCGCTTGAAACGACTTGTGTGTTGCATGATAAAAATCCAAAGACACTTCAAAGTCCGATTGTGTCAGGAAATTTTTGACTCAATGTCACAAGGGCGAAAAGACAGTTCACATCAAGAAAAACGGCACCCGAAGGTGCCGTTAGGGAATCTGCAAAATTGCAGGGTTATTCTTCGACGAAAGCTTCTTCGCGTTTGGACTTCACGGAAGGCAGTAGCACGATGATGAGCAACACCGCCGCCGCTGCCAACAGACTGGCAGACAAACCACGGGTGACGAACACCGACCAGTCTCCGCGAGACAACAGCAGTGCGCGGCGCAAGTTCTCTTCCATCATGGGTCCTAAGATGAAGCCCAAGAGCAAGGGAGCAGGCTCCATACCCAACTTGATGAAGGTATAGCCAATGACACCAAAAACACCCACCATCCAAATGTCGAAGGTATTGTTGTTGGTGGAGTACACGCCAATAGCGCAGAACAAAATAATGGCGGGGAACAACCAACGGTAAGGCACGGTCAGCAATTTGATCCACATGCCAATGAGCGGCAGGTTCAAGATGATGAGCATGGCATTGCCGAGCCACATGGAGGCAATCAGACCCCAGAACAACTCTGGGTTGCTGGTCATCACTTGGGGGCCAGGTTGAATGTTGTGAATGGTCATGGCACCCACCATCAAAGCCATCACGGCATTGGGTGGAATACCCAAGGTGAGCAATGGAATGAAGGAGGTTTGTGAGCCTGCGTTGTTGGCCGATTCTGGCGCAGCAACACCGCGAATATTGCCCTGACCAAACGGCACTTCACCAGGACGCAGTTTGGTTTTCTTCTCAATGGTGTAGGCTGCAAAAGCTGCCAAGAGCGCACCACCACCAGGCAAAATACCCAACATAGAACCAATGGCTGTACCGCGCAAAACCGCAGGAATCATGTTCTTGAAGTCTTCTTTGGTGGGGAACAAACCTGTGACCTTGCCAGTAAAAACCTCACGTTTGTCTTCAGTCTTTGCCAAGTTGGCAATGATTTCTCCATAACCAAAAACACCCATGGCAATGGTAATGAAACCAATGCCGTCAGTGAGTTCTGGAATGTCGAAACTGTAACGGGCCACACCAGAGTTAACGTCGGTACCCACCAAGCCAAGCAAAAGACCCAGCACAATCATGCCAACCGCTTTGAGGAGTGAGCCAGAAGCCAGCACAACTGCGCCAATCAAGCCCAAGATCATGAGCGAGAAATACTCAGCAGGACCGAATTTGAAGGCAACCTCAGTGAGAGGTGCAGCAAAGGCAGCCAAAATCAGGGTACCCACACAACCAGCAAAGAAAGAGCCCAAGCCAGCCGCAGCCAACGCAGGCCCCGCTCGACCTTTCCGGGCCATTTGATAACCATCGATGACCGTCACCACAGATGAAGACTCGCCAGGCAGGTTGACCAAAATAGCGGTCGTAGAGCCACCGTATTGAGCGCCGTAGTAAATACCGGCCAACATGATGAGGGCCGCAATGGGCGGCAACGCGTAGGTCGCTGGCAGCAGCATGGCAATGGTGGCCACAGGGCCAATGCCTGGCAACACGCCAATGAGGGTACCCAACAAACAACCGATGAAGGCGTAAATCAGGTTTTGAAAGGTGAATGCAACCCCAAAACCCAAGGACAAGTTATTGATCAAATCCATTTGGAATACTCCTTAACCTGAAATGAAAGTAGGCCAAACAGGGAACTGCAATTTGAGCAGCATGATGAAGGCAAGGTAGCTCATGACAGACA
>CAJCDH010000228.1 GCA_903961095.1 uncultured Burkholderiales bacterium | reverse complement strand
CGGGTGATATCTTCTTCAATAAATCTTCGAATAAGAACCAAGCTTACTTTCGTTTAGGCTATTCAGCCATCCATGGCTCATTGATCGATGCTGGTGTACGTGAAATTCAACAAGCTTACAAAGACATCAAAATTCATTCATAACTCAACTTGAAGCATGATGTTAAAAATGACTTGTCATGTTGCACCAATGAGCAATAAGTTCAGGCCTTCGACGCCGTACGGGGCAAAGCTCGAGGTGTTTTACCAACACACCATGCCCTGTGACGCTTTCATCACTG
Source organism: uncultured Burkholderiales bacterium (assembly GCA_903961095.1). GTDB lineage: Bacteria > Pseudomonadota > Gammaproteobacteria > Burkholderiales > Burkholderiaceae_C > Limnohabitans_A. The sequence goes on along the minus strand of CAJCDH010000228.1, from coordinate 1,736 downwards.
TGCTTCGATCCCCAATTCCTTGATGCGCCGGGTAATGACATCAAATTCAAGCTTGTAGTTGGCTTGTGCCTGTTCGGGTGTTGTCACCATCATTTCAAACCCCCGCTCCACCAGCTGACTTCTAACCTCTGGTGAGTTGGCAATGGCACGCATTTCCTGTCCAAGTCTCTGAACAATGGCGGTTGGCGTTTTGGCAGGTGCCAATATGGCCATCCAGACACTGTTGAGGTAAAGGGGATCGGTTAGCCCCAATTCTTTGAGCGTGGGCACCTGGGGCAAGGCTTGCGAGCGCTCTGCGCCCATCATGGCAATGGGCACGATCTTGCCTGTGGCCACGTGCTGTCGCGCGGTGGCTACAGAAGACAACCCCAGGGTGAGGGTTTGGTTCAGCAAGTCAGTCACCACCGGGCCTTCGCCACGCTGGGGGACGTGCACCATTTCAGCCTTGAGTTCGCGGTTGAGCGACTCACCGGCCAAATGGCCCAGCCCCCCAACACCCCATTAACCGTAGCTGTATTTGGCGTTGGGCACGGCCATGCGCTTGAGATCTGCAAAATTCTTGATGCCACTGGAGGTGCTGCTCGAAATCAGTGCAGGACTGCGCAGTATTTGGCCAACAAAGACCAGGTCTTTTTGAGGATCAAAAGGCAAACTTTTGAACAAGGCCACGTTGTTGATGAGTGGGTCATTGATGGACAGCAGCAAAGTGTGGCCATCCCCCTCTGCCTTGGCGACCTCTGCGACACCGATGTTGCCAGCTGCGCCCGATTTGTTGTCCACCACCACAGGCTGCCCCAGTGATTTGGAGAGTTTTTCACCAAAGAGTCTGGCCACGAAATCTGTGGCGCCTCCTGCTGGGTAAGGTACAACGAGGCGGATGGTTTTATTCGGGTAAGTCTGCGCATGCACTGTCAGGCAAAGCAAAGTCGCGAACAGTCCCAAAGCGAGGGGCTTGATCAGTTGTTTCATAGGGTCTCCTGGTGTGTTGAAAGATTTAAACGGTCATGTCATGACGCAAGGTCTTCGGCGCTTTTCTCGTCTGAAAGGGCCTTTCTGAACTGCATCAACGCGGCATCGAAATGCAAAGGCAGCATGGGTTGTTGTGCAGGTGTTTGCATGTTCAGATACTGTGCGGTAATCATGTTCCGGTCTTCTTCAAAGGCCTGGACCAATGAGTTGAAGATGCTTTGTGTGACCGTTTCATCGCCCAGGTCGCTTTGGTGGGACTGCTGAAAGAAGTAGTGGGTACTGTTTTCGGTTTCAGGTGTCAGTGTCTGGCAGCTGTGCAGTTGGACAGCTTGACGCATGTCGTCAGGTGCGGTGCCTACGGGCTTGCCACCCGAGTTCATCAGCAAGGTTGCAGGCAATAAAAATTCGTAGTCGAACCAACGGTCAAGATGGGTTGTAAAGGTCCTGAATCGTTGATAAAAAGGCGGTGATGGCACGTCAGGAATGTGCCGAATGACTCGGATGCCACGCTGCCCCGGTTGGGTGACCTTCTCAATGGTCGGCCTGGCTTGGGCAATGGCCGTTGAGCCGCCTAGAGTTTTTTCATGCACATAACTCAGGTGAGAAAAATCCAGCAGGTTGTCACAGATAAGAAGGTAAGGGGTGTCGTAGTGCAGATAACCAGGGATGTTTTTCCAAGCCGGGTCACTGCATGAAAAATTGTCTGGCAAAAAGGCTTCATCGGCTTTGGTCGGGTCACCCATCCAGACAAACACCCAGTTATTTTT
>CAJCDH010000227.1 GCA_903961095.1 uncultured Burkholderiales bacterium | reverse complement strand
TTGCCGTAGGTGCTTTGGGTGAGATAACCACCCACCAAATTCAATTGGGTTTGGTCTTGGTTGAATGCCAAACTGCCAGCTGGGAACATGACTTTGTAGGTCGGTGCTGGGAGTTGAATGGGTGAAATAGGTGGCGGTGCTACATCATTACCTGCTGCATCTGCAATTTTGTAAATTTGCAATTGGGTGAGACTGGCCGTGCCAAAAAAGCCTGGATTGTCTGCACTCGCTGCTATTTCTCCGCCAAAGGCACCTACTGGAGCTTGGCGCAATTTATAACTTTCAGCCGCTTGTGCATTGAAACTACATGCCAAAAGAGCGACCCACGGCAATGTAGCAAGAACGAACTGTTGAGGCTTTGCTTTGTGCAAGTAATGAGTCATGGGTGTCTCCAAAATATAGGGTGGATCAGTACACATGTGTATTGACAATTCACTCTAGCACAGCAAAGATGAATGCATGTCTAGGGTTTTCGCTAGAGAATGAAAATTTAGGGGGCGAAGAGACATGCTTCAAAATAGGGCATGACACTTATGGATACAACACATCAAAAGCAAAAGCCGAAATCATTGACTGCCGAGGGCGCTCGTCTGACGCGAGACAATTGGCTGGACGAAGCTTTTAAAGCGGTCGTCGCAGGTGGCTTTGAAAATGTCAAAGTTCTGGCAATCGCAGAAAAGCTCGGAGTCACTCGGGGCAGTTTTTACTGGCACTTTAGCGATCATGCTGATCTGATTGACAGCTTGTTAATGCGCTGGAAATTGTCCCAACTGGAGTTGGATGAAAAATTGAAATCGCACCAAAGCGAGAATCCAATTCAAGACTTGGAATTTGTGGTGGATGCCGCATTCAATCAAGCTGGCTCAGAACTCGAAAACCTTCGCTTTGAGCAAGCCTTGAGGGCCTTGAGCCATCTGCATGCAGGTGCAGCGCAAATGTTGGTCGAAGTTGACGCCGAGCGCATGAATCTATTTGAGTCTAAATTTTTGATCATCGTCAAAGACAAGGCCAAGGCGCGTGATTTAGCTGCGTTACTTTACTTGGCCATTGTGGGTTGTTATCAGGCTTTGAGTCGACCTGTGAATCCGCCCAACATCAGGGCCTATTTGCAAGGCTTGATTTCAAACTATTTGGTTTTGAAACAAGTGACTTGATGTCATTTGTTCAGCCGCTCTACCGCTGGCATTTTCCATTGCCCCTTCAATGCGGTGTCGTCTGGCCAATACAGCCGAGCATTGAGTAAAAAATCTGAACCTCTTTGAACAGGTAGCCAATTGGTTGCGGCCTCCTTTTGATCAGGCGGTGAAGCTTGTATCCAAATGTCCAATGAGCCATCTGCATTGAACACCAATGGATCTCGATCACCTAGGGCGAAGCGTTGCAGTGGATTGTCAATCAAAAATTCATCTGCGCCATAAGCGGTGATGGACCAAAAAGCTTTAACAGGTGGCAGTGCGTTGGCCGGAAAATGCACGCGATATCGATGTTCACCATTCAGTGCTTTGCCTTGCTGGTCGCGTGTGGTGTTGGGGTACATTGCATCTTCTGGCAAATTGGCGCCAAGTCCCACCATGGCCACCGCAGCGCGTGTGTTGTAGTCGGTGCCATAACGGCCCAAATTCAAGGGCGGAGAAGACCAAACCCCAGCTTCAGGTTTTGTGTTCAAGACTTTCGTGATGCGCTGGTTTGCTATCCATCGGCCTAAGCTGAAACTCAATTCGTTGAGCCAGCTCAGTTGAACAACTTGACCGGGCTTGATTTCAAGTTTTGCCAATCGGACGAGCAGAGGTGCATCTTCGCTTGCAGGCGGGTTGTTCACCATCAGTTGCATGAGTCGATTGAAAAAATCAGGCGTGCTGAGCGCTTTCATTTGTGCAACAGGTGGGGAGGCTGGCTTTGGGTTAGCTTGCCAGTTTGAGGGTTCAAGCTTTTGCAAATCGGTTCTCGCAGGCAGCTTGTCTGACAGCTGTTGCCATTTTGTGAGGCTCAGACGGTTTTGCAATTCATGCACAGTTGCAAAATCTGCAGTGCCATTGGTTTGCGTTCTGCCAATGAGCCAGACCATGTCGGTGGGGGATTTTAAAATTGTCATGCCTTTTGGAACCTGGCCTTGCCAATTTGGCCCAACCAATAAAAAGCTTGCACCTTGATTGCCCAGAGTTCTGGTCCCGGGTGACGCAAACACATTGGTCCAAGCATCCATGAAAGGCATTAACTCGTAACGCTTGTCGTTGGCGGGCATTTCAAAAACCCATGGACCTTCCTTCATGCTTAAAAAAGCTGTGGTGTAAAGCGTGTCGACATTGGGTCGAACGACATCTTTAAATTGAGCGTTTGGAAATTGTCTGACCAAGCGCAATTGATTTTCGGGTCCAATGTATTTCGCACTCTGAAGCCGCGTGGTCTCCATCATGACCAAGGGGTAGCCATACAAATAAGCTTCCGCACCCAATGCAATTTTGTCTTTGATGGCCATTAGCAAAGCTGCCATGAGCGCCACCCATACAAGCGCGAAGATCAGAAAACGTTTCAAAAAAGATGCAGACAAGAAGGGCCGCCTTTGTAGAGAGTTCAGGGCTGAAAGATGGTTCTAAAACCCAAATGGCTCACCGCCAAATCTTCTTCTTGAGGCTGTCTCGACCCCGCACGATAGCGCATGCAGTAATTCGGCGCACACAAAAACGAGCCGCCTTTGATCACGCGCGCCGAGGGCTGTGAATTGGCTTGAAGCGTTTTAAAAACAGGCGGTCTTTGTGCTTCATCGGGGTCCAGTCCTTGCTTTGAATTTGAAGTTTTGGTGTTGGTAACTGCTGGCCGGTCTGTCACAAAAACATCGGCCGTAAGCTCCCAGACATTGCCAACCATGTCGAACAGGCCATAGGCATTGGGGGCATAGCACGCGACAGGCGCCAAGCCTGAAAAACCATCTTCGCTGGCATTGGCCATTGGAAAAATCCCTTGCCAGGTGTTGGCACTGGCAGGTTGATCGTGTTGGCCTGGTAATTCCTTGGCGCCAGCACGTGCAGCCCATTCCCATTCTGCTTCGGTGGGTAAGCGGTGCCCCTTCCATTGAGCATAGGCTTGTGCATCTTCGTAGGTGATGTGCACCACAGGGAATTGGCCGTAGTGGTCAATGCTTGAGTCTGGACCTGCAGGCTGTTTCCAGTTGGCGCCTGGAATGTATTGCCACCACTGGCGTGGGTCATCACCCTGCGTGAGTTTGCCCGGTACCTTGAATACCACGGCACCAGGTTTGCGCATGTCTTCTGGCAAGTTGGCGATCAATTGAGGGTTAACAGGCCGTTCTGCCACAGTGACATAGCCAGTGGCTTTCACAAAGGCTGTAAATTCCAGATTGGTGACCTCGGTTCGGTCCATCCAAAAACCTTTGACATTCACATTGCGAACAGCTTTTTCTTCCGGATAAACAGTGTCGCCCATGTCAAAGACTCCTTCTGGAATCCAAACCATGCCGGGTCTTGGCGCGGCGGTGGAGGAGGGTGGCAACTCGCATTGCAATTTGGCGGGCAGCGCTTGTTTGGGGGATGCCTCATCTTGTGTCAACCAGAAGACAGCAGCAGCGAAAATGAAGATGGCTGAGCTAGCACTAAACCATGGGATTAATTTCATACTGGAAAAAGCTTGATTTAGTTTAGCAAGGCTTCGGCAAACTCACGCGCATCGAAAGTTTGCAGATCATCAAGTTGTTCGCCAACACCGATAAAGTAAACGGGAACGGCTTTTTCTCGGGCAATGGCGCACAGCACGCCCCCTTTGGCAGTGCCATCCAGCTTGGTCACAATGAGTCCGGTGAGGCCCAAGGCTTCGTCGAAAGCCTTCACTTGCATCAAGGCGTTTTGACCCGTGTTGCCGTCAATGACCAACAAGACTTCGTGTGGTGCAGTTGAATCGGCTTTCTGCACCACGCGTTTAATTTTTTTGAGCTCCTCCATGAGGTGCAGTTGGGTGGGTAAGCGGCCCGCCGTATCGACCAACACCACATCTCTACCGCGTGCTTTGCCGGCAGACACTGCGTCGAAACTGACCGCGGCTGGATCGCCGCCTTGCTGGCTGATGATTTCAACGGTATTGCGCTGAGCCCAGACCGCCAATTGCTCACGGGCTGCGGCCCTGAAGGTATCGGCCGCTGCCAACAACACACTGGCACCTTGGTCTGCCAAATGGTGAGTGAGTTTGCCAATGGAGGTTGTTTTGCCAGCACCGTTGACACCAGCCACCATCAAGACCATGGGCTTTTGATTGCCAATGTGAAGCTGTTTCTGGAGCGGCATGAGCAAATCTGTAATGGCTTCAATCAAGAGGGTTTTGACTGCCGCAGGCTCTGTGGTCTTGTTTGCTTTGACGCGAGTTTTGAGGTCTTGCAACAAGTGCTCTGTGGCTTTTACACCTGTATCAGCCAACAGCAAGGCTGTTTCGAGCTCTTCGTACAAAGCGTCATCTATTTGCGTGCCAGTAAAGACGGACGCAATACTGCCGCCGGTTTTGCGCAATCCGGCTTTGAGTTTACTGAGCCATGATTGGCGTGGCCCTTCAGACGGCTCGGGCTTGACAGCCGCGCTCAAGGGCGCTGCATGCGTGGCAGAAGAACTGACCAGTGGGGTCTTGACCTCAGCAGGGGCTGGTTTGGGGGCGGAGCGAAAGAATCGGAACATATGGAGCGGTGTGTAAGGGCCTATTCTATGAAAACTTAAGGATCGCTCAAAATAGCCTGACAACGCGGTAAGCTTGCGGCCATGCCTAAAAACCCTATCAGTCTAGCAACTGTCGGCTCACCGTCGCACGAAGTGCGAATCATTGGTGGCCAATGGAAGCGCAGCAAAATCAAAGTGATCGATCGACCAGGCCTTCGGCCTACCCCCGATAGAGTGCGTGAAACATTGTTCAATTGGTTAGGTCAAGACCTCACCGATTGGCGTTGTGTGGATGCTTTTGCAGGCACGGGTGCCTTGGGATTTGAGGCGGCTTCGCGTGGTGCGCAAAGTGTCTTGATGTTGGAGCAAGACGCCCAATTGGTCAATCTACTGAGTCAAACCCGCGAGCGTTTGAAAGCTCAATCGGTTCAAGTTCAAAAGGGCGATGCCATGACGGCACTTCAGCGCTTAGTGCCCAGCAGCTTGGATGTGGTTTTTTTGGATCCTCCCTTTGAGAACTCGCATTTTGAAAAAGCATTGCAGGCTGCAGCCAAGGCCGTTGTGCCTGGGGGTTGGGTGTATTTGGAAGCCCCAAATCATTGGACAGACGAGGCCATTCAAGCTTGTGGGCTTCACCCAGAGAAGTACTTGAAAGCCGGCGCAGTTCATGCGCATTTGCTGCAACGACCAATCGAGGGATAATCCCTCCAACCATTAGGAGCCCCTCATGAGTCGCTCAGTTACCGCTGTTTATTCTGGAACTTTTGACCCTGTCACTTTGGGTCATGAGGATGTGGTCTACCGCGCCTCCCAAATGTTTGACAAAGTGGTGCTGGCCGTGGCCACCGCTCACCACAAAAAAACCATGTTCACCCTAGAGAAGCGGTTGGCCATGGCCCAAGAAGTGACGCAAGATTTGGGCAATGTCCGTGTGGTGGCCTTTTCGGGCTTGTTGTGTGACTTTGTGCACAGCCAAGGCGCGCGAGTCATCGTCAGAGGCTTGCGCTCAGTCACCGATTACGATTACGAAACACAAATGGCAGGCATGAACCGGCATTTAGCGCCCGAAG
>CAJCDH010000226.1 GCA_903961095.1 uncultured Burkholderiales bacterium | reverse complement strand
CACTCATTCACGTGTTGTCACGCCAAGCGCAAGAAGTGCCTTTGCTGGAAGGTCGCATGGACGAAGCCAAGGTCAAAAAAATTGTGAACAGCCTCTTGCCTGCCGCCAGCATGGACGAGGTCTTCATCTGCGGCCCCGAAGCCATGATTGAAGCCACCGAAAAAGCTTTGTTAGAAGTGGGCGTGCCCGCGCGCAACATTCGCACAGAGCGATTTACATCGCCCACACTTGAGGCATTGCCAGCAGACGCGCGCAAACAAGTGGTCTTGGGCCACGCACCTGAATCTAAAGGTGATGTGGCACTAACCATTGTGCTAGATGGCAAGAAACATCAAATGCAAATGTCGGCTACCGACAAAATTTTGGATGTAGCGTTGGCAGCAGGCTTGGACCTGCCCTACTCCTGCAAAGGCGGTGTGTGCTGTACTTGCCGCGCCAAAGTGATGCAAGGCAGCGTGGTCATGGAAAAGAACTTCACACTAGAAAAATGGGAAGCCGAGCAAGGCTTTGTGCTCAGCTGCCAAGCCAAGCCTACTAGCAAAGAAGTGGTGATGAGTTTTGATGAGCGATAAGCAGCGCGTTAGCCATCCAACAGCACAGCCTTACTTCTGCGCTTTACCCCAAAGCGTTGAAATAGGTGCAGCCCAAATATTGTTTCCCATGGGCAGCGTTTCTTTACCGTCGTAAAGCAAGACGCCCATTTTGAATAGGTCCCCCGACAGCTTGGCCAGTTTCTTCAGCCCCTTCAAATCGTGCTCATTCACTGTAGCCGAGGCCTTCACTTCCACACCCACAAGTTGCCCCACTGAGTTTTCAATCACCACATCAACTTCCACTTTGTCTGCATCACGGTAGTACAACAATCGATAGCGACTGTCCGAGGTGGTGGTGTGCTTTAGCAATTCGCCGAATACAAATGTCTCGAGTACATTGCCAAATCGCGTGCGGTTTTTTTCAACTTCCTCGGTATTCAAGTCAAGCAGTGCCGCCAACAAGCCTGAATCAATGAACTGCAGTTTGGAGGATTTAACAACGCGGTTCAAACGATTACGTGCCCACACCTCAACGCGTTGCAGCAAATACATTTGCTCAAAAATACCCATGTAACTCGCTACTGTTTTGCCATCTAACCCAACTTGTCCGCCCAGCTGGGTGTAGTTGCACATTTGGCCTGCCGTCTGTGCAAGTGCATTTAAAAAACGCGGCAGTTGATCTATTTTTTCAATGCCCGAAATATCACGCACATCGCGTTGGATGATGGCATCCATGTATTGCCTGGCCCAAGCAGCACGTCGCTTGGGCGTTGGTCGCGATACGGCTTCTGGATACCCCCCGCGCAATACGCGTTGAACCAAATCACGACCTTCGGACGCTTCGCTCAATTGCAAAATGCGCCCAGCAAAAGCACTGTCAATCCAGTTGGCCGACTGCATTGACATTTCACTTTGTGACAAAGGCAAAAGGTGCAGCGTTTCCATGCGACCGGCCAACGAGTCAGCGACCGTTGGCAATGCCATCAAGTTGGCAGAGCCCGTCAATAAGAAGCGGCCTGGCCGGCGGTCTTCGTCCACACTCTTTTTAATGGCCAACAACAACTGAGGTGCTCGCTGAATTTCATCGATGACCACGCAATCGATGCTTCGTATAAAACCTGTTGGGTCTTCTTTGGCTGACAACATGGCAAGCTCGTCGTCCATCGTCAAATAACGCAAACCTTGGCGTTCTGCAATTTGCTTCACAAGCGTCGTTTTACCAGCCTGCCTTGGCCCTGCAAGCAACACCACAGGGGTGTCTAGCAAGGCTTCTAGTAGCCTAGCTTCTATTTGTCGGGGGAATAGCGAGTCTGTGTTCATGCACCGATATTAGCGTAAATTTCGGAATTAATCTACGTAAATCTCGGAATCATAGTCCGTAAATTACGGAATTAAAGAACGTAAATCTCGGAAGTCAAAGGGACGCTCATAAAAATTGTTGTAAGCAAATGCAAGTACTTGATTGTTCTAGCAGTAATGCAACTAGGGCTTAATGATATTGAGGCAGGTCGATACAAAGAGTTTTCTTCAAAGACCTCTTTGCGCAAACATCTGAAGTCCATCATTGCAAAAGCAGCAACTACTGCTAAAAAAACCTAATCCAGTTCTCAATTGAATCAATATACGATTTACCTGAAAGAAATCCAAAACCTTAGGTTACGCCAACCGCTTCAACAACTCCAACGTACTGGCACTCTGATTCATCGTATAAAAGTGTAGCGCTGGTACACCGCCATTGCGGAGCTGATCGCACAAGTCGGTCACCACATCCAAGCCAAACGCTTTGATAGAGGCTGTGTCATCGCCATACGCCTGCAAACGCAAGCGAATCCAACGCGGAATTTCTGCACCGCATGCGTCTGAAAAACGCAGCAATTGCGTAGAGCTGGTAATGGGCATGATGCCGGGCACCACAGGCACATCCGCGCCCAGTTTGTGCGCATCGTCTACAAAACGAAAGTAGGCATCGGTATTGTAAAAATACTGCGTAATGGCTGAGTTGGCACCCGCTTTAACTTTCGAAACAAAGGCCTGCAAATCGGACTCAGGAGACTTGGCCTGAGGATGTACTTCAGGATACGCCGCCACTTCAATGTGAAAAAAGTCGCCAGTTTCTTTGCGAATAAATTCCACCAAATCGGAAGCGTAATGAAACGCACCGCCCATGCCGTAGCCACTGGGCAAGTCGCCGCGCAAAGCCACCAAGCGCTTCACGCCCATGGCTTTCAAAGTGGCCAGTTCGGCACGCACAGATTCTTCGCTGGCACCAATGCAAGAAAAATGAGAAGCGGCCGAAACGCCCTCTTTCAAAATTTCGCCCACGGTACTGAAGGTACCTTCTTGCGTAGAACCACCCGCGCCATAAGTGACGGAGCAAAACTCTGGTGATTGCGTGTAAAGCTGTTGACGCACAACGCGCAACTTCTCCGCACCTTCAGGTGTTTTGGGAGGAAAAAATTCAAAGCTAATTGGTAATTGATTCATCACAGACATTGAGCCTGCTTATTCAGCCAACTCAATTTTAAAATTCGCACAGGGAGTGCGTTAACTTATTCATCTGCAGGCTTTACCGCCTGCACAAAAAACTCACGATTGCCATCGCCACCTTCAATGGCGCTGTCGTACCAACCGGTCACTTTCAAGCCCAATTCAGTCAATGACGTGCGAATGCGTTTTTCAATGACGGGGTACATGGCCGGGTCTTTGACCAAACCATTCTTGCCAATGTTCTCGGGCTGCAATTCAAACTGTGGCTTGACCAACATCAACAGCGAGCCACCCGGTTTTAAAAACGGCACCACCCCTGGCAATACCAAGGTCAAGGATATAAACGACACATCGCCCACCAGCACATCAAAGCCAGTTTCTGCATCGGGAATACGTTCGTCATCGGGCATGAGTTCGCGTGCATTGACACCTTCAATGCATACAACACGCGCATCTTCTTGCACACGTGGATGCACTTGGCCGTGGCCCACATCAATGCCCACCACTTCGGCGGCACCATTCAAAAGCAGGCACTCAGTAAACCCACCGGTACTTTGGCCCACATCCAAACAACGCAGGCCAGAAACTGAAATACCACTGCTGAGCAATGCACCTTCCAGCTTCAAGCCACCGCGCGAAACGTACTTAGATTCCGAATCGTCCAGCAACACAATTTCTGCATCGCTGGGCACTTCGTCTTTGTTCTTGTTAATCGTGCGCCATTCCACTGAAGACTTCACAGCCTCGAGCACAGCCGTTGGCAAAGCGCCCGGTGGCGTGCGCCACTGAACACCCGCTGCAATCAGCCGCTGGGCTTGCGCCCGAGACGCAGCCAAGCCGCGCTCTACTAACAATTGGTCTATGCGCAAAATAATCCGTTCAAAGTCGAAATCGAAATTCAGCCAAGGCACACGAGCACCCCAAAAGGCGTGCTCATGTGCAAAGCCAAATCAATAACGGTAAGTGTCGAGCTTGTAAGGGCCGTTCTTGTTCACACCAATGTAGGCCGCTTGCATGTCAGACAATTCTGTCAACATGGCGCCAACCGTCATGAGGTGCAAACGCGCAACCTTCTCGTCCAAGTGCTTAGGCAACACATAGACCTTGCCGTTTTCGTACGCTTCGGGGTGTGAGAACATTTCAATTTGCGCAATGGTTTGATTGGCAAAAGAAGCGCTCATCACAAAGCTGGGGTGGCCTGTGCCGCAACCCAAGTTCACCAAGCGGCCCTTGGCCAGCATGATGATTTTCTTGCCATCGGGGAACACAATGTGATCGACCTGGGGCTTGATTTCTTCCCATGTGTATTTTTCAACGGAAGCAATGTCGATCTCGTTGTCAAAGTGACCAATGTTACAAACGATGGCTTCGTCTTTCATGGCCAACATGTGGTCGTGCGTAATGACGTGCTTGTTGCCAGTGGCCGTCACAAAAATGTCGGCCTTGTCTGCAGCGTAATCCAT
>CAJCDH010000225.1 GCA_903961095.1 uncultured Burkholderiales bacterium | reverse complement strand
TCCGTTTCTTCTGCCAAGCCCGTCGAGCTGGTGGCCATGGTTTACCAACGCCTGCTTGACCACTTGCACACTGGCAAACTTCAAATGGCTGAGGGCGTTGATTCTTCTGAATCTTTTGCCAAAGCCATTGATCTAATTACCACGGGCCTTGAGTCTTGTCTTGACAAAGAAAAAGGCGGCGAAATTGCCCAAAACTTGGCCTTTATTTACGAATGGGCTGGCAAAGAAATTCTGCGTGCACGCCTGCGCCGCGACCCTGAAATGATTCAAGGTGTCATCAATGCTTTTGTACCCTTAGCCGAAGCTTGGTTAGAGCATGCGGGGCAGAAGGACGATACGTTGGCGATAAAGTATTTCAAGCCTATCAAGACTTCTCCTGAAATGCCAATTCGGGTTCAGGCTTCTGGCTTAGGCAGTTCCATGTTGGCAGCTGCCGCTTAAGCGTTAGCTTTTGCACCAGCAGCTTTTCCTGCATATCCTGCGCCAAAGCCGTTTACCCAATGGCCGCTAAGCCATATTATTGCTTGGCACCATGTTTATACCTACACCAGTTCAAGAACTGCATCTGCCGCTAACGCAGAAGTTAGAGGTAACGCCTATTGCGCCCGTCTCAGCGGTTCCGGGTGTGCCAGAAGATGCGCAATCCTTAGACAGTCGCGTGGCCTTGCAGTGGACGCAGCCTGCGTTTGCTGGGGCTGAGGGGCAAGCTGGGCGTTCTGTATTGGCCAAACTGGCCACGCCTTTGCCTGAGGCATTGCTTCAAGCACCCAAAACGGCCGTACCCGTCTTTGAACCTCAAGGCGCAGACCCCGACGCAATGGGCAATGTGCACCCCTTGTTGGCGCAAGGTTTGTCTACTTGGCTCAATGGTGTGCTGGCCAAATCGAGTGGCAATGCCAATTTGGCGGACTTATCGATGTTGATGGCCAAAGTTGTTGAGCAATCATCTAAAAATTCTGTGGTCAATACAGCAAGTGATAAAGCCGCCAATGCAACAGGCTTGGCTTCAACTTCTGCACAAGTAATTCCTGCACAAGCTTCAGCTTCTACCCCAGCTTCAATGGTGTTGGGCCAGCTCAAAAACATTTACCAAGCCTTGGCTGGCAGCGATGTATTTGCGGCGCAAAGGCTGAATGAAGCTTGGATGCCCAGACGGGTTGTGACCCACAACAAAACGGCATCTGAAGCATCTCAGAACTCTGCCCTTTCTGAGTTTCAACAGCTAGCGCAGCCCATTCAGGAGCCTAGCCAAGCACAATTAACCCAATGGGTTGCAGCTTTAGAGCCCGACAGCGATGCCGCCGAGCAAGCCGCTCGCATGCTTTCGCAAGGCAACATGGTGTGGCAGGCCGAATTGGTGCCTGGCTTGCCAATGCGCATCGTTCGGGAAGATGCGTGGCGCAACAACCCGCAGCAAGCAGGGCAGCTTGAAAAAGGCGCCATGCTGAAAGTGGAAGTGACGCTTCCTCATTTGGGCACGCTGCGCATATTGGGCTCGCAATGGGGGCAAGACATTAGTCTGCAGGTTTTGCATGGCACGCCAGAGCGCAACGGCAAAGTGAATTGGAGCATGCTTGCACCAGATCTGTTGCAAGAACTCAAAACGCAGGGTGTGACGGATGTCAGAGTAGTACCTTTGCCAGAGGAGGTAGCACGCACAGAAACCTCTGCAGAGTCCAGCGATTTGCCACAGGAAAAACCCAATGTCTAACTTGGGCCATGAAGAAATTCTGCAAGCAGTGGCGGTGGGCTACAAACCCAATACGCCTGCACCTCGCGTTTTAAGCAAAGGCAAAGGCGAAATTGCTCAGGCTATTTTGGACCGTGCCAAAGAGTT
>CAJCDH010000224.1 GCA_903961095.1 uncultured Burkholderiales bacterium | reverse complement strand
GCCAGCAGCAACACGATACTGTTTGCCGCCGGTTTTTATGACCGCGTACATAATGACCTTTTCGTTTCTCTCAATGGAAATTCCTAGGACGAACCCTAAGGAACCGCGGATTTTAGCACGGACTTTTAGGGCTTGCCAACCCCCTATTTCTGATCTTTCAGTCATCATTGAGGCAAATTCGCTCCCTATAATCACTCTTGAACACAGAAATCCCACAAAAAACACAGGTTTTTAAGGATTCTGTCCCTGAATCTAGCGGATGACAGACATTTTGCCTACCTTAGCGCCAACCCAGCAAGCCTCTCCCGCCTCAGCATTTGCGCTGGTGGCTAAGGACATGACTCGGGTTGACGAAGTCATTGCAAAACGACTCAGTTCTGGCGTACCGTTAGTGGGACAAGTTGCCCAATACATCATTTCAGCGGGTGGCAAGCGCCTGCGGCCCGTCATTTTGCTACTGACCAGCGGCGCTCTAGGTTACCAAGAAGAGCACAAATACAGTCTGGCGGCTGTCGTCGAGTTTATTCACACAGCGACATTGCTACACGATGATGTGGTGGACGAATCTACATTAAGGCGCGGTCGCCCTACCGCCAATGAGAATTTTGGCAATCCAGCCAGCGTATTGGTAGGCGATTTTCTCTATTCCAGAGCATTCCAAATGATGGTGGATGCTGGCAGCATGCGGATCATGCAAGTTTTAGCCGATGCCACCAACATCATTGCCGAGGGTGAAGTTTTGCAACTGATGAACATGCACGACGCTTCATTGGACGAGGAAGCTTATTTGCACGTCATTCGATCCAAAACTGCCAAATTGTTTGAGGCCAGTTCACGCTTGGCCGCTATTTTGGCCAAAGCTTCGCCTCAGTTGGAAGAGGCCTGTGCAGAGTATGGTCAAGCCTTAGGCACTGCTTTTCAAGTGATTGACGATGTGTTGGATTACGAGGGCAATGCCGCCGAAATGGGCAAGAACCTTGGCGATGATTTGCGTGAAGGCAAAGCCACTTTGCCACTCATTTTGGCCATGCAACGCGGAACGGCAGAACAACGCAGTCTGATTCAAAAAGCCATTGAAACTGGTTCAGTTGACCAGCTGAGCAGTGTGATTGCCATTGTGCGAGAAACTGGCGCTCTTGAAGCCAGCCGAAAGGCGGCCATGTCTGAAGCTCAGCGTGCCGTAGATGCTGCTCAGTACCTACCCGATGGCGAATATAAAGATGCTTTGGTTGCGCTAGCGTCTCAATTGTTAGAGCGCCGAACTTAAGCGCCTGTTGGATAGGCCGACATCAATTGTGAAAATCTGGCCATATCAATATTGCCGCCACTGATGATGACACCTACTTTTTGGCCTTTTAAAGCAGCACGGCCTTGCAGGGCAGCAGCCAGAGACAGACATCCTGTAGGCTCTACGATCATCTTCATTCGTTCGGCATAAAAACGCATCGTGTGCACCAGTTGCTCATCAGTGACTGTGTGAATGTCATTCACCAAAGCCTTGATGATTTCAAAAGTGATCACGCCCACCATAGGCGTTTGTGCGCCATCTGCAATGGTGACTGGCGTCGCAATTTTGACGCGCTCGCCTTTTTTCAAAGATTGCTGTACGTCGTTGCCAGCTGCCGGTTCAACGCCCACAATTTGACAGCTGGGTGATAAAGCCCTAGCGGCCAATGCGCTGCCACTCAAAAGCCCACCACCGCCCAAACATACAAAGAGAGCATCCAACTCACCCACTTCCTTGAACAACTCAAGGGCCGCGGTTCCTTGCCCAGTCAGGACATCTGCATGATCAAAAGGGGGGACAAAGGTCAAACCTTGCGCACGCGCCAGTTCCGAGGCAAGCGCATTAGCATCTTCAGCATAGCGGTCATAACCGATCACCTTGGCACCATAGCCCTGGGTTGCTGCCAACTTTGCGGGCGCAGCATCATGCGGCATGAAAATGGTGGCGGGAATTTGAAGAATTTGGGCCGACAAAGCGATCGCTTGCGCATGATTGCCCGAAGAATAAGCAAGTACACCTGCACGTCTTTGCGCATCGCTGAATTTGGCTAAGGCATTGAACCCACCTCTGAATTTAAAGGCCCCCATTCGCTGCAAGTTTTCACACTTCACGTAGACCTGAGCTTGCATGAGATCGTCGAGAGTGCGAGACCTTAGCACAGGGGTCTTGTGTGCCACGCCTTCAAGCCTGGCTGCGGCCGCCAAAACATCATCAAATGTGGGTAAAACTTGCGACATGCTTTTGATTATTTAAACTCATACCGTGTGTGATTTAGGACCGGATGGCAGAGGCCATGAGATTGCCTAACTTATCAAAATAATCGATGCTAATTTGCGTAGGCACTAAAAATTTAATCTTGTGATTTTGTTCAGTCTGCATGACTTTGATCAGTCCGGCTTTTTTCAAAATCTCAATGCGTCGATGGATGGTGGCGGGACTGGCAATGTCACTCAACTCCATGGTTTGAGTCACTACCAAAGGTTGGCCCTGGGCACTTTTTATAGCGATGGTTTCAAGTAATTTTTTGCCAATTTCGTCAATGCCAGAAAGGTCAATGTTTGATTTTCGCAATGTTTCTGCCAACACCAAATATCGCAAGTAAATTTGTTTCATGATGAATTGCTTGATGAGCGATTGAAATTCAAAACTTTTGTCGATCAGTGGCTGGGTTTGGAATTCTTTGAATCAAGAGCTTAAAGGCCATCAGGACCAACAAGGTTCCAGCCCAATTGCTCAAAGCCATGACACAGAAATTCAAGGCCAAATTTTCAGTGAGACCTTGCGCATAAAACCAAAGCTGATGGAGTAATGCGCTGAGCGTAGCGAAAAGCAGTGAAATTTTCAACAAGGTCTGGGGGGAGACCACTTTAAATTCACGGTCTAATCCAAGAAATATCACGCTGAGATGGCGAGCCAACAAAGGTGAGATGCCTGCGATGCAGCCAGTGATCAACGCAAATTCAACACCCAAATCAGGGTGGTCTTGGTAGACCCAAAGAATACCACCCAAGGCGATCCCTAAAGCCCCTGACTCGATTGCCAAGAGAACCAGAATAAACCTGATACCGCTTGGGAAAAAAACCCAGTTCACATCAAAAGAAAACTCTGAATCGCCCCAGACCCACTCATTCAAAAGCAAGGACAGGTAGTAAAGACTGGCTGAAACGCCAATGACCAAGGTTTTTTTGATGAGCTTCATCAGAATTTGTAGATGCCGTTACTTGACTTGCGCCAAACACTGCTGCTTCATGTCATGCAATTTGATGCTGAAACAATAGCTTTTCTGTTGCATCACATTCGCCAAGCACATATTTTTGGTATCTGCATCCTTGACGGAGAAGCAATAGGAATTTTGCCGAGTGGACATGGCTAGGCAGACGTTTTTGCGATCAGGATCACGAATTGAAAAACAGGCGGGGGTGTTTGCCCAAGCAAGGCCGGTCATGATCAAACACAAAAGTGTGATGGCGATTTTCACCATGTGCCTCCGTACATATTTAAACTATTGCATCTTATTTTGGTTGACAATGTCAATTGGCAACTTAGCTGACTGCCCACTTAAATTTCAAGGAGGTTCCATCATGTCAGAAATTCGACCTGCCAACAATCGGCCTGATATTCCTCGCGTCCAACAAGAGCGCAGCGTTAAAACAGAGCAGAAACAAAAAGAAGAGCCCCCTCAAAAAACAGAGGCTCAGCGAGAAGTTACCAGGCACGAAGTCAAGACCAATGACAAACCCAAAGGCGGCAACGTCGACATCACTGTCTAAATTTTTGAAGTGCGACGCATGACTTAAAATGACAGCCTTACACCGTCACACAGAAAGTACTCCCCATGGGCGCGCAGTGGAAAGCAAAAGGCAAGGCGCAAGCCGCAGACGCTAGAGGCAAACTCTTTGGGCGTCTAGCCAAAGACATCATGATGGCCGCCAAGAGTGGGCCAGACCCGGCGGCCAATTCGCGACTCCGCCTTGTGGTTGACCAAGCTCGAAAAGTGTCCATGCCAAAAGAAACCCTCGAACGTGCCATCAAAAAAGGTGCTGGTTTGTTGGGCGACCCCGTCAATTTTGAACGCGTCATCTATGAAGGATTTGCGCCGCATCAAGTTCCCGTGATGGTTGAAGCACTGACTGACAACCTCAACCGCACAGCGTCTGAAGTTCGCGTTTTGTTTCGAAAAGGTCAACTTGGCACCTCGGGCTCGGTCTCTTGGGATTTTGACCACGTTGGCATGATTGAAGCAGAAGCTGCGAACGCACATTCAGATGCAGAACTGGCCGCCATTGAGGCGGGCGCACAAGATTTTGAAGCTGCCGATGAAGACGGTGTGACGGTGTTCATCACCGACCCAACAGATTTAGACTTGGTCAGCAAAGCCCTGCCCGAACATGGATTCACAGTCTTGTCCAACAAATTGGGCTACAAGCCCAAAAACCCAGTCGATCCCGCTAACCTTTCGGCAGATCAACTCGAAGAAGTTGAAAATTTCTTAGCCGCCATTGACGGCAACGACGACGTACAAAACGTTTTTGTGGGTCTGGCAAATTAACAGTTCACATGATGTCTAATTTTTTGAGTCATCAAGGTGCACATCAAAAAAGACATGCATTTCAAGTCTATTTGCCAGCTCTCATGATTGCTTTGAAAGCGTTTTCATGATAAGTTCTAAGTCGAACTAATTTAATTTATGAAAAACAAGCGCGCTGTCAATTCCAAGTCTGGGCCCGTCACACTTGAACGAGTTGCTCAGTTGGCTGGCGTCTCCCCAAGCACTGTTTCTCGCATCCTCAATGGCACTGCCGTCGTCAGCGACGAAAAGAGAAAAGCCATTGATGAGGCTATCGCAAAATTAGGCTTTGTACCCAACCCTGTAGCAAGAGGACTTGCTGGCGGTCGCACCTTGAGTATTGGCGTTGTCACACAAGCGATCGACAGCCCTTTTTATGGTCCTGCACTGAGGGGCATTGAAGATGAGCTCGACAGTGCTGGTTACAGCCCCTTGTTTGTTAGCGCCCATTGGAACCCAGTGACTGAGGGTCGTTGCATTGAAGTACTTAGATCGCGCCGTGTTGATGGGCTCATTGTTTTAAACGGCCGCTTGAGTGACCAGGCACTTAAAAACACAGCCAAACATTTGCCAATCGTTGTGACCGGTAGAAGCATCAAGGGCGCTGGCTTATTTGCACTTAACTTCGATAACTTCGCAGGGGGTGTTCTAGCGACCGAGCATTTAATTTCTTTGGGCCACCGCAAAATTGCTTTCATTTCGGGCGATGCTGCCCATCCAGACGCCAATGAACGGCTTCGTGGATACACCACTGCGCTGAAAAATGCAGGCATTCCATTTGACCCCCAATTGGTGGTGTCGGGCGACTACCAAGTCGATGGCGGCCTCAAGGCCACAGATCAACTTCTTGCAAGCCGTCGCAAATTTACAGCGCTCTTCACGGCCAACGACCAAATGGCTTACGGCGCAGCACTTAGCTTGCACCGCAAGGGTCTCAAAATACCTGGAGATGTCTCTCTGATCGGCTTCGACGATCTTTACCATTCCATCTACGTTGCACCACCCCTGAGCACCATCCATCAACCAGCCTATGAACTAGGCCGCCTCACCGCTTCTTCTATTTTGCAAATGTTGGCAGGCACTAAACCCACTGCGGTCATGCCAGCACCCGAATTGATCGTTCGGGAATCCACTTCAAAGCCCTGATTGATCTCACGCCAAAGGGCTAGGGATAACCCTTTGCCCCAGTTTTAACTGACTCACTATAATTCATGAAAGCGCTTTCATGAATTCTCTCGAGCGCATCATATTGGCCATTTAATGCCCAGTTTTCGTTTTATCACCATGTTTGCAAATTTAAGATTTGTTGTCATCGCAATTTTGCTAAACCAATTAGTACCCTGTGCGCAAGCTCAGAAAGTATTAACCGTGGCCGCTTACCCTGCGGTAGACAGCATTATCAAAGCAGCCATACCTGCTTGGGAAAAAAAACACCCAGGTGTTCAGGTCAAGCTGATCAGTCGGGCCTACGCTGACCATCACACAGCCATGACCACCGCTTTGTCGACATCCTCCAAGCCGCCCGATGTCATGGTTCTTGAGTCAAGCTATGTTGCTCGATTTGCCACTGGAGGTGGCCTTGAAAACCTCGGCGCCCCACCTTACCGACTGAATGAATCAAAGCATTTGTTTGCGTCATTTTCGATCGATCAAGCCAAGTCTTCAAAAGGCCAGTTGGTCGCGATACCCACCGACATTGGCCCAGGCACCTTACTTTATCGAAATGATTTGTTGCTCAAAGCAGGCCTTCAAGAATCCGATCTAACAAACAGCTGGGACAGCTACGTCAATGCAGGTGTTGTCATGAAGAAAGCAACGGGGGCTTATCTTGTTGCACATGCGCGAGATGTGAAAGACTTGATCATTCGCGGAGGAGTCAAACCTGGAGAAGGGTTGTATTTTGATGACGCTGGTCATTCGCTGGTCACCAACGAAAGGTTTGTGAAGGCTTTTGAGTTAGCAAAGCGCATCCGTCAACACAAGCTTGACGGAAAAATCAGTGCTTGGTCCAACGAATGGGCAGAGGGTTTTCGACGCGGCCATGTTGCCACTCAAATGTCAGGCGCATGGATTGCTGGCCATCTCAACAACTGGCTTGCACCCGAAACTAAAGGCCTCTGGCGAGCAGCACAACTCCCGGAGAATACTTGGGCTGCTTGGGGCGGAAGCTTCTATGCCATCCCCAAAGCTGCCATACAAAAAGAGCTCGCTTGGGATTTGATTCAGGTGATGACTCTCAATCCTGAACAACAGTTGCAAGCCTTCAAGTCGCAAGACGCTTTTCCAGCTTTGATCAGCGTTCACAACGATGCATTCTTCAACGAACCCATTGCATTTCTAGGGCAGCAAAAGGCCCGAATTTTATGGCGTGAAGCGACACAGCGCATTCAAGCTGCCAAAGTACATCGTCTCGATACTTTTGCAGACGAAGTAGTGAACACAGAGCTCGACAAAGTGCTTGACCAAGGCAAGGATATTCATTTGGCATTGAAAGATGCCAGTCGATTGCTAGAGCGCCGTGCACGGCGTTAATTTCCATGGCAAAAATATCTACAACTCTTCAACGCCGCCCAACTTGGCGACTCAATGCCAAACTGGTGCCATACGTCCTGCTTGCGCCCTTTGTTGTTTTGTTTTTAATTTTTGGTCTATTCCCGCTAGTGTTTTCCTTGTTCCTGGCGTTTCAAAGTTGGGAACCTACGTCTGGTTTGGCAAGCATGACCTACGTGGGTCTAGACAACTTTATCTTCACGCTAGAAGATGAGTGGTTTTGGAAATCAATCAAAAACACTTTTTGGTTGGCTGCTGTATCGGGTATTCCTCAGCATCTCATTGCAATCCCATTGGCGTGCGTCATTCATGCACAGTTCAAACGCACCCGCAATGCCACAGTGGGTGTCTATTTTTTACCTTACATCACGTCGACTGTTGCAATTGCCATGATGTTCAGCACTCTGTTCTCAACTGACTATGGGCTGATCAATCAAGTGATTGCCAAGGCGGCCCAATTGCCTTTCATAGGTGGTTTTTTTCCGCAGCAACCCATTGATTGGTTAGGAGAGTCGAGTTTCATCAAACCCACTATTTCTTTTGTGGTGTTTTGGAGATACGTTGGCTTCAATACGGTCTTGTATTTAGCTGCACTTCAAACAATTCCGAAGGATATGTATGAAGCGGCAACCATGGATGGTGCTAATCAGTGGAAGCAGTTTTGGTACATCACGCTGCCAAGCCTCAAGCCAATGATTTTTTTCGGTGTCACCCTAAGCCTGATTGGCGGGCTTCAATTGTTCGAAGAGCCATTCATTTTGACTGGCGGTAGAGGCGGTAGTGACCAAGCTGGCATGACCACGGCAATGTACATGTATCGCACTGCATTTGATTTCAATGACTTTGGAACAGCCAGCGCTTTGTCGTGGATCTTATTTATTTTTGTGGCAGTCCTGACTTGGCTGACCAACTTGGCTTTTAAGCCCAAAGGTGGAGAAGCATGATGGCGAACAAGCGTCAATTGAATGGTCAAAAACCGGCCAGTGTGATGACTGCTTATCTCCTAGTGGGCTTAGGCAGCTTGATTATGTTGGCCCCTTTTTATTTCATGTTTGTATTTGCAACGCACACCAAATCTGAAATATTCACCCTGCCACCTCCCCTATGGCCGGGCTCTGCTTTTTTTGACAATTTGAAAATTCTGACTGAAAAAATCCACTTTTGGAGCAGCCTCGGTTGGAGCCTCTACATCGCTTTGGCGTCCACGGCATTGACCTTGATCTTTTGCTCCATGGGAGGGTATGCATTTGCCATGTTTGAGTTCAAGTTTAAAAAACCATTGTTTTTACTGGTCATGGGAACCATGCTAATTCCTTCTTTTTTAGGCATGATTCCTACATTCATGATCATGGACTTTCTGGGCTGGATTGATCAAGCGCACGCCCTTTATATTCCAGGCGCAGCCAGTGCTTTTGGCATTTTTCTGATGCGTCAATTTCTTTTGACATCAATACCTAAAGACCTTATCGAGGCAGCACGCATGGACGGATGCTCTGAGTTAGGGATTTATGCGCGCATCGTGTTGCCCTTGCTGCAACCAGCCTTGGGCACCCTTGGGCTAATCACCTTTATTGCTTCCTGGAACAACTTTATAGGACCACTGGTGGTCTTGCGCTCTCCAGAAATGTACACATTGCCGCTGGCTTTGAGGAGCATGCAAAGTCCAGTTGATACCGAGTGGGGCGCCTTGATGGCTGGCTCTGCTATTGCAACACTTCCTCTTTTAATTTTGTTTGCCTTCTCATCTAAGCGATTGATTGAAGGCTTGACGACAGGCGCCGTCAAGTAAGGCACATTCATTTTTACCTTGTACAAATACCAAGAACATGTCTGATTTATCCAACGCAATACTGAAGAAAAAATTTCCAACGAATTTCATATGGGGCGTTGCAACGGCTGCCTTTCAAATCGAAGGGGGCGGTGAATCGGATGGCAAAGGTCCTTCAATTTGGGATCGTTTTTGCGAACAACCGGGTGCAATTGCAGATAAGAGCAATGGGCTAATTGCCTGCAACCATTTCAACAACTGGCGCGACGATATTCAAATCATTTCAGAATTGGGCGTCAATGCATATCGAATGTCTATTTCGTGGCCTCGCGTTCAACCCAAAGGTCAGGGTGATTGGAATTCAAAAGGCTTGGATTTTTACGACCGAATCATTGACACTCTCTTAGAAAAAAACATCGCAGCTTCTGTCACATTCAACCATTGGGATCTGCCAGACGCACTCCAACAAATGGGCGGGTGGGCTAATCGCGAAACAGTCCATCGGTTTGTTGACTATGCTCAAACAGTGGCTCGTCGCTTAGGTGATCGCGTGCACTCATTTACAACCCACAACGAACCGTGGGTCATTGCGCAGCTAGGTCATGAAACTGGCATCTTTGCACCAGGCATCAAGCACAGAGGCGTCGCAGCGCAAGTATCACACCATCTGCTGTTGAGTCACGGCTTAGCTTTGCAAGCACTTCGAGCTGAGCGTCAGGCTGCAAAGTTAGGCATTGTTTTGAATTTGGCACCGATGCATTCCGCCACTGAGTCAAAAGAAGATTTGCAAAAAACCAAGCTGGAAGATGGCAGATTATTGCGCTGGTATATGGATCCCCTCTTCAAGGGGCACTATCCAACGGATGTTTTGGAATTCTTAGGACATGATGCACCTCAAATAGAGCCAGCAGATATGGTTCATATTCAACAACCACTTGACTTCTTAGGGGTCAACTATTACTCACGCTCAGTGGTCAGCGCATCGGATTCATGGGACGTTCAGAAAAGCAAACTGCCACTGACAGACATGCAATGGGAAATCTATCCAGAAGGCTTAACAGAGTTGCTTTTAAGGCTTCATCGCGACTACTCGCTTCCAGCTATTTACATCACAGAGAATGGCGCCGCATTCAAAGACGAGTTAGTGAACGGCGTCGTTCGCGATGAAAATCGCATTCAATACTTGCAACAACACATTACTGCAATTTCAAAGGCCATGGATCAAGGGGTGCCCGTTGAGGCCTATATGGTATGGAGTTTGATGGACAATTTTGAATGGGCCAGTGGCTATGAGAAAAGATTTGGCATTGTTCATGTTGATTACACAACACAAAAACGCACTCTCAAAGACAGCGCTCTTTGGTACCAGCAGTTTTTAAGACAGTCGACCTGTAAAGCAGGCTCGGGGATTTTAAAAACCCCTGAGCCACTTGTCATTGCTCAAGAAAGTTAATTTCATGGGACACGTTGTACTTAAAAATCTGCACAAATCTTATGGGCAAAATGAAGTTATTCGAGGCATTGATTTAGAAGTTCAAGATGGTGAGTTTTTGGTTTTTGTTGGGCCCTCAGGCTGTGGCAAATCAACGACCTTGCGCATGATTGCGGGCCTTGAGGAAATCAGTTCTGGCGAATTGACCATTGATGGCGTGCATGCCACGCACACTCATCCGGCAGACCGTGGTGTCGCAATGGTATTTCAGAGTTACGCACTTTACCCTCACATGACAGTTGAAGAAAACATGGGTTTTTCTCTCAAAATGTCCGGTGTCAAAGACAAAGAACGTCAAGTTCAAGTGCGTCAAGCGGCAGAGGTTTTGCGCATTGATCATATGCTCAAAAAATACCCAAAAGAACTATCGGGAGGTGAGCGTCAGCGTGTTGCCATTGGCAGAGCCATCGTTCGCAAACCCAAAGTCTTTCTTTTCGATGAACCTCTTTCTAATCTTGACGCAGCATTGCGTGTCAACATGCGTATTGAGCTTTCAAGATTGCACAAAGAACTGGGTACCACCATGATCTATGTGACCCATGATCAAGTAGAAGCAATGACCATGGGCGATCGAATTGCAGTTTTTAACAAGGGCAAAATTGAGCAGCTGGGAGCACCTTTGTCGCTTTACGAAGCGCCCTGCAATCAATTTGTGGCAAGTTTTTTAGGTTCGCCGCAAATTAACTTGATCGAAAAACCAGATTTCAACTCAGCCTCAGAATTGTTAAAGTCTTGGTGGCATTTATTTTCCAATCATTTTGGCTCGCAGCCGCATTG
Source organism: uncultured Burkholderiales bacterium (assembly GCA_903961095.1). Classification (GTDB taxonomy): domain Bacteria; phylum Pseudomonadota; class Gammaproteobacteria; order Burkholderiales; family Burkholderiaceae_C; genus Limnohabitans_A. Next base: position 10,836 of record CAJCDH010000224.1, on the reverse strand, counting down.
CATTGGCGTTCGACCTGAACACGTTGAAATCGTTGAAGTTGGCCAAGGTCTACCAGCAACAATTGTTTTAGCAGAGCATTTAGGTGATTCTTCAATTTATCACTGTCAAGTCAAAGGCATGTCAAACTTATTGAATGTCAAAATGAACTCAGAAATTAAATTCCAAAATCAAGATGCGATCAATTTGAGATTTAACAAGCACCATGTATTGGGGTTTGACTCAAATAGTCAACGCATCAACTAATTCATTGCTTGAAAAAAGCCCTGAGATTGCAGACGCAGTCTCAGGGCTTTTTTGTGTCCATTTATCAATTACTTGGACCAATAGACGTTATCAATGTAGATTTTTGTTTTATCGTTCGTGTTAGCTGACTTGCCAGTTTTTTCATACCTGTCGGCAATCACGAAGGGATTGGTTACCTTGCTTAAATCTAATTTAGATTTAGTGGGGTCAGTCATGCCATAGGCCATGGCACCACGCGGTGTAATGGCACTGATGGGGATTGAAACATTGCGCCAAGTTCCATCATTGACATAACCGTAGGTATTGCTAGCAGGGTCAACTGTTAAGTAAACGTCGTACGCACTGCCTGCAGTGGTGGTTCCTGTTAAAAATCCGAATTCAATTTTTCCAGGATAGTTTGTCTTGATACTGAAATTCAATTTGCCCGTTGTAGCGAATTGAGAAAGGTCATCTGCAGTGGTTTGCAATGCAGCGATCATGCCCCAACCCCAACTTGTGGGTGCAGGCGTCATTTCTAAAGAATTGGGTCCCTCGCCCGTGGCAAAGCTAATTGTGCTGCTACCTGCATATGCAGTTGCAGGATTGTCCCAGCCAACCCACAGTATTGACTCAGAAGGTCTGACTTCAGCTGCATTGGTGTTGTCTGCAAAAATGGTGTAACGGTTGGCAGTTACAGTGCCGTTACTCTGCGTAGGAATGAAGTAAATGGCATCTGCTGCTGTATAGGCGCCAGACTCCCAGACACTATTGGGATAAAGAGACTGCACAACATATCGCGCTTTTCGGTCAACATTGAACAGGCCCCATTTGTCATCCGCTTTTTTCCAAGGCTCATCAAAAGCTTCAAAATAGAAAATGCTCTTGGGTTTTGCAGACGCACTGGAGTTCATCCAAGCCGTTAAACGATCGAAGTACATTTTCTGATTGACAGGATGTGCACGGTAATTTTCGCCACCAGAAGCAACAGCTTTCCAGCCCGTTTCACCAATCACAATGGGCGTGTTGGTTAAGCCCAAACTGTCCATGTAAGTTCGCACCGCATTGAAATCACTTTTAGCTGCAGCGATGGCAGCATCCATCATGGCCTCTGCACGCACATTGGCTGCTTTATCTGATTGCTGCCAGTTCCATTTGTTAGCGTCGTGAATAGAGTCTGCCAGGGGATAGGTGTGCATTGCCACAAAATCAAGGACATTCAAGATTGCTTTTGGATCTTGGTTGTTGCTTGCTTTGGCAAAAAATGCCCAGTTGTCGTCCGTCGTTACGGGTTGAGAGACTTGGCTACGAACTGCATTGATGTATTTGACCATGTCAGCCACAGAGACTGCGTTGAATGACCAATTGACCATGGTTTCATTGCCAATACTCAAGGCCAAAACAGTGCTTTTGTAATTATTTGCTAAGGCCACAGCTCTGGCAATTTCCGCGTCATTCATAGCGCCAGAATTTCCAGATTGAATCCAGACTCCCAGCATAACTTTGATGTCCAGATTATTATTTTTGATGGTTTCTAAAACCACCTTAGCCATTGCATCACTGCTGTTGAACAACCGAATGAGCGTGAATCCACCCTCTTGCAGTAAACGCAAATCTTGCAGGACATTGGCTGTCGTAACCACTTCATTTTGGAAATTATTACCGTCCGTGCTAGTGCTGCGATACGGGGAATACGAAACCGCCTTGCGAGTACCAAAGTCTGCGCTCAAAGCTCGGATTTGCACACCATTTGAGGGGACAACGCCTCCACCTCCACAGCCGACCAATACCAAGGCCATACAAGCGGCCATCATTACCGACAGGTAGCGTTTGATCATATTCATCATGTTCAATTTTTCGAAGTTATTCATGGAAGTGTTCCTTCAATTTAGAACACGTAGACCGCGCCTAAGCCAGCCCAATTACCAGAGCGAGTGACTCGTGAATCTACATTGGTAAATGCAGAGTTTGATGGCATTGACATTGGCGCCAATCCAAGACGGGCGTAATTCACCACACCTACAAACCCATAAACTTGGAGTCCTCTCCCTGTGTCATAACCTAAGCCGAGTGTGTTGATGAGTGCTGCGTTGCTTTGTCCGCGCTCACTTGGGTTGCTTGTAGTTGCTTTGCCCAAATAGGCCAGTCCCGTGTGCGCGGTCCATGGGCCCATTTTGTACCTTGCTCCAAGCATGGCATCTGTCGATCTCGCTGCATAACCAGGATTGGGAACGCCATTGACCTGACCATTCCAATCGACGTTAAACATGTTGTTCCATTGAGCTTGTGCGCCAGGTACAGTAATGACTGCGTATGCGCCAGTCCATCGATTGACACGCAGTCCGGCCGACAATTCAATTCTTGAATCAAGTTGATAACGACCCATGACCATGGCAATTGATTGTCCAGACCCTCCCAACTTGGCATCGTCAGCCGTATCGGGGGTCAGACTTGTGAAGGGGCCATGGCTCCATGCTTGTGGATTACCATTTCGGGTGTCTTGAAACATGGCGTCAATGACCAAGTCGCCTTTGTAATACTGCGCATACAACTCAAGGAACTTAGGCTTGTGAATTTTGAAATCACGGTTTCCTTGGTCGAAGCTGGCTTCAACAACCAAGTCACCTTGTGCGACATCAAATTTACGAGATGTATACCTGACTGCCTTGGTTAGCAAACCATAGCCTGCACCACTTGATCCCCAAACATCGGCCACGCCAATATTGGTGCCATAGGGATAGTCCGCCATGCTCCATGTTCTTGTGGTCATGGCACCCATCCGAACACTGCCATAGTCGTCATGACTGATAGCCAAGTTTTTTTCATACCAAAAACCAGGAATGTCTTCTTTGCCATCGCGCCATCTTTGGCTCACAAGTGCGTTGAACTTGTAGCCCTGACCCAGGTCGTATTTCATGCCGAGCCATGGTTGAAACAAACTCACGTTGGTATTGCTGGTTCCGTAAGGCTTGCCCACTACCAAATCATCTGCCCATATTCTTTGCTTATTCTCAAGCGGAAAGAGTTGACAGTCGGTGCAGTGATTGCTGCCCCTTTGTACTTCTACTTTTGCAAATCCAGTGAGGCTGAACATGCCTTCGGGCCCAAAGTCAATGGCATGGCTTGATGCAGCCGTCAAAAGCATGAAGGCCAAAGCGATGGGATGGTATCTAGAACTTTGGCGTACGGTATTTGGGAAGAATTGGTGTGTCATAGTTTCATGGATTTGAAAGCGCTTTCATGATCTTAAATTGAGAGTAATTTACCGTCAAGGATCAAGCCTCATCGTTTACCCTTAAATTTCAATAAAACTCAAAATATGAATGCATATTCTGGCTTTTTGAAAGCGCTTTCATTATGATTGCGATGCATTGCAATGGATTGACAAATTAGGTTGGATTATGACTCTTACTCGTTACTTGGCTGCTTGTGCATTTCACACGATGGGCTTGCTTATATGTCTTGCCCCTATATTGGCGCAATCGCAAATGACCAGCATTGGATCGGGTAGCTACACGCTCAAACCAAAAGGCCAAGATCCGAGCCCGCCTAATGCGCCTTTCAGAACACCCGATTTACTGACCAAAGCAGCTCCTACCAACCAATGGTATTCAACACTTATTTTTCATGAAAAGCCTGAAGCAATCTTTGCACACCCTTTGAGCGTAAAGCCTACAGAGCTAGGCATTGAAGTGGCTTTGCCTCGCCAGGAAGTTGTACCGACCGAGAGGCAAGATGTAGAAATTCATTACGCTCACAGTCATCCTATTCGAATTTCAAGTCCAAGCTTGACACTTGGCAAGGCCAAACTTGCACGCATCAGCGATTGGTCAATTGATATCAGTCAAGCTCAGGGGCAAGATCAACTTCTAGCCACCGTTACACACGGCAGCCCTTATGTTTACTTTCAAGTGAATCGCGGGAATCTTCGCATCGACTTACCTTCCAACGGCAAAAAGTTAGAAAGTTTGACTGGCAAGTCACTCGCGCTCAACGCAAATCATTTGGTTTTAGAAGTCAATGGACAAATTTTTGCACTGTTCGGCCCATCAGGCGCAAAGTGGGAAGCAATGAATGAGCGCTCTTGGACTGTTTCATTGCCTGAGGGAAAAGGCTACTTGTCCTTGGCTGCGATGCCTGACTCTACATTTTCTGCCTTCAAACTACTCCAAGATCATGCTTACGCCTTTATCTCAGATACCAAAGTGAATTGGGAATTTGACTCTGCAAAAAGCCAAGTCAAAACACAGTTCGAAGTTACTAGCAAAATGATGGAGGGTTTACAAACCACACCACTCCTCGGACTCTACCCTCATCATTGGCATCAAAACTCCTCAGTCAGTGACAAATTGGGTCCAGCATATGACTCCATCAGGGGCCCCATCAAATTACTCGCTGCAAATTCATTTGCCACCAACTTGACTTACAACGGTTTTGTGCCCTTTTGGCCTGGCATCAAAGACCCCGCTCAAGCTAAAGAGTTAAGTGACATTACAAAAACGGATGTTCGAAATGCAAGGCGCATGATGCTAGAAATTGGCGTTGGCCCTTACTGGCAAGGCAAAGGGCTGCAGCGTATCGCAAAGCTTATGGATGTTGTAGAACAGCAAGGCGATTTGGCTGCACGTGACCAGTTGCTCTCAACCTTAAAGACACGAATTGAGCAATGGTTTTCTGGCAAAGACAATAAAACCTATTTCCATTTAGACAAGTCTCTTGGTGCTGTCATTGCATATCCTGAAGAATATTTCAGCATTGCACAAATGAACGACCATCATTTTCACTATGGCTATTGGATTCGAACCATGGCCGACATTGCCTTGCGCGATCCAACTTGGGCCAACCCTTCTCAATGGGGGGGTATGGTTAACTTACTCATTGCAGATATAGCAACCGGCGAACGCGGTCGATCCGACTTTCCCTTCCTGCGCAACTTTGACCCTTATGAAGGTCACTCATGGGCATCGGGAGTTGGACTGGGTGCGCATGGCAACAATCAAGAATCGTCATCAGAAGCCATCAATGCGTGGGCAGGTTTAATTCAATGGGGTGAAATCACTGGCAATGTACAACTCAGAAATTTAGGCTTGTACCTTTACACCACAGAGATAGAAGCCATTCACCATTACTGGTTTGACAGCCATGGCATCGTTTTTCCAAAAGCATATAAGAACGCAGAAGTGAGTATGGTGTTTGGTGGTAAATATGCTCACAACACATGGTGGACGGATGAGCCGCGTCAGATTAAAGGTATCAACCTACTTCCCATCAGCACAGCTTCTTTGTACCTTGGGCGTGCTCCCAATCATGTCAAGCGCAGCGTTGCCACGCTGGGGCCTGAAACTGCAGTATTTGCATCCCGTGGGAAATATGCAAATCCACCTGATATTTGGCAAGACATTTTTGCCAAATACTTAGCGCTTGCCGATCCATCACAAGGTCTTGCGTCTTGGAAGCGTTGGGGCTCGTTTGAACTAGGAGATACGCGAAGTCACGCGCTGCACTGGCTATACAGTCTAAACAACATGGGTACGCCCGATTTCAGCGTCACAGCCAACACCATCTTTTATTCTGTTTTTAAGGACCCAGCAGGCCGCAAAACATATTTGGCATACAACTCAGGAAAAGCAGATCTGAACGTTCAATTTAGCGATGGCAAATCTATGACAGTGAAATCTGGAAATTTACTTCGTGAAAATTAATTTTTTGTCTTTTCTAATGGCGATGGCGATGATTTCTCTAACTTCCTGTGGCGGAGGCAGCCAGGCTCCTTCTGCCATTTCAGATTCATCCATGTCCTCGGGAAATGGACTACCAACCCCTGCTCCCAGTTCGTCTGACAAACCTGGCTGGACACTTGTTTGGTCAGACGAATTTGAAGTCAATGGTTTGCCAGATCCTACCAAGTGGGCATATGACACTGCCCGAAATCGAGCCGGTTGGTATAACAATGAGAAACAATATTACGCAGCCAATCGTCTCGAAAACTCTCGTGTTGAAAACGGTCAATTAATTATCACTGCGCGCAAGGAAAGGCTGGTCTCTGCGCCTGATTATGGCGGCCAAGACTACACGTCAGCACGTTTGGTCACAAGAGGTTTAGCCAGTTGGACTTATGGTTTTTTTGAAATAAGAGCCAAACTGCCTTGCGGTCAAGGGACGTGGCCTGCAATTTGGACCTTAGGTGTTGGTGGACCTCAAGGCATGGTCTGGCCAGATGATGGCGAAATTGACATCATGGAGTTTGTGGGCAGCAAACCTTCAGAGGTTTTTGCCACAGTGCACAACAAAAAATACAACTGGCAAGGAGGTATCCGGCCCACATCCAGCAGTGCATCCATTGCAGATGCCTGCAGCACATTTCACAACTACCAATTAACGTGGACGCCAGAAAAAATTAGCATCGGGGTTGATGATCGCGTTTATTTCAACTACTTAAATCCTAAAAATGGCGATCTTCAAGCGTGGCCTTTTGACAAACCGCAATACTTACTTTTGAACATAGCCATCGGTGGCGATTTGGGGGGCAAAGTTAACGACAGCATTTTCCCAGTCGAATTTCAAATTGAACATGTGCGGATTTATAAAAATTGAGCGTGGTGAAGCCCATCGAACTTAGCCTTGGTTGCGGCTGATCACACAGCATTTTTTGTATTTATCTGCCCATTGATCGACTGTTCAATTCCTACTCTCCCAACTCTGCGTTGCCGCGATACCACCACTAGGGAAAGTCCCTAGGCTGTTTTGATTGCAAATTGAACATGTCAAATCTATGATTATGAAAGCGCTTTCAGATAGCGCTTTCATCTTATGCGTATCTGTATCTGTCATTCTTTGGAGACTCTCATGAATTTCGTTTCAAACCGGTGGCTACTTTCAGCAGCTTCAATTTCTGTGGCAGCACTTGTAGCCGCTTGCGGTGGCTCCAGCACGCCTCCTCCTGTCGCTCAAACTACGCTCGTGGTTGCCGCTACCAAAACAGCACTTAAAACTGGCCAAACCAGTACTTTGAGTACAACTGGTGGCAGTGGCAGTGGCGCGGTCACTTTTTCTGTCGCCTCTGGAGGTTGCGTCATTTCTGGAACAACGCTTACTGCGCCAAACAGTGCAGCAACTTGCAGTGTGACTGCAAGCAAAGCTGCTGATACTGCATATCTAGCCGCATCTGCTACACCCATCACAATCAATGTTTCTGCAATCACAGCCGTAACATTTTCAACAGCCTATTCATCTGCTGATGCAGACACAGTCAATTATTCAAGAGCAGGTCGCTCAATTGAAGGTGGTGCATTCAATTGGTATCAAGATTCGGCACCTGGCGCAAGCGATTGGAGTCAATTTTGGTGGAATGGTGTTTCAGCCACTACAGAAAATGTACCTAATTTCTATTTTGGACTTGGCTTTGCATCTACAACTTCCGTTCCATATATTGGAGCTTTTGTGAAAGCACCAAGTGATGGTTCAATCACACTTGATGGTCAAACCAAGTTGAAAATTGCAGTGTGGGGCAACGATGAGGTCACAAGCCGTAAATTGCCAACATTTAGAGTTTTTGTGCAGGCAAAAGACAGTTACCAGAGTGGTGCTTGTTTTCTTGAAGCTGAAGCCGGTTCGCTTATTACACCAGCCGCCATTGGTGCACAAACATACACTTTAAATTTAAGTGACTTCAAAATTAAAAACAATTGCACCGGAAGTAACGTCACAACAGTCGCTGAAATTTTAGCTAAACCAATTGGTGCTATTCATGTTCAGCTACTTAAAGCAAATATGTATTTTTCTGGAACAGCGCTTTCAGCTAACGGTATCAATGTAGGCCCCATTTCTTTCCAGCCTTAATATTGTTCCTTGACACATTACAAATGACTCAATAAAACTATTAGTGGTTTTCAAATAGTTCGGTTGGCTTGTAATTTGCACTGGGCTGAGTTCTGTATTTCACAGTTCTCAGCCCATTTTATTTGAGCTTAACTTTTAAGAATCAAGCTCAAAAGCTTCAGCTTTTAAGTTCAATTTATCATTTAGCAGCAGCCTTGGGTTTCTCGCCCGTAGCTTTGTTCAAACACACAATCTTGGCTGGCTTTTCTTTGTATTCAAATTTACTACAGCCTTCCCCTGCCTCCTTCTTTTCGACAGGCTGAGGCAATGAGTCTGGTGTTGATTTAGGCCGCGTGATGCGCTCTGGCACCAAGGATCTTTCTAAGGTTTTTTTGTCATCACCTTTTTTAGGTGGGTCACTCGCATTGGCATTCAATGCGAACAACATGACCAACACAAGTATTGATTTCATGAGTTCCTCACAGTTCAATTTTGAACCATGCTTGATTCTCATCCAATTTCAGATAGAGAACAACAGAGCACGACACCCTTTTTTGCGCAAAACAGCCTATACATCCCATTGGAACACCTCTTCTAATGGCCGGCCTAAAACCTCAGCGATACGAAATGCACTCTCCAAACTGGGTGAGTATTTTCCGGTCTCAATGGCGGCTATGGTCTGACGGGTAAGGCCCACCTTCTCACCCAATTCCGACTGCGTCATCTCTTGCGACAAGAAGCGCAATGTTTTGACATGGTTGCTTAATCGCTTTTTAGACATGAATGCCTTGTCGATAAGCTCGGACGATCACAACAGAATGAACAATCTCAGCCACCACGATGGCAAAAAAAGCAGTGTCAATTAACTCCCAACGCGTTGCGCTGAATGGCAATACAAAACCCACGACGATCATGCCAAGCATCAAAACCTGATAAGCAAGCGCCGATGCACGTGACTCAATCAACTTGTCCCGTTCATCCACTAAATCCCGGCCTTGCCCAAAAGCTTGTCTTATATTGAACAATTTCACAGACAGCGCAGTGACAGCCATGAAGACGAGCGGAATTGCCAGTGTGGCCAAGCGATTTAAGTCCGGGCTACTCATGGCCCATTCGAGATCTTGACCCCACACAAAGTACAGTGAGGGCGCTACGAGCAGGCAGGTCAGCCAGACCCATGCCGTTCTTTCTTTAGGATGCATTGTTGACTTTCAATGAAAATTAAATGTTAACATTTATTAACATTGAGTTAAAGTTTATTAACTCAAAATCAGTCTTTTTGATTTGCACCCAAAGTCTGAATCCAAAAGTGCACTAGCACCCGTCTAATGCACATTGAATCAAGGAGAACCGTATGGATTTTGGAACCACGCTCAAGCACATTGCCCCTTTTGCCATCCCCTTACTGGCACTTTGCATTCCCATCGTTGCCCTTCTCATCGCTGGCATCGTGCGCATTAAAGGCCAACGACAATTGCACGAAACCATTCGGCATATGGCGGAAAAAGGTTTACCCGTTCCCGAGGAACTGATTAACGCTGTCGTATCGGGCAACGTCAGTCCGCCTAAAACTTGGTCCCCCACGTCTCAATTGCGCTCAGGCATCGTCAACATCTCCATTGGCATTGGCTTGATGATTCTCTTGCTTGCCGTCGAACCCTCGGAAATGTTGTGGTGGGGTGTTGGTGCGTTCCCCTTGATCATCGGAATTGGATTTTTGGTCATCTGGAAAATTGAGTCGAAAAAATCTTAAACGAATACCATTTTAAAATTTAGCGCATGACACGCACGCCGTCGCCGACGGATGAGGACCTTGTCCGTATGGCGCTTCTTGAGCCGCACTGCGAAGCCTTTGCATTGCTCATCCAAAGGCACCAATCTCGACTAAGACTTTATCTGCGCAGTCTTTGTGGCAACAGTGATTTTGCAGATGAACTCGCACAAGAAACGCTGCTCAAAGTCCATCGATCTTTGAGTCATTTCAAGTTCCAGTCTAGCTACAAAACTTGGTTGATGACAATTGCCAGAAACACTTTCATAGATCAGGCTCGGCTGGTCAGTTATGCTGCAAATATGCCGGAACAACATACAGAGGGGGCGCATGCGTCAGAAAGCTCTGATGAGTGCTCATCGAAGGTAGAAGATAGGCAAATTTTTTTAATTGATTTGAACAAGGCCATGAAGGTGCTGAGCCAAGCTGAACGCGAGGTCATTGCACATTGTTATTTCGCCGACCTCAGCATGGAAGAGACGGCTGGTGTTTTGAGTATGCCAATTGGAACCGTCAAAACACATTCGAATCGCGCCTTGATCAAACTGAGAATTGAGTTGCAAGCTTGGAAGAAGAAAGAACCAATTTAAGGAGGACCTTATGCCAGACCACCCAGTTCAAGAATTTGATATTTGGTTGAGAAATGAAATTTCATTGATACAACTTGACGACAGTCAATTTTCTAAACAAGTATTGAAAAAAATTCATTCGAATCAGACAGCAACAGCCTTCGATTGGTGGACTGTTTGGTCTTGGATACTTTGCGCACTCACTCTGGCCAGCGTGCTGGTCCAATTACTGACACAAATCGACATCGACGCTCTCACGGGTCCTATTGTTGAAAGTTTGATTTTGCTAATTGCCATAACAGGTGCCACGTGGCAGTGCCAACAAATTGCAGTGCGCGGCTATTGACTTTCACTATTGAGCGCTTACTTAAGCTTCCTTGTTCATGTTTTAAATGAATGTGCAATCGTTTTATCTGAAGACCATTTTCTCGAAAGACGCAAAGCAGCGCACAAATTCT
>CAJCDH010000223.1 GCA_903961095.1 uncultured Burkholderiales bacterium | reverse complement strand
CGAGTTCTGTCATGACAATTCCAATGAAAATTTCGAATCAATAAATGGCTGAGAATTCTCAGAGACCCTTGGCCTTCAAGTGGGTATCTAAGCGTGGGAAAACACGGCGAGTGTTGCCTTCGTAAATTTGGTAGCGCTGTGTTTCGTTCAAAATACTCGACGCTTGGATGTAACGTTTGGTATCGTCAAAGTAGTAGCCTGTCTCGGGGTCTATGCCGCGAACGGCACCAATCATTTCAGATGCAAACAAAATATTCTCAACGGGAATGACCTTGGTCAGCAAGTCAATACCAGGCTGGTGGTAAACGCATGTGTCAAAGAAAATATTGTTCAACAAGTGTTCTTGCAACAAAGGCTTCTTCAATTCTTGCGCCAAACCGCGAAATCGGCCCCAGTGGTAGGGCACAGCGCCACCGCCATGAGGAATGAGAAACTTCAAGGTGGGAAAATCTTTGAACAAATCGGAGGTGAGGCACTGCATGAAGGCTGTGGTGTCGGCGTTCAAATAGTGCGCACCAGTGGTGTGAAAACAGTTGTTGCAACTGGTGCTGACATGGACCATGGCAGGGATGTCGTACTCCACCATTTTTTCGTAAATGGGATACCACTGCTTATCGCTCAATGGGGGTGATGTCCAATGCCCCCCCGATGGATCGGGATTGAGATTGATACCCACGTTGCCATATTCTTTGACGCAACGCTCCAATTCAGGAATACAAGTGACAGGATCTACGCCAGGCGATTGGGGCAGCATGGCCACTGGCACAAAGTTGTCGGGAAACAATTGACTCACGCGATAGCACAATTCATTGCAAATGGCAGCCCATGTAGAAGACACATTGAAATCGCCAATGTGATGCGCCATGAAACTAGCGCGCGGGCTGAACAAGGTGAGATCTGATCCACGCTCTTTCATCAACCGCAATTGGTTGCTTTCGATGGACTCACGCAATTCATCGTCGCTGATTTTGAGATCAGCCACTTTGGGACCAAGCTCGGGCGTATTGAGATTTGCAATTTGTGCATTGCGCCAGTTCTCCAAGGCTTTGGGGGCGGTGGTGTAGTGGCCATGGCAATCAATGATCAAGGGATGCTGCTGACTCATAGTGAGATCCAAACGTTTGAAAATAATTTGAGAGGGTTGATGCCTAGGCTTTATGACCTGGCCAAAGAGAATGTGACACCATCGCCTCCCCCCTCATGAGCAATCGAGCAGTGCGCAGCAAAGCAGCTTGTGTGACATTTTGCGCGCCGGGCAAATGCGGCGCAGGTTCAGTTTGCAAGGCCACGCTAAATTCACCTGTTGGGTGCTCTACCGACACGTTTTTGGCAGCGCCTTGAGGCATGACTGCGACCCCTTCGCACACCGAGCCTTCCAGCACGCAAGCTGTGCCAACTGTGACAGCCGCTAGCACGCCAATGGCATCGTGGCAGACGTGAGGGATGAAACTTCGGGTCGCAATTGCGCCACCGTTTTGTGGCGGCGCTATGAGTGTCATCTTGGGATAATTTTTTTGACTGACATCGCCCAGACCCATCAGCCAAGAAACTTGCAATCGCAGCGCCTCGATTTTGACTTTTAAATCTGTATCCGCATTCAGTTCGGCAACCGACTCATAACCGGTACGGCCCACATCTTTGGCATTGAATATCACCAAGGGCATCCCGTTGTCGATGCATGTCACGTCAAGGGTAAATGGCTCAAAAACATCACCTTTGACAGTCAATGTGTCCCTCACTTGACCCGTCGGTAAAAGTCTGGAACAAACCGAGCCCGCTGTGTCTAAGAAGTTGATGGTCACAGGCGCAGATGCACCGGGTGCGCCATCAATTCTGGCTGTACCTTCATACTGAACAAGGCCGCCTGATGTGTTCACGGTGATATCGCACTGCATGTTGGTATTCAAGGTCAGCACGCGGTATGTGCTTTGATCACCCTGCACTTCAACCATGCCAGTTTCAATGGCAAACGGCACGACAGCCGCCAACATATTCCCGCAGTTGGGCGTTGTATCAACGGTGTCTTTGTCGGGTTGAAGTTGTGCAAATAAAAAGTCAAGCGCAACTCCGGGTACTTTGCTTTGCCGAACTATGCCAAGCTTGCTGGTTAAAGGGTGCGCGCCGCCCAAACCATCAATTTGACGTCGGTCTGGTGAACCCATCACAGCCAATAGAACAGCGTCTCTGGTAGAGACATCCAAGGGCAAATCTGCTTCATTGAAAAATGGCCCTTTGGAAGTGCCCCCACGCATGAGCAAACAAGGAATTGCAGTTTGTGCGGTTTTTTTCATGATTCAAAGAGGTGACAACAGACTTAGGGAGTGTGTGATTGTCAGATTTAGGCCTCGGAGTGACAAGGACGACACTGCACTATCAGTTAGAACAGAAAAGCATACCATCAATCCTGTTATGGCAAAATAAACGAATATGGATCTTAAACAACTTGAATACTTTGTCAGAGTGGCAGAGATGGGCAGCTTCACGAAGGCCGCAATTGCTCTCAATGTTGCACAACCCGCACTCAGCCGTCAGGTCAGGCTTCTTGAGGTGGAGCTGCGCCAAAATTTGCTCAAGCGCAATGGACGAGGCGCCAACCCCACAGAAGCCGGCCTGCTGTTGCTGGCACATGGCCGCGGCATATTGCACCAAGTTGAAAGAGCCAGAGAAGAGCTGGCTCGAGCCAGAGATGGCCTTACTGGCCGAGTTGCACTTGGCATGCCTCCTAGCATCGCCCGAGTTTTAACAGTGCCACTCACACGAGCGTTCAGAGAAAAGATGCCAGATGCGCAACTGTCCATTACGGAAGGGCTTTCTGCCGCAATGCAAGAAAGTTTGCTGAGTGGCAGACTGGACATCGCCCTCTTGTACAACGCAACTGCAAGCACAGGCATCGAAATTCGCCCCCTGTTAGAAGAAGAGCTTTGGCTGGTTCAAGCCAGACCTCCCGGGCTCATGGAAGACCCGCCCCCTCTCCCCATCAGTTTGAAGGACGTGTCTCGGCTGCCCTTGGTCATCCCCACAAGGCCCAATGCCATTCGCATGCACGTGGAGTCGGAAATGGCGGGCGTCGGTTGCAGGCCCCAAATTGCGCTTGAAATTGATGGTGTACCCGCCATCTTGGAGTTGGTAGAAGACGGAGCAGGCTGCGCCATCTTGTCGCGCAATGCTGTCACACGCTCAACCAAGCCATCGGCATTTTCAACTCGGCCCATTTCCAATCCCAAACTGAGCATCTCTCTTAGCAGTGTGGTGAGCTCGCAGCGCCCTTCGACACTCACTCAACAAGCCACACTTGAATTAATTCGCGAGACTGCCGTCAGGCATTTGGGCCTTGACTCGTGATCCTTTGCTCATTGCTTTGGAATACCAGCGCGTTGGATCACCTCGCCCCAACGCTTGGTTTCGCTGGCAAGTAAGTCGGCCGCCTGTTGCAAGCTTCCTGGTTGAGGTTCGACATTCATGTCTTGAAGTTTTTTTCGCACTTCAGGTGCATTCAATGCATTTTGAATTTCAAAATTCAATTTTTGGACAACATCTCGCGGCGTTTTCGCTGGCGCCGACAGCGCATTCCAAGATGCCGCATAGAGCGATTTAATTCCAACTTCTTTGGCAGTAGGCACTTGTGGCAAAGCAACTGCGCGCTTATCGCCCGTGACCGCCAAAGCGCGCAAAGCTTGTCCTTTTATTTGTGGCAAAACAGGGGCCAAAATTTCTATCGCCATGTCAATTTGACCACCTCTCAAAGCGGTCAAAACAGCAGGCGTGCCATTGAACGGCACGACCTGCGCATCAATGCCGGCTGTGGCTTTGAAAAGTTCAGCGGCCAAGTGCTGAGTGCTACCAACATTGATACTGCCAATGTTCAGTTTGCCAGGATTGACTTTGGCAAAGCTAAGTAGATCTTGCAGGTTGGAAAACTTTGACTCCTGGGGCACCACAATGGCGATGTCAAATGAACCTAAAACAGACAAAGGTGTGAAATCTTTTTCTGCGTCGTAAGGCAATGACTTGAACAAACCTGCGCTCACTGCAGTGGCATTTGACATCAGCAGCAAGGTGTAGCCATCGGGTGTCGATTTGGCAACCATGTCTGTGGCCACCACACCACCCGCGCCAGGTTTATTTTCGATCACGATACTTTGCCCCATGTTGTCACCCATTTTTTGCGCAACGGTTCTTGCCGTTAAATCAGCAACACCACCCGCACCAAAGGGCACCACAATTTTGATGGGTTTTGATGGGTAATTGGCTTGCGCAAAAGCGCCACCATGCAACCCTAAACTGCACAGAAGCAAA
Organism: uncultured Burkholderiales bacterium; assembly: GCA_903961095.1. Classification (GTDB taxonomy): domain Bacteria; phylum Pseudomonadota; class Gammaproteobacteria; order Burkholderiales; family Burkholderiaceae_C; genus Limnohabitans_A. The sequence continues at coordinate 1,345 of CAJCDH010000223.1, read as the reverse complement.
GCCCATTTGAATTGACAAAGGATGCGCAGAAAATTCACGCTGCTCATGCTTTTTCCAATGCCAAAAGTCGATCAATGACACGCCTTGACATCACACCGCCGGCGTCAATCGACAAAACTTTTAACTTTCTATCCGGACGCGCAAGAAGATTGCGTTGCTGCATTTCCAACATTTGCAAGTCTTCTGAAAAAATCTTTCCTTGTCCTTCTCGAATGCGTGCTGTTAAGTCTTCGTCTTGTGGCTTGAACTGGCGCACCATGCCCCAAAAATAATGAATACTGTGATCTGTTTCGGGGGTAATGAAATCAACCACCACGCTGTAGGCCTTGTCCTTGGGATCTGCGTCGTAGCCCCCCTTTCCTGTCAAGGCGACGCCCACTTCGATCAATACATGACTAGGTGGTGTGAACCTGCAAATTTGCCATCGATCAACCATTGCATCGTCCGGCAAGTCATTCGCTCTCATGGCCATTTGCCAAAACGGAGGCGCTTTGATGCCTTCCATGAATCGGCTTGTGATGACGCTGTCCCCCTCGGTCACGGTTCGACTTGGGGTTTCATCAATTTCAATTTGACCAATGCTGCTGGCATGCACATAGGTTTCGTGTGTCAAGTCCATCAGGTTGTCGATCATCAACCGATAGTCACAGTCGATGTGATACATACCCCCACCATAAGCCCAGTCAGGGTTTTCAAACCATTCGAAAACAGGCATCTTGGAGGGATCAACTTGGTTTGGATCACCTGGCCAAACCCACACAAAGCCATATCGCTCTATGACAGGAAAACTTTTAACGGGTTCAAAGCCTCGCACTTTGTGCCCCGGCATGCTGACCGTGTGACCATCGCACCCCATGACCAATCCGTGGTAGCCACAAACCAATTGACCCTGACATGCCTTGCCCAATGAGAGGGGTGCGCCGCGGTGAGGACAAAAATCTTCAAGAGCCGAGACCTGTCCGTGAGGGCCATGAAAGAAAACCATGGACTCATTGCATATTTTTCGGCCTAAGGGCTTGTCAGTGATCTCCTCTGACTTACAGGCGACATACCAGTGATTTCTTAAAAACATTGAATTTCTCCCAATGATGCAACAGCAGATCTTGATGGCCTTGAATCGCCTGCTGACTGCTTTATCTGCCAGATGTTACACAAAGTGCACCGCGTGAGTTTGAAGCCTGCCTGTTGTGAGTCCAATTCCGCTTGCCGTGAACGAAACTCTCATTTCAACCTAGTCCGAGAGCCAAGCAAGGATGACGCTGTTTATTGCGCCAGAATTCGCGCTAAAGTAAGGGGTAAGCCAAGTACCCAAGTGCGTTTTGATAATTTTTTTTAGGAATTTATT
>CAJCDH010000222.1 GCA_903961095.1 uncultured Burkholderiales bacterium | reverse complement strand
CGCTCAACAAGCTTTGAAGCAGCAATGGCACCAATTGACCTTGCGCTGCCCACCTGCCATTGGCATCGAAGTTTGTGCCTTGATGCAAATGAATCCAGTGGTCCATGAGTGCATTGCCGGGGCCACAATCAAATCCTGTAATGCAAGGTGTGTGTGAAGTGCTGTGCGCAACATTGCGCAAAATACTGATGTTAGAAATACCGCCAATATTGACTACCGCCACGGTGCGCAAACTTGCACCAAATATTTCTGCATGAAAGGCAGGTACGAGCGGGGCACCTTGACCGCCTGCAGCCAAGTCTCGCGTTCTAAATTCGGCCACCACATCGATCCGGGTGAGCTCAGCAAGCAACGCAGGATTGTTGAGTTGCAAGGTGTAACCCACAGCCGGTTGGCCATTGATGGGGTCGGCATCAAACTCTAGTGGGCGATGCCGCACAGTTTGGCCATGTGCGCCGATGGCTTGTATGTCATTGGCTTGCAGGCCGCTGGCTTTAAGCAATGCGTGAACCACTTGCGCATAATTTCTTGCTATGCGGTTGCAAGCCAATGCAGAGCGGTGTAACTCGTTGTTGCCAGGTGTATTTAAGCTAAGAAGTTCTGCCCGAAATTCGAGGTCAAATGGCTGAAAGACATGTTGCAAAACTTTCAGTTGGCGCGTGTTTGACAACACAGAAGGAGACGCGTCATGTTGAACCATATCCTTACTCAAAGTGGCCTCTTGCCACTCGAGCACAACACCGTCCACACCATCGAGGGAGGTGCCAGACATCAAACCAATGAAGTATTGCAAGTGAGGTTCAGTCGCCGCTGTGAGCGATGGGGGGATAGGAGAAGAGGGGGAGGAGGTCAACCGGGCCCCTGCCAGCGCTGAAGATTATTGAACGTTGCCTTGGCGCATTTGCGCCGCAGCCATCAACTGTGAACGAGCATATTGGGTACGTTGGTTGAACTGTGGGCGCATGGCAGCAGAGATAGGCTCGGCCGAGCCTTGCTGCGCCAATGTGAGCGGATCGACGTGGCGGCCATTGATGCGGAATTCGAAGTGCAGGTGAGGGCCTGTAGACAGACCTGTTGAGCCCACTGCGCCAACTGTTTCGCCTTGCTTGATGGTTTGACCTTTGCGAACATTCATACGGCTAAGGTGGGCGTACACCGTGCTTTGGTTGGCATTGTGTTGAATGACCACCATGTTGCCATAGGCCCCTTGATAGCTGCTTTCTGAGACCACACCATCGGCCACAGACATCACGGGGGTGCCGGTAGGCGCTGCGTAGTCAACACCTGTGTGGGCGCGTTGGGTGTGAAGAATAGGGTGCTGGCGCATGCCAAATCCGCTGGTGCGGCGTGAATAGGGCACGGGAGAGGCCAAAAAGGCGCGTCGCAGGCTGTCGCCATCCATGGTGTAGTAAGCACCTTTTTGGCCTGGTTCTTGAAACCAAACTGCGTCGTATGTTTTTTTGTCGTTGGTAATTTCAGCGCTGAGCAAGCGGCCTGTGCGCAGGGGTTCGCCTTCGGCTTCTAGAGTTTCGTAAACCACCGAGAACACAGCGCCTTTGCGCAGTGCGCGGTGAAAGTCAATTTGGCCTGAGAAAACATCGGCCAGTTGGCGCGTGACTGTATCTGGCAAACGGGCTTCGTCGGAGGCTGCATACAAGGAGGAGGCCACTGTGCCACCGGCCATGCGAACGCTTGCCGTTAAGGGGGCTGTGTCGGTGCGTACGCTGAACTTATTGTCTGCACTGCGCGTGATGACCATGCGCTGAAATTGGCTGTCGTTGTCGCTTTTGAGCCAGCGCGTGGTGAGCCTGAGCATTTGTTGTTGCTCGTTGGCTTCAACCGAGACATTGCGGCCAGAGCGGTTAAGCAAAGCTTGCCTTACTTCTGGTGTTTTGCGGATGTAGTTGGCAGCAGCAGAGTCAACCAAGCCTAAGCGCCGTAGCAAGCTTTCTGCGGTGTCTGAGCCACGTGTGATGTCATTTCGGTAGAGCTTGAGGCTGAGCTGCTCAAGGGCTGCAACTTGAATTTCAAGATTGGGCGTTTGGATGGTTTCAACCAATGTGCTCACAGGCAGTTTGGCTGCATCGGGGCCGAGGTTGGCGACGGCAAATGCACCACCGCCACCACCCAAGAGGACTGCAGCCACAACGGTCGTGATGTGTTTGGGATAACGCGCAAGCAACTGCCGCAGTGTTTCACTGTGGTCTTTGGCCATGGCCAACAACTCTAGGCTGTAGGGCTTGGCTTTTGTCACTAACTGGTTGAAGAAATTCATTCGGTCTTAAAAACTTTGCAATGCGCATGCGTCAAATCTTAAAAGCTTTGACCTGGCTTTTAACAATAGCAAGGTCAGCCCTTAAAATAGAGCAAACAATTCTGCACATTCTAACGCCTATGGCGATAGACGCATACTGGAAAACCCTTATGAATTCACCCGTTTCAGCCCTATATCCAGTGACAGACGGTGTCAAAGAAGCATTGGCGGTCACTTTGCGCGGCTGTGAAGAGCTTATTCCTCAGGAAGACTGGGTGAAGAAACTGGCCAAATCAGAGGCCACAGGTGTACCTTTGCGCATCAAATTGGGCCTAGACCCCACTGCGCCAGATATTCATGTGGGTCACACGGTGGTGCTCAATAAAATGCGCCAGTTGCAGAATTTGGGTCACCAAGTGATCTTTTTGATTGGCGACTTCACCAGCCTCATTGGCGATCCTTCGGGCCGCAATTCCACACGCCCACCTTTAACGCCTGAGCAAATCAAGGCCAATGCCGAAACCTATTACAGGCAGGCCAGTTTGGTGCTCGACCCAAGCAAAACAGAAATTCGTTACAACAGCGAGTGGAGCTTGCCTTTGGGTGCCATGGGCATGATTCAGTTGGCAGCCAAGTACACCGTGGCGCGCATGATGGAGCGCAATGATTTTCACGATCGTTTTAAGGCTGGCACGCCGATCAGCGTGCACGAGTTTTTGTATCCGCTCATGCAGGGTTATGACTCTGTGGCTTTGAAATCTGACCTCGAGTTGGGCGGCACCGATCAGAAATTTAACTTGCTCATGGGCCGGCACTTGCAGGCTGAATCTGGCCAAGAGCCGCAATGTATTTTGACCATGCCTTTGTTAGAAGGCTTGGATGGCGTGGACAAAATGTCCAAGTCTAAAAACAATTACATCGGCATCAGTGAAGAGCCCAACACCATGTTTGCCAAGGTCTTGTCTATTTCTGATGTGCTGATGTGGCGCTGGTACACCTTGCTGTCGTTCAAGTCGATGGCCGACATTGAGGTTTTGAAAAAACAAGTGGCGGAGGGTTTGAATCCCAAGGAGGCCAAGGTGGCTTTGGCCAAAGAAATTACCTCGCGCTTCCATGGGGCCGCGGCGGCCGAAGCGGCCGAGCAAGACTTTATCAATCGCAGCAAGGGTGGTGTGCCCGATGAAATTCCAGAAGTGAGTTTGAGCGGTGCGCCTTTGGGCATTGGTGCTCTGCTCAAGATGGCGGGCTTGGCACCTTCGGGCTCTGAAGCCAATCGCTTGATCGATGGGGGTGGTGTGCGTGTGAACTCTGCTGTCGTGAGCGACAAGGGCTTGAAGTTGGATGCTGGCAGCTATGTGGTTCAGGTGGGCAAACGCAAGTTTGCGCGCGTGCATTTAAGTGCTTGATGCTTTTCTTTTGATTTGACGCGTGGCCAAAGTCTTGCTTGTGCGTTAACCTGAAGCCATGATTTCCAAATTACCTGCATGGTCTCCGCGTACTTTGATGTGGGCTTCGGTGGTGGTCGCCATCATGACCATCACGCTCAAAACCTTGGCTTGGTGGATCACAGATTCTGTGGGCTTGTTGTCAGACGCCATGGAGTCCTTGGTCAATTTGGCCAGTGCTATTTTTGGCTTGGTGATGGTCACGGTGGCGGCGCGGCCTGCCGATGAAGAGCACCCTTATGGCCATCACAAAGCAGAATATTTTTCCTCGGGCTTTGAAGGTATTTTGATCATAGTGGCGGCGATCGGCATCATTTGGGCGGCCAGCCATCGAATTTTTGAACCACAACCGATTGAGCAAGTGGGCTTGGGCTTGGCTTTGTCGGTGGGCAGTTCGGTTTTGAATGGTTTGTTGGCTTGGGTGATGTTTGACGCAGCTAAAACACACCGCTCTATTGCCTTAGAAGCCGATGCCAAACATTTGGTCACCGATGTGTGGACGTCTGTGGGTGTGGTCATTGGCATCGGTCTGGTAAGTATCACGGGGTGGCTGTGGTTGGATGCGCT
>CAJCDH010000221.1 GCA_903961095.1 uncultured Burkholderiales bacterium | reverse complement strand
GGTCAGAAGGGCTGCAAATTCAAATGCATTTTTACCTTTGAAATCCGTGCGCGCCAAGAGCCACGCTATCAACAAGCCCAGACCGGCACACACTGGCGCTGATGCGACCTGCTGAGGCGCGCTTTAAAGCGTCGACCATGATCAGCAGTTCCATCATGTTTTCGTTGGTGGGTGCGCATGTCGATTGAATCACAAACACATCGCGTGCCCGAACGTTTTGCTTTAGCTCAACCCTGACCTCACCGTCGGAGAAGCGACCGACGTCGGCCAAGCCAAGTGTGACGTCCAACTCGTAGGCAACTTCGGCCGCCAACACGGGGTTGGCATTGCCAGTGAAGACCATGAAGTCTGAATGTGAATTTGCGTTGGGTTGCAGCATGAACTTCTGAGCGATCAAATGAAGGGCCGATGCGGGTTAGCGCATAAATTTCAATCACTGCGCGTGTGACCGCGCATCAAATCACATGGCGTTTGACGGCTTGTGAAAGATTTGGCAGGGGAAGAAGGACTCGAACCTTCGCATGCCGGAATCAAAATCCGGTGCCTTAACCAACTTGGCGACTCCCCTACACGGGTTGGCAACGATAGAAAACTAAAGCTGCCGACCGATCAATCGTCGCTGGAGGCCCAACCCTTTTGGGGGTGAACTTCCAAATTGCCACACATTCGAATTTGCCAATGAGTCCAAGTTGATGGAACTTGAGGCATTTGACTTAAATTCGAGCCGCGTGGCACTTTCGCAAACACTGCACTCCAGGAGCCCGACATTCTGCCATTAACTAAAGCGGGCTCTAATCTGGCTGATTCAAGCCAGGCGATTGCGTCGCTAATTTGGGGACAGAGGCGTTGAGCCACTGGTTGCAGGTCGTTGTGGCCGAAGCCGAACGGGTTTGCTGCAAAGACCGAAATTGTAGCAGGCTTTGAATCTCGATTTAAAGCTTCAGCGCCAAAAATTTTGGCGGTTTCCAGTCCTTCTGGCGGCTTGATTACAACAAACTGAGCGGGTGGCACCGAAATGGGCGTGATGATTTCACCCACTCCTTCTACCCAAGCATTTTCTCCTTTGAGAAAGAAAGGGACGTCCGCGCCTAGTTTTAATCCCAGTTCGGCCAGTTGCTTGACTGTGAAATGGAGATTCCAAAGCTTGTTCAGTGCCAACAGGCAAGTGGCTGCATCGGAAGAGCCGCCGCCCATGCCGGCCTGTGCAGGAATAGATTTTTCTACTGCAATGTGAGCACCCAATGAGGTTCCGCTGGCCTGCTGCAAAAGCCTTGCCGCGCGAGTAATGAGGTCATCTTCAGGCAGCTTCAATGTGAGGTCTTCGCGGCTGACTTGGCCATCACGGCGAAGGTCAAAGTGCAAGGTGTCGTACCAATCTATGAGCATGAACACCGATTGAAGCAGGTGGTAGCCGTCGGCCCTGCGGCCTGTAATGTGCAAAAACAGATTGAGTTTGGCGGGCGCTAAGACTTGGTGCAAAGACGTCATGATTCAAAGGCAATTCGCAGCACGGTGCGCGGTGCGGGCTGAACCCTTTCTAGCACCAATCGGCGCAAGTGCCACTCGCTCACATCGACTCTCCAGCCCTCAGCCGGTGTGGGCTTGCCAGCTAGCCAGTCGACCAATGCGGTGGTGGGCAGTTGGGTTCCGGTGAGTTCAAAAACCAAACGTTCGAGGCTGGCTGATTCGCGGATTTGTTTGCCCTGCACGAGGCGGGCACCTTGAGTCGTCCACTCGACTCTGGCCATTTGCAAGCCCAAAGGGTTGTAGATGTTCAGCGTGCCCTCGGGCCAGCCACCGGTTAAGTCAAATGAGGTGATGAAGGATTGGGGCGGCTCAGTATCAATTTGAAGTGCAAACCTTCCAGCTTTGAATGCTGTTGGAAGAGGGGGCGCCTCCACGTTAACAACTTGCGAATTGTCAAGCTTGGCAGGTGGTGTGAAGGTTTGAGGCGTGTTTGGCTGAGTTGAACATGCACCCAAAAGCAACATACAGGAACATCCCAATGCAACTAAACGTATCGTCAACATGCCACCCCATCCGGTCAAGGATTGAACTTGAATTGCTTGAGTGTTTCAAGCAGGGTTTCGTTGTCAGATTTGAGCATCAAGCCTTCACGCCAAACGGTGCCGGCTTTGTCTTGCTGACCCAAGACCCAATAGACCTCGCCCAAGTGTGCCGCTATTTCTGCATCAGGCCGCGCCTTAAAAGCAGCCTCAAGAATACGAAGAGCCTCAGTGGTGTTGCCAACCCGGTATTCGAGCCAGCCTAGGCTGTCTTGAATAAAGGGGTCGCGAGGGGCTAACTGAATTGCCTTGAGAATAAGTTCACGTGCTTCATCAAGCCTTATTTTTCGATCAGCCAGCGAGTATCCCAAGGCGTTGAAAGCATGGGGGTCACTTGGCTTGGTTTTCATAATGCCTCGCAACAGGCTTTCCATTTGGTCAAAGCGGCCTAACTTTTCACAAATCATGGCCAACTCTGACTGCAAATCGGTGTCTGCTGGAAACTTCGTCAAGGCTTCCTCAATGGTGGTCAGCGCTGCGTTAAATTGTTTGTCCTCGCGCAACCACTGGGAAAGTGCCAATGCCTTTTGCCGTGCAACTTGTGGACTGCTTACCTTCACCTGTTCAAGCAACTTAAGTCCCTCTAGCTTGCGCCCTTGCTGGGCTAACAGTGCAGCACGGCGGCTTGCGACTTTGAGCGGATCTGAGTCTGGTGAAATGCGTGATAACCATTCATCGGCTTGGGCTAAACGTCCTTGCTTTTGAGCAATTTGCGAAAGGGCCAAGTAGGCCTCTGATAATCCGCCTGTTTGGTCAAGGCCTTTCGTATTGCCAACCAACTTGATGTATTGCTGAAGAGACAGTTCTGCTTGCAATGTTTGTGACAAATCACTTTGTAACAAACCTAAAAATAACCAGCCGGGGGCAAATTCGGGGTGCTGTTTTGAAAGTAGATTGAGTTGCACCAAAGCCGATTGCATCTGATCAAGATCAATCAATGTTCGGGCATAGCCAAGGCGTAAGTCTGGAAGCGCCTCGCCAGCCATGTAATGGGCGATCATGGCCTGTACTTCACCAGGCACAAAGTTGAGAAGGCTCAGGGCCAACATAATGGGGCCAGGGGCTTTGTTGTTGGCGGCGTGACCTGCGCGGGCAGCTTCGGCAGCAGCTTGAATTTCGCCGGCATCGCGTTTCATTCGGCCAATGGCGGTCCAAGCGCTGGCTGCAGTTTCGGGATTTTTAATTGCCGCAGAGATCGCTTGCTCGACCACTTTGGCTGCGAAATTTTTGTCTTGAACGCGGCTAAACACCCGTGGAATAGAACCAATGGCGGCTGATTGTTCTTGAATGGGAAGGCTAAAAATGCTGGTTTTTAAAGCTTGCCCAGCTTCCTCGATGCGATTGAGCGCCAACAAAATTTGCAAAATATACCGATTGGCTTCTTGCGATTCTGGAAGGCTCGTCTTCCAGTTCCTAGCCGCTTGCAAAGCAGCCTCCCCTGATCGAGATTGGAGAGCCAATTCGGTAGCGCGCTGAAACAAGGCTTCATCTTTGGTTTTTCGAGCAGCATCCAAAATGATGGCAAAGCCAGAACCTGGTTCACCCGCACGCACATTGAGTTCGCCCAACAACAATTGGTAAAACAAAACGGCATTGAGCTGGGAGTTTTGCACGGGTGGCTCGGCACAAACACCTGCTGTAGCCCAGACCAATGCGAAAGAGGAGAACCAATATTTCATGAAGCCATCATAATCCACGAGCTGTGTTTAGGTAGCGCCACCCCCCCATTTCACCCTGTAATTGAAGTCATTCCATGCCCGAATTGCCAGAAGTTGAAGTCACCCGGCTGAGTTTTGCCAGCCGGATTGCTGGCGCTCGGGTTTTGGCCATGCACATGGGCAAGCCTTTGAGGTGGCCCCTGGGTGTTCCGACCACCCTCTTGGTGGGTCAAAGCATCATGGGCGTCAGGCGCCGTGGCAAGTACCTTTTGTTGGACATGGACCGCGGCATCTTGATGTTGCATTTGGGCATGTCAGGGAGCCTCAATTTTGCGCCAGTACAGGCCGCAGCAGGCAAGCACGACCACATGGATTTGGTCACCACAAACGGCGTTTTGCGTTTGCATGATCCACGCCGCTTTGGCGCGGCCGTTTGGTCTCATTCCGAACAAGATGGGCCTGCCGCCAAGTTGCTGGGTAAGTTGGGCATGGAACCCCTCACAGATGGCTTTGAACTCAAGCTGTTTAAGCAAGGCTTGAAAAAACGCGCAGCGCCTATCAAGCAAGTCTTGTTGGCTGGCGATGTGGTGGTGGGGGTTGGAAATATTTATGCGTCTGAAGCTTTGTTCATGTCGGGCATTCGTCCAACAGTCAAAGCCCATCAAGTAAGCGGGCCCAGAGTGGCTAAATTGCATACGGCTATCAGGCAAGTACTTGCCAGAGCGGTTGAACAAGGCGGAAGTAGCCTGAAAGATTTTGTCAATGCTCAGGGCAATACGGGGTACTTTCAACTTGAGGCTGCGGTGTATGGCAGAGCTGGCTTGCCCTGCAGAGCATGTCGCACGCCCATCAAGCAAATTGTGCAAGGTCAGCGCTCAACATTTTTCTGCCCTGTATGTCAAAAGCATTGAAAGAAAAACGCTCCTTTGCTGAGACCTTGGTGGCTTGGCAACAGGCACATGGCCGGCATCACTTGCCTTGGCAAAATACCCAAGACCCTTACCGAGTGTGGCTGTCAGAGATCATGCTGCAGCAAACACAGGTGAGCACCGTACTGGGCTACTTCGAAAAGTTTTTGCAACACTTTCCTACTGTGGCCGACTTGGCAGCGGCATCGCAAGACAAGGTGATGGGCTTGTGGAGTGGCTTGGGCTATTACAGTCGTGCGCGCAATTTGCACCAGTGTGCCAAGGACGTGGTAACCCGATTTGACGGCAAGTTTCCCTCAACGGCTGCAGAATTGATCACCTTGCCAGGCATTGGTCGATCGACCGCGGCTGCTGTGGCATCGTTTTGTTTTTCTGAGCGAGTTGCCATCATGGACGGCAATGTGAAACGGGTGCTCACTCGCGTTTGGGCCTATGCCGCCGATTTGTCGGTGAGTCAAAACGAAAAAGCATTGTGGCAGTTGGCTGAAAATGCGTTGCCGACACGCCAGTTAACAACAGCGATGCCGCGTTATTCACAGGCTCTCATGGATTTGGGTGCAACCATTTGTTTACCGCGCAAGCCCAATTGCCAAGCTTGTCCCGTGAAGAATGAGTGCAAAGCATTGGCCCAAGCTGAGCCTGAAAAATTCCCTGTCAAAACTCGCAAAATTAAGCGCACAAGCGAGGTGCTTTGGCTTTTGTTGGCGCAAAACTCGAAGGGCGAGGTGTGGCTAGAGAAGCGGCCTTCTTCGGGTATTTGGGCCAGTCTTTACAGCTTGCCTGTTTTTGAGTCTGAAGCGTCTTTGCGAACAGTGTTTGAGACAAACTCCAAAACCAGTCCGATGCGATCAATAAAATCTCAAGCCACTGGCCAACTGGAAGTGTCAGTGTTGCCCGCATTCAAGCATGTCTTGACTCACAAAGATTTGCATTGTCATGTGGTCAAAGTGAGACTCAAACAAAAGCCAAAAACACCACAAACTGGCGCGTGGTGGTCAGAAAATAATTGGCAGGCATTGGGTCTGCCAACGCCCATTCGTCACTTGCTGTCTAATTCTCTGTGACGCTTGAGTGTGAGCCAGTTCGTACTGAAATGTTGACTGAGTTGTTCAACCAAATAGACCGAACGATGCTGTCCTCCGGTGCAGCCAATGGCCACCGTGATGTAGTTGCGATGGTCTTTTTCAAGGGCGGGTAGCCAGTGTTCTATGAAGTTTGTAATGTGTGACTGCATGAGCTTCACATCTGGATAGAGGCCTAAAAACTTTTGAACTGGTTCATCTTTGCCCGTTAGGGGCCGGAGTGCATTTTCGTAGTGCGGGTTGGGTAGCATACGTACATCAAACACGTAGTCGGCATCGGTGGGAATGCCTCGCTTAAAACCAAATGATTCAAACACCAAGGTGAGCTTGGCCCCTGTTGAGTCGACCAGTGATTTGACGTAGCTTTGCAATTGTGGCGCTCGCAAAAAACTAGTCTCAATGATGTGAGATTTTTCACGCAAACGCGAGAGCAGCTCACGCTCGTATTCAATGGACTCGGTCAGGGCCAGTTCGCCCTCGGTGGCGTTGCGACCTGACAAAGGATGGCGACGCCTGCTTTCTGAGTATCTACGGAGCAAAGTGTCTGAGGATGCATCCAAGAAAATAGGTGTAATTTTGAAGCCAAGACTGTCCAAAACTTGCAATTGACCTGGCATGAGTGGCAATGAACTTGCGCTACGGACATCAATGGCGATGGCCACGCGTTCTTCTTTTAGCCCATTTTCAAGTTCGGCAAAAGGAACGAGAAGCTCTGGTGGCAAGTTGTCAACGCAATAAAAACCGGAGTCTTCCAATGCGCGCAATGCCACAGATTTCCCTGAGCCTGACATACCGGTGATAAGTACGATTTCCATAATTTTAAAAATTACTTGGTGAGCATCTCGCGCGCATGCGCCAAGGTGGTTGCTGACAATTTTTCTCCACCTAGCATGCGTGCAATTTCAGTGACTCGCAACTCGCCTGCAATGGGTATGACGCTGCTACTAACCCCTTCTGTGCTGCTGGTCTTACTCACCAGCAAATGATGGTCTGCGCATGAAGCTACTTGAGGCAAATGCGTGACGGCCAAAACTTGACGGTGAACGCCCAGTTGCTTCATGAGTCGGCCCACTGTTTCGGCCACAGCGCCGCCGACACCTGAGTCGACTTCATCAAAAATGAGGGTACCGGCTTCGCCCAGTTCACTGGTGGTCACCGCAATGGCCAGAGCAATGCGCGAGAGTTCCCCACCAGATGCCACCTTGCCAACAGGCCTTGGGGTGCTGCCTGCGTGGCCTGCTACTAAGAATTGAATGTCTTCTAGGCCATGCTGCGCAGCTTGGTCTAAGCTGAGCAAGTTGACCTCAAAACGGCCACCTTGCATGCCTAAGTTTTGCATGGCTTGCGTGACGGCTTGTGCCAGTTTGGGCGCAGCTTTTTTGCGTTGTTGTGAGAGTTTTTTGGCTTCGGTTTGATACGCCAGACAGGCCGTTTTTTCTTGGGCTTCAAGGCCCTCCAAATCGCTTGCGGCTTCTAGTGCATTGAGCTCTTGTTTCCAGCTGACCAACAAGGCCGCCAACTCTTCCGGTGGCCGTTTGTACCTGCGAGCCAGTGAGAGCCACTGCGAAAGCCGCTGATCAAGCTCGTTCAAGCGGTCGGGGTCGAGATCGGTTTTGCGCAGGTATGACTGCAAAGAGTGAGCCGCGTCTTCGGCCTGCGCAAGACTCGATTGAAGCACCTCTGCAATACTTTGAAACTCGGGCTCGACATGCGCTTGATCTTGCAATTGCGCAACAGCTTGCGACAGCAAACCCAAGGCGCCTGTGGGGCTGCCAAGGCGTGATGATTCGTCGCCATCTAGCGAGCCAATGGCAGCTTGACCCGCATCAATCAGGGCTTGCGCATGAGAAAGCCGCGTGTGCTGTGCATTCAAGTCGTCCCACTCATCCAAGGCTGGGGCTAGCTTGCCGAGTTCGCCAATTTGCCAAGCCAAGCGCTCTTGCTCACGGCTCAGAGAATCTTGCGCAGTGCGGGCGGTTTGCACTGCTTGCTGTGCTTGCCGCCAGGTATGCCAAGCCGACTTCAGGCCATCGGTGTTAAGCCCCGCATAGGCATCAAGCAAGCCACGCACTGCATCGGGCCGTGTGAGGCTTTGCCATGCGTGTTGGCCATGAATGTCTAGAAGCATTTCGCCCAAGGCGCGCAGCTGGGTGGCTGTAGCTTGGCTGCCATTAACCCATGCGCGGCTTTTACCTTGAGTGTCAACACTGCGCCTTAGGAGCAGCGTGTCTGAAACTTCAAAGCCTGCATCTTCCAGCACAGCTTGCGCTTGAGCAGGGCAATCAAACTCAGCCGACACTTCACATCGCGTCGCACCCTCTCGGACCACACTTGAATCGGCGCGCTCACCCAATGCCAATTGCAAAGCGTCAATCAAAATGGATTTGCCTGCGCCAGTTTGGCCTGTGAGCACGCTGAAACCTGACGCTAGATTTAAGTCAAGTTCTCGAACAATGACGAAGTCACGCAGACTGATGTGCCGCAAAGCCATGGCTTAGATGCCCCCTTCGTTCCAATGCATTTTCTTGCGCAAGGTGTCGAAGTAGTTCCAGCCTTGCGGATGCAGAAAGCGCACTTTGTGCGACGACTGCTCTACGGTAATTTGATCGCCAATCATGAGGCTGGCCAATGACTGCATGTCAAAGTTGGCGCTGGCATCGCGGCCAGACACAATTTCAATGTTAATTTTAGAGGTGTCTGGCAACACAATGGGACGATTGGACAGCGTGTGCGGTGCAATAGGTGCTATGACCAAGCCAGCCAAATTGGGGTGCATCAAAGGACCACCGGCCGACAATGAGTAAGCGGTAGAACCGGTAGGTGTTGCCACAATTAAGCCATCGGCGCGTTGCTTGGCCACAAAACGGCCATCAACTTCAATGCGAAGTTCAACCATGCCAGAAGTGGCACCACGGTTCACCACCACATCGTTCATGGCCAAAGCATCAAACACGCAATGTTTGTCGCGCCAAACTTGTGCATGCAGCAGGCTGCGTTGCTCTTCTTCAAAATGGCCCATGAGCATGGGTTTGAGCGTTTGGGCATATGCCTCAATGGGGATGTCGGTAATGAAGCCTAGTCTGCCTTGGTTGATGCCAATGAGCGGGAGTCCAAAAGATGCCACTTGCCTGCCAATGCCCAACATGGTGCCGTCGCCGCCCACCACCAAGCCCAAATCGCATTGCTTGCCGATGTCGGCCATTTTGAGGGTGGGGTATAGGTTGAGGCCCAAGTGCTCTGAGGTGCCCGCTTCCATGACCACCTCTGCACCGATGCGACTTAAAAACTGGGCAACATCGTCCAAAACCCGGCGTGAGCTTTCCAAAGCGGTGCCCGTCACCATGGTGTGGTGCTTGCCAAATAACGCGACATGACGAAATTTAGATTTCATTCGCAAATTACATCATTAAAATGGCCGAATGCTAGATGATCGTGCCAAGTTATTACTCAAAGCGCTGGTTGAACGCTACATTGCGGATGGACAGCCTGTGGGTTCCCGCACGCTCTCTAAGGCTTCTGGGCTTGAATTATCCCCTGCCACCATTCGAAATGTCATGTCCGACCTTGAAGAGTTGGGCCTGATTGCTAGCCCGCATACATCGGCTGGCAGAATTCCCACCAATAGGGGTTATCGCCTATTCGTCGACACCATGCTCACCGTTCAGAAGGGTGAACTGCTCACACAACGCCTAGCGCCAGACCAACCGCAGAAGGTCATTGCCAATGCGGCCAATATGCTGTCTAGCCTGTCGCACTACGTGGGTGTGGTCATGGCACCCAAGCGCGCCTCGGTGTTTAGGCACATTGAGTTTTTGCGATTGTCTGAAAAACGCGTGCTTCTGATCATTGTGTCGCCAGAGGGCGATGTGCAAAACCGGGTCATCTTTACCGAGGCCGATTACTCACAAAGCCAACTCATTGAAGCTTCTAATTATTTGAACGCTCACTATGCAGGTATGGCCATTGAGCAAGTTCGACTGCGTGTCAAGCAAGAACTGGTCAATTTGCAATCTGAAATTGCCAGCCTCATGCAGGCTGCCGTGCAAATGAGTTCTGAAGCCTTGAGTGAAGACGAAGGCGATGTGGTTATTTCGGGTGAGCGCAATTTGTTGTCGGTCAGCGATTTCTCAAGCGATATGGGCAACTTGCGCCAGGCCTTCGATTTGTTTGAACAAAAAACGCAGCTCATGCGTTTGCTCGATGTGTCTAGCCAAGCCGATGGCGTGCGCATTTTCATTGGTGGCGAAAGCCAGTTTGTGCCCATGCAAGAGCTGTCGGTGGTGAGCGCGTCCTACGAGGTAGATGGCCATGTGGTGGGCACCTTGGGCGTCATTGGCCCCACCCGAATGCCCTACGAGCGCATGATTCAAATTGTCGACATCACGTCCAAGATGGTGGGTAATGCTTTGAGTCAGTCGAAGTAAATCGGTTTCTTTCTGAGCTCGCTGTGTGAGGATGGGGTGGGTGGGTTCCTCACACAGCTGCGAACAGCAATGTTGGTACCCAAAAGTTTCATGCGCACTTCAAGGCGGACCTCATCATGCTTAGCACTGCGCAAACCAAACTATTGGCTATTATGCAAATGGGCGATTTGGGTGCCGCAGAAGCTGAGAAAACGGAAGAAACTTTGGCCCTACTCAAAATTTTGGCCATCTCACAAGCAGATGTCGATGCGGGCCGAGTTCACACCATGGACGAAGTGATAGAAGCGATCCGCGCCAAACGTGCTCCGAACTCTACCGCATCATTTCCAGTGTGAGTGCCAAACTCTTCACCATCTATGATGTCTTAGACTGGTTTAAAAGTATTAGCTAGGCTCATGCATCCAAGCCGCATGTTTGGGCGCGCGTTTGGTTTTGCTCCACTCGTTCAGCATGTCCCACTTTACCTCGTCCAAGGTTTTGTACATCTCGGGGGTGCCTGTGTTGGTAGCCAGTTCCAAGCGGTGGCCATTGGGGTCAAAGAAGTAAATGCTTTTAAAAATGGTGTGGTTGGTAGGGCCCAGTACGTCAACACCATTGGCCTCTAGTTTGGCTTTGGCTGCCAGCAAGGTTTCCATGCTGTCCACTTCAAAGGCCATGTGTTGCACCCACCCTGGGGTGTTTTCATCGCGGCCCATTTCGGGTGAATTGGGCAGTTCAAAAAACGCCAGCACATTGCCGCCGCCGGCATCCAAGAAAATGTGCATATAGGGGTCGGGTGCTTTGGTGGAGGGCACCAAGTCTTCGGCAATGGCCAAGACAAAGTCCATGTTCAAATTTTTGGCATACCACTCAACGGTTTCTTTGGCATCTTTGCAGCGGTAAGCGGCATGGTGAATTCGGCTGATTTTCATGACTTTCCTTTAGGCGTCTATTTCAAGTGCGCCACGTCTAATTTGATCACGTTCTAAGGACTCAAACAATGCTTTGAAGTTGCCTTCGCCAAAACCTTCATCGGCCTTGCGCTGAATGAACTCAAAAAATACAGGGCCCAACAAGGTTTGCGAGAAAATTTGTAAAAGCAAACGTTTCTCGCCATTGGCGGTAGAGCCATCCATCAATATACCCCGAGCTTGCAGCTCAGCCACAGGTTCGCCATGGCCGTGCAGGCGCTCTTCCAGCATTTCATAGTAAATGTCGTTGGGTGCCGTCATGAGGGGAATGCCTGCCATTTGAAGCGAATCGACGCTCTTCATGATGTCGTCGGTGAGCAGGGCAATGTGCTGAATGCCCTCGCCGTTGAACTGCATCAAGAACTCTTCAATTTGCCCACCGTTTTTGCCAGATTCTTCGTTCAAGGGAATGCGAATGAGGCCATCGGGCGCTGACATGGCACGGCTGGTCAGGCCCGTGTGCTCACCCTTGATGTCAAAGTAACGGATTTCACGGAAGTTGAAAATCTTCTCGTAAAAGCTGCTCCAAAAAGACATACGTCCCTTGTACACATTGTGTGTGAGGTGGTCGATGAGTTTCAGGCCATGGCCAAAGGGATGCCGGTCGGCGCCTTCAAGGAATTCAAAGTCGATGTCGTAGATGCTCTTGCCGTCTTCGTAGCGGTCGATTAAATACAAGGGTGCGCCGCCGATGCCTTTGATGGCGGGCAGTCGCAACTCCATGGGGCCTGTAGGCACTTCAACGGGCTGTGCGCCCATGTCGAGTGCGCGGGCGTAGGCTTTGTGCGAGTCTTTGACACGGAACGCTAGGGCGCATGCGCACGGCCCGTGCTCGGCAGCAAAGTAGCCCGCCAAACTTTTGGGCTCGCGGTTGACGATGAAATTGATATCGCCTTGGCGATAAAGCACCACATCTTTAGAGCGGTGTTTGGCTACCAAAGAGAAGCCCATTTTTTCGAACAAGGGCTCTAGCACACCCGCCACAGGGGATGCAAACTCTACGAACTCAAAACCGCACAAACCCATTGGATTGTCAAACAAATCAGCCATGTCTATCTCCAAAAAATTAAAAAACGCTTAGCGAAAAAATCAGAAGCGTTTGTTTGGAGGCGAGCAAATGCGACCGCGAGTGCTGCGGGCGAGGTGAATACCGACGATGAGTGTTTGAGGTTGCATGGCTATAGGGCCTTGCCCGCAGTTTCGCACATCTTCTGGGTGAATGCACTCTTTTTATGAGATGGCTAAACCACTGGTACTTCCGCCCAGTCGGTGGTGTAGTTGGGCGATCTTCTTTCTTGCCGCATCTGCCACCCGCTGTACGCGCCTTGTGTGGACACCTTCACCGCACCGCGGCCAAAGCGTTTGTTCAGGGCATCCAAGGTTTGCATCAATGTGCCTTGCGCCGGCGCAGGCTCTTCGAGCAAGTCGCCTTGATGGTGAGTCACTGGACTGATTTCGCTCAGCATGATGCCAGCTTTTTTGTATTGGTACTCGGGCTTGTACATGCGCTCGCACAGCGCATCCACCCACCTGAAAATCACCAAGCTGTCGTTGGTAGGGTAGGGCAGTGGCACGGCCAAGCTAGGGCTGTATTGCGGCAAGTCCTTTCTAAAACGGTTGGTGTGCAAGAAGACTTGAATGAGGGCGGCTTGGCTGTTTTGTGCACGCAGTTTGGCGCAGGCGTTGGCCACGAACGTAGACAAAGCGGCTTTTAAAACCGGCAGTTCAGTGACCATGTTGCCAAACGATCGACTGGAAATGATTTGCTGTTTGTCGGGTGTGACCTCTTGCAAATCGACTCATGGAATTTCTTGCAACTCGCGTTGTGTTTTTTCTATCACCACGCCAAAGTCTGCGCGCAGTGTGGGCGTGTGTGCTGTCTTTACATCTT
>CAJCDH010000220.1 GCA_903961095.1 uncultured Burkholderiales bacterium | reverse complement strand
CGTCCATCACCGTTCAAGTGGAAGTGTTTGCAGAGCGCTTTTCCAACCAAGGCGAATTTATTAAAGTGACAGAAGCGCGTTTGACTTATGTGGCCATTGACGCAAATGGCATACCCACCCCCGTGCCTCAGGCTTAAGACGTCAGGTAAGTTGCAGTGTCCGTAATGCAGCACGGGCATCGATCACAATAATTTATGTGGGTTTAGCCTGCACCCTCCCATACAAAAAAATCACTCTGACCGAGATTGCAACTAGGCTAGATGCTCAAAATGGCACTCATGAACCTTGATAAAGGGCGCTTGCGTGAATTTTTTGGCTATAGAAAAAATCCTAATATTACAAAAGTAAAAATTGATACTAAGGAAAATATTCCACAGATAATTTCATAGGTATCGTAATGTGCTTCGGTTACTAAAAACGTTGACTTGATCAGCATATAAAGTCCTCTCTAAGCTTCTCGGTCTTCCGGTTGCCCGGCATGTAGAGGCAAATTGCACCTCATGCTTGTGACTCGATGCATAAACTGCGCCATGATTTTTTGGAGGTATCGTTGCCGTTTTAGGCTAATTAGTACGATTTTTTGCCGCTTAAAAAATAAAACGGTAATTTTTGCCAAAGTTTTTTGTAGGGGTGACCTGCCCCCCTGTCAGAACCTACCCACCCCTTAGCCCCATTTACTGGCGATGGATCTTCTGAAAGTCCTGAATTGATTTGATTTTTAGTAACTCTGCGCTTTAGAGCGGTAAATAATTGCCGCTCTGTTGGCCGGCACTGTTTATGCTTTGTTTCCGATGATTGGCTGATTTTTTGACATTCAATTTTTATTGAGCATTTTTGCCACAGGTCTAACAAACAGCCAATCACTTATTTTGAAATTGAAATCGTAAAAAAAGAAGAGGTTTAGACACACAGTTTTAAAGATCGAAAGGAGTCCTCATCATGGACACTTTAATTTCTCTACGCATTAACGACAATTCTCGGCAATTAGGTGGCAACAATTCATCGCAGGGTGATAGGCAAAACCGCCGCAAGCAAAAGCTGCAAGCATTGCTTCAAAGCATCAGTGCAGGCGATTTGGATTCTGCGCGACAAGCATTCATTGCACTTGTCAATTTCGACCTTTCCGTGTCCGCTGACCCATATTTAAACAAGATTGGCTCTGCTTTGCAAAGCAGTAACTTGTATGCTGCCAAACACTTTGCGCAGGAATTACTAAACCGAGGCGGACTGCTTCATTCTTTTCCATCTGATGGCCATACTGTCAAAAAAATGGATGGGAACTTAATTTCTCAAAAAGCTTACTCAGGCACCCTCAAAATCGATTTGTCAGTTTGAGTCATCCAATAAATGGGGTCAGATCAAAATTAATTTGGCCCCCTGAACACGGGCAAAACCAACTAAAAAAATATCCAGCCAAAGCCGAAGTCTGAGTAATGTCAGCCTAATTTAACGCACAAACTTGTCATCAGCCCAAATACCTTGGTTGATGACTGAGCCATCAGCTGCATACATAGTACCAAGTCCGTTGTAATCGCCATCTTTGAACTCACCAACGTATTTAGTTCCATTGGCAAAGGTTAAAGTACCTCGCCCGTTGTACTTGTCATCCTTGAACTCACCAACATATGTAGAGCCATCGGCAAATGTGTAAGTACCTTTCCCGTGGGCTTTGCCATCCCTAAATTCACCAACATGTTTAGAGCCACTGACAAAAGTCGCAGTGCCTTGACCGTTGTACTTGTCGTCCTTCCACTCACCAACATATGTAGAGCCACTGGCAAAAGTTTCAGTACCTTGTCCATTTATCTTGTCATCCTTGAACGCACCAACGTATTTATTGCCATTGGCAAAGGTTAAAGTACCTTGCCCGTTGCGCTTGTTGTCCTTGAACTCACCAACGTATCTATTACCATTCGTGAAGGTGTAAATACCGTAACCGTTGCGCTTGCCATCCTTGTAGTCACCAGCATACTTATTGCCGCTAGTAAAGGCTGCTGTACCAACGCATTTATTCCATTTAGAAACATCACTACCCCGACAAGCAGGCAAATTACTCTGTGCGTAAGCACCCCCGACCATCAGGACAAAAGCAATAAAGCGCAGAAGATTCTTCATAGCGCTAAATGGTAATTCAAAACGTAGAAAAACACTACCTGCAGCGATTGCTGCCTCAGCCATAACTATTAAAGATCATGTAAATATGATTACTGGTATTTTCCAAATTTTGTAGACACACCTATAACCAAAATCAGATGGTGATTCTTTTCAAGACTGCAAGCTTCTGCTCGAGTGTGTAACCAACAGTTCCGTAATTGTTAAATTCAGACCCGCCACTGGAATGACCAGTGATACTTTCAGCCAATCGTGTTGGTATGTCATTACAGGCCTTCATCCGGTCGATAAGAGCATGACGGAACATATGGCTTCGAAAATCCAGATCTTTTAAATGCTTGTTCAGAATCGCTGAGCAACTGTTACTGCCATGATAGTGGGCGTACTCTGGCACTAACCATTCGCTGCCCTCCCCTTGCGCAAAATCAAACAATCTTTGAGCAGCATAAAGAGAGGTGCCCACTAACGGTACTGCACGAATGCTACTTTTGTTTTTCCGGCTTGAAAGCTCATTCCTGCGAATCCAAAGATGGGGTATTGGATGATCTAAAACTAAATCATCTAGCCTTGCAAATACAGGTTCAGACAGTCGCATCCCAGTGTTCAATTGAATGAGTCCAATCAATTTATATGGTTTTATACGGTGCAGCAATCGCTGCTTAATTTCTACCAATAGCT
The DNA here is from genome assembly GCA_903961095.1 of uncultured Burkholderiales bacterium. Taxonomy (GTDB): domain Bacteria; phylum Pseudomonadota; class Gammaproteobacteria; order Burkholderiales; family Burkholderiaceae_C; genus Limnohabitans_A. Next base: position 118 of record CAJCDH010000220.1, on the reverse strand, counting down.
CATGCGTAACTATACGCATCGGTCTTTTATGTTCATTTTCCCCAGGAATTTTTAGACCACGAAATGGACTTAATCGATCAATGTCCAAATGTCTAAACGCAATATTGAGCATGGCACT
>CAJCDH010000219.1 GCA_903961095.1 uncultured Burkholderiales bacterium | reverse complement strand
TTCGGAATCTTCGGAATCTTCAAATTTGCCAGTGACCCCAGCCAAAAGCAACTCCATCTACGCCTCCACCTTGAGCGTACCAGGTGGCCTTGCCATGACCACCTCCAAAGATGTGTTGGAGGCATTGTCCAATGGCTCTGGACCCAAACGCGTGTTGGTCACCTTGGGCTATGCATCGTGGGGCGAAGGTCAGCTTGAATCTGAAATTGGCGAAAACAGCTGGCTCACTGTAGAGGCCGATCCTGCCGTTATTTTTGACACCCCCATTGAAAAACGCTACGAAAAAGCGCTCTTGCTTTTGGGTTTGCAGGCTTGGATGCTGTCCTCTGAGGCGGGCCACGCATGAGCTTAGAACAGGCGCTCACTGTGCCTGTGTCACAGCAGAGTTTTTTGGCTTTTGATTTCGGACTCAAGCGAACAGGGGTTGCAGTTGGCAACCGCATGCTCCGTCAGGCCACGCCGCAGACTACGGTCGTCGCAGAAGGTGACGCCCGCTTTGCCCACATCGAAAAACGAATCAAAGAATGGACCCCCGATGCTTTGGTGGTGGGGGTGCCTTTTCATCCCGATGGTGCTTCTCATGAAAACACTTTGCGGGCACAAAAATTTGCGCGTCAGTTGCGCGGTCGTTTTGGTTTGAGCGTTTATGAAGTGGACGAGCGTTACAGCACCACCGAAGCCATCTCAAACGGCGCGAAAGATGCCGATGCTGCATCAGCGTGCATTATTTTGGAACAATTTTTAAGGAGTCTGCCGTGAGTGCATTGGCTTTGAATGCAGAGGCGCTTTATGGCGAACTCTTGCGCGGTGTGCGGTCGATGCACACCCCTGAAACACGTTTGGTAGGCATCACCTCAGGCGGTGCATGGCTTGCCGAGCGTTTGCAAAAAGATTTGGGCCTCAGTGGCAAGCACGGCAGCATCTCGTCAGCCATGCACCGAGATGACTTTGCACAGCGCGGTTTGTCTGCAGGTGGGCAAACTACCTTGCCCTTTGAAATTCAAGGCGCAGACGTGCTGATTCTGGACGACGTGCTCTACACCGGCCGCACCATTCGCGCGGTGATCAACGAGTTGTTTGACTATGGGCGCCCGGCCAATGTCAGACTGGCTGTGTTGGTTGACCGCGGCGGCAGACAACTGCCTATTCAAGCCGACTTTGCAGCCGCGCGTGTGGCGCTACCCGACTCTCAATCCTTGGCGCTGGCGCGCTTGGACAACGGCGAGTTCAGTTTTGAAGTGCAAGCCCAAGACGAATCAAGTTCAGTAGGAAAAAAATAACAATGCTCTACAAACGCAACCCCCAACTCAACAAGAACGGCGAACTCATTCACTTGCTGTCCACTGAAGGTTTGTCGCGCGACATCCTGACTCACATCCTTGACACTGCGGCCAACTTTGTGAGCGTGAGCGACCGCGAGGTCAAAAAAGTGCCCTTGCTGCGCGGCAAAAGCGTGTTCAACTTGTTCTTTGAAAATAGCACCCGCACCCGCACCACCTTTGAAATTGCGGCCACTCGTCTGTCGGCTGATGTGATCAACCTCGACATTGCGCGCTCGTCTGCATCTAAAGGTGAATCGCTGCTTGATACCATCGCCAATTTGTCGGCCATGGCCGCTGATATTTTTGTGGTGCGCCACTCCGAATCTGGCGCGCCATATCTCATAGCGCAACACGTAGCGCCACATGTGCACGTGGTCAATGCAGGTGATGGCCGGCACGCACACCCTACGCAGGGGCTGCTCGACATGTACACCATTCGCCACTACAAAAAAGATTTTTCTAACCTCACCGTGGCCATTGTGGGCGACGTGCTGCATTCCCGCGTGGCGCGCTCTGACATTCATGCACTCACCACCTTGGGCTGTGCCGAAGTGCGCGTGGTGGGGCCGCAAACCTTGGTGCCCGCCGACATGTCACAGATGGGTGTGAAGGTGTTTCACAATTTGGAAGAAGGCATCAAAGACTGCGACGTGGTCATCACCTTGCGCTTGCAAAATGAGCGCATGAGTGGCGCCTTGTTGCCCTCGAGTCAAGAGTATTTCAAACGCTTTGGCCTAACGCCTGAAAAATTGCAACTGGCCAAACCTGATGCCATCGTGATGCACCCTGGGCCG
>CAJCDH010000218.1 GCA_903961095.1 uncultured Burkholderiales bacterium | reverse complement strand
GAAATTGCCGGTCAGTTGTGGCATGACATTGGCACGCAAGGTCACAGGGTTGCTGTGCGTCACATTGCCACGCACCGTGATGCTTTGAATTGAGAATGCAGGATGCCGCAACAACCAACCGATGCCACTTGCCAAGCACATAGCGAAAGCCAAGACCATCATGCCGGTGGCTGTCCATTGCATGAGACGCACATCCATGGGCAAAACGATTGGCTTTTTCATGCGCCACCTTTCTCGGCACTTGAATGCTCCAAACTGGCTGAGGCCAAAAGGTAGATGCACAAATCTTCGTAAGACATGCCGTCGGCTTTGGCTGACATGGGAACCAAAGAGTGCCCCGTCATGCCTGGTGAGGTATTGATCTCCAACAAGTAGGGTTGCCGAGTTTGTGCATCAATCATCACATCGACCCGGCCCCAGCCTTTGCAACCCAGCACTTGGTACGCCTTGAGCGCATGGGCTTGAATGACTTTTTCTTCGGCTTCTGGCAAACCAGACGGCACCAAGTATTGGGTGTCGTCCGTGAAGTATTTGTTTTGATAGTCGTAGTTGCCAGCAGGCGCAATGATTCGAATGACGGGCAAAGCCTTGGCCGTATCGCCTTCACCCAAAACTGGACAGGTCACTTCATCACCGGCAATAAATTGTTCACACAAAATATCGGCATCGCACTGCGCAGCATCTTCAAGCGCCTTGGGCAAATCACTGGCCTGCGTGACCTTGGTCACCCCAATGGAGGAGCCTTCTCGTGCAGGCTTGACGATGAGTGGCAAGCCTAAACTTTGCAGAACACGAGTTTGTGCCGCCACACCCAAATCATTTTGCTTGAGCAACACATAATTGGGTGTGGGCACATTTTCTGACAGCCAAACCCGCTTGGTCATGGTTTTATCGATGGCAATGCTAGAAGCCATCACGCCAGAACCTGTGTAAGGGATGCCCAACAATTCAAGCGCACCTTGCACAGTACCGTCTTCGCCAAACCGGCCATGCAATGCAATAAAACAGCGCTGAAAACCTAGCTTTTGGAGATCGGACAAATTGCGCTCGGCAGGGTCAAAGGCATGTGCATCAACGCCTCTTGATTGCAGTGCCGCCAATACTCCTCGGCCAGACAAGAAGGAAATTTCGCGCTCGGCCGATTGGCCTCCCATGAGCACCGCCACTTTGCCAAAATTTTGAGAAGTTGCAGTCATGCAGCGCCTCCCATTTTTTGAACTTGTGCAGGGACTGCGCCGATAGAGCCGGCACCCATGCAAATGACGATGTCATTGTCTTTTGCATTGTCAAAAATAGCCTGCGCCATAGCCTCAATTTTATCGACAAAAACGGGTTCAATTTTGCCGGCGACACGAAGTGCACGCGATAAAGATCGACCATCTGCCGCCACGATAGGCGCTTCACCCGCTGCATAAACTTCAGACAACAAAACCGTGTCCGCGCCTTGGCTGATGACACTGACAAAATCTTCAAAACAATCTCGGGTTCGGCTGTAGCGATGCGGCTGGAAAGCCAATACCAAACGACGGCCAGGGAATGCGCCGCGTGCAGCAGCCAAGGTGGCCGCCATTTCAACAGGATGATGTCCGTAGTCATCAATCAAAGTAAAGCTGCCCGCTTGCGCCAAGAGCTTCACTTCACCATAGCGTTGGAACCGCCTGCCAACGCCCTTGAAGTTGGCCAAGGCACGCTGTACAGCAGCATCGTCAATGCCGAGCTCAACGGCCACGGAGATGGCGGCCAAGGCATTCAACACATTGTGCAGACCTGGCAAGTTGAGAACGATTTGCAGATCAGGCAAAATTACGCCGTTTCGGCGCTGAACATTGAAGTGCATCTTTCCGTTTTCAGCCCGAACAGCCACGGCACGAATTTGAGCACCCTGTTCAAGTCCATAAGTGGTCACAGGACGCGCCAGTTGGTCGACGATGCTTTGGACGCCTGGGTCATCAGCGCACAAAATGGCAGTGCCGTAAAAGGGCATGCGATGCAAAAATTCTACAAAGGCCGACTTCAATTTTTCAAAGTCATGACCATAGGTCTCCATGTGATCGGCATCAATGTTGGTCACAACCGCCATGACTGGCAGCAAGTTCAAGAAGGACGCATCCGATTCATCAGCCTCCACCACAATGTAGTCACCGGTGCCCAATTTGGCATTGGTGCCTGCACTGTTCAAACGGCCACCAATCACAAATGTGGGGTCTAAGCCGGCTTCAGCCAAAACGCTGGCCACCAAGCTGGTGGTGGTGGTTTTGCCATGGGTGCCTGCAATTGCCACGCCCTGCTTCATGCGCATCAACTCTGCCAACATGACCGCACGCGGCACCACGGGAATATGCCGTGAGCGGGCCGCCAACACCTCAGGGTTGTCGGCTTTGACGGCGGTCGAAGTGACCACGGCATCGGCACCCTTGACGTTGTCTGCGCTGTGACCTACATGGGTTTGAATGCCAAGCGATGCCAAACGACGCAAGGTGCTGCTGTCGGACAAATCGGAGCCGGAAATGGTGTAACCCAAATTGAATAAAACTTCGGCAATACCGCTCATGCCTGAGCCACCGACCCCAATAAAGTGAATATGACGAATGGCGTGTTTCATGCGGCCAAAGCCTCGCAAGCAGCCACCACTTCACGAGTGGCTTGGGTCTTTTTCAAAGCCCATGCTTTTTCAGCACAGGCCAACAGTTCTTCACGCGTCAGGCTATCAAGGCGTGCAGCCAAAGACTCAGGCGTTAAATCTGCTTGGGGCATCAGCCAGCCACCGCCCTGACTCACTAAAAATTTGGCGTTGGTGGTTTGATGATCGTCCACCGCAAAGGGGAAAGGCACATAGATGGCGGCAGCGCCAACAGCTGCAATTTCAGTGACCGTGCTAGCGCCTGAACGACAGATGATCAAGTCTGCCTCTGCAAATGCATGGGCCGTGTCCTCAATGAAGGGCGTCAATTCAGCTTTCACGCCCGCATTTTGATAGTTAGAACGCAGCGCATCGATTTGCTTGGCACCACTTTGGTGAACCACCACAGGGCGTTTGTGCTCGGGCATCAAGGCCAAAGCTTTGGGAACAATGTCATTCAAAGCTTGCGCGCCCAAACTGCCACCAACCACCCACAACTTCAGAGGCCCAGTTCGCCCAGCAAATCGCTCTGCAGGCGCAGGCTTGTTTAAAAATTCTTGGCGCAATGGATTGCCCACCCAAACAGCCTTTTTCAAAACATGGGGGAAGGCGCTAAATATGCAATCTGCAACGCCCGCCAAAACGCGATTGGCCATGCCCGCCACCGAGTTTTGTTCGTGCAACACCAGTGGTTTGCCCAACAACACAGACATCATGCCGCCTGGAAAAGTGATGTAACCACCCAAGCCCACCACCACATCGGGCTTGACTCTGCGAACCACTTGAATGCTCTGCCAAAAGGCTTTGAGTAAACGCAAGGGCAGCAGCACCAAACTGGCAAAACCTTTGCCGCGCACGCCACCAAACTCTACGGGCTCAAAGGCAAAGCCGCGCTGCGGAACCCATTGACTTTCCATGTTGCCAGGCACACCCATCCAATGCACCCGCCATCCTGCTTCACGCAAAGATTCGGCCACAGCCAAGCCTGGAAAAATATGCCCTCCAGTGCCGCCAGCCATGATCAAAGCGCAGTGACTCATGTGCGGCCACCTCGCATCATTTGTTTGTTCTCGGCATCGATTCGCAGCACGATGGCAATCGCCACCATGTTGAGCAAGATCGCCGACCCGCCATAACTCATGAGAGGCAAGGTCAAACCTTTGGTCGGTAAGGCTCCCAAGTTCACGCCCATGTTGATGAAGGATTGAAAGCCAATCCAAATACCGACACCCTGAGCGACCAAACCAGCGAAGGTGCGATCAAGGGCCAAGGCTTGACGGCCAATCACCATGATGCGGCGACTGAGCCACAAGAACATGCCAATGACGGCAACCACACCCACCAGGCCAAACTCTTCTCCAATCACCGCCAACAAGAAATCGGTGTGCGCCTCGGGCAACCAATGTAGTTTTTCAACACTACCGCCCAAGCCGACTCCAAAAATTTCTCCTCGGCCAATGGCAATCAAGGAGTGCGACAACTGATAACCCTTGCCCAAGGTGTGTGTGGGATCCCAAGGATCGAGGTAAGCAAAAATTCGCTCTCTGCGCCAAGGTGATGCGGCAATGATCATGGCAAACGTAAACACCAAGATGGCGAAAATCAAGAAGAACATGCGGGCATTGACACCGCCCAAAAACAGAATGCCCATGGCAATGATGGCAATCACCAAGAAGGCGCCCATGTCGGGCTCTGCCAACAAGAAAATGCCTGCAAGGCCCACTGCAGCACCCATTGGCAACACAGCGCGGAAGAAGCGCTCTTTCACTTCCATCTTGCGCACCATGTAATCGGAGGCATAAATGATGACGGCCAACTTGGCAAATTCAGAGGGCTGAAAATTAATCACCCCAAACGAAATCCATCGGCGGGCACCGTTCACACCCTTGCCAATAAAGGGCAGCAGCACAACGGCCAAGAGGACCAAGGCCACAATGAACAAGGGCCTGGCATTTTTTTCCCAAATTTCCAGCGGAATCTGAAAAACCAACAAAGCGACGCCAAAGCCAATCACCATCGAAATGATGTGCCGCATCACAAAGTGTGTTTGTGAATATTTGGCAAACTTGGGATTGTCTGGCATGGCAATCGTGGCCGAATACACCATGATCATGCCAAACATCAAGAGTGTCACAACCACCCACACCATGGCCTGATCGATGTTCTGAATCTTGCCCTGCGCAGAGGCATTTTTGGCATAGTCATAGCTGCCCAAATTGACGGGAAGCCCACCTTCGGTCGCGCCTTGCAAGCGACCAGCTCGGCTCAACAAAGTGCCGGCCCATGACATGAAGCGAGACATCATTTCAGTCATAGCACGCTCTCCATGGGGTGGCCTGCTGCTTGGGCAATGTCAGCCACTGCTTGGCAAAAAACTTGCGCGCGGTGGGGGTAGTCTCGAAACATGTCAAAACTCGCGCAGGCGGGTGACAACAAAACCGCATCGCCAGCTTGCGCCATGTCTTTGGCTGCATTCACTGCCGCGGGCAAAGTTGCGGCATCGATCAGTGGGACGCCACAGGCTTTAATTTCTTCGCGAATCAGGGGGGCGTCTCTGCCAATTAACACCACAGCGCGTGCATATCTGGCTACAGGCGCAGCCAATGGCGAGAAATCTTGACCCTTGCCTTCACCGCCCAAAATCACAAGCACACGGCGCTCAGAGCCCAAGCCCACCAAGGCAGCCACCGTGGCGCCAACGTTGGTCCCTTTGCTGTCGTCAAAATACTCAATGTCGTTCACGATGGCCACCGACTCCACGCGGTGCGGCTCACCTTGGTATTCACGCAAACCAAACAGCATGGATGCCAAGCTTGCGCCAGTGCTGGTGGCCAAGGCCAAAGCCGCCAGTGCATTCACAGCATTGTGACGACCTCGAATTCGCAAAGCGTCGGCAGGCATCAATCGCTGGATGTGAATTTCTTCTACTTCACCTTTGCGCAAGCGGCGTGTCTCATCTGACTCTAAGGCACGCACCAACCACGTCATGCCATTGACGGTCTCCAAACCAAAGTCGCCAGGGCGCTGCGGCATTTCTGCACCGTAGGTGAGATGCTCACGCGCGATGGGCTTTTGCAATTTGGCGCGAACTGGTTCTGGCAACATCGCCATCACGCGAGCATCGTCGCGGTTTAAAACCATCAAGGAATGCGCGCCAAAAATTTTTTCTTTGGCTGCTGCGTAGGCGTCCATGCTGCCATGCCAATCCAAATGGTCTTGGGTGATGTTCAAGACAGTGGCGGCAAAGGGGTCAAAAGGGCCAGCATTGTCGAGTTGAAAACTGGACAATTCCAACACCCAAACTTCTGGCAACTCAGTGTCCATGGCCGCACGCAAAGTGTCTAGCAAAGTGGGGCCAATGTTGCCAGCCACTTTAACGGTTTTGCCAGCTCGCTCTATCAACTTGCCTGTGAGTGCTGTCACGGTTGTCTTGCCGTTTGTGCCTGTAATGGCCAACACCTTGGGTGTGTAGTCACGTGTGGCTTTGAGATTTTCAAGAGCTTGCACAAACAAACTTAACTCACCGCCAACCCACAGCCCGAGGCCTTTGGCTGCATCTAACACCGCTGCTGTTTCTGTAGGTGCAAGTCCTGGACTTGCAAAAACAGCGCGGACAGAAGTGCCTTCAATCAAATTGACAGTGAACGCGCCAGCATTGAAATGCACTTCAGGCAGTTCGTTCTGCAATATGCTTAAGTTGGGAGGCGTCTCGCGCGTATCTGCTACCGTTACCTCAGCGCCCATGGCAACACACCAACGGACCATGGCCAAGCCAGAACTGCCCAGCCCCAGAATTAAAATGTGTTGGCCTTGAAGGTATTTCATGTTTATCTCAACTTCAAAGTCGAGAGTCCCACCAAGCACAAGAGCATGGTGATGATCCAAAAACGCACAACCACTTGGGTTTCTTTCCAACCACTTTTCTCGAAATGGTGGTGCAGTGGCGCCATCTTCAAAATTCGGCGTCCTTCGCCATATTTCTTTTTGGTGTACTTGAAGTAAGAAACTTGGGCCATGACAGACAAAGCTTCCACCACAAAAATCCCACCCATGATGGCCAGTACAATTTCTTGGCGAACGATGACGGCAATGGTGCCTAACGCGGCACCCAAGGCGAGGGCGCCAACATCGCCCATGAACACTTGCGCCGGGTGCGTGTTAAACCATAAAAAAGCCAAACCAGCACCCGCCATCGCCGCACAGAAAATGAGCAATTCACCGGTGCCTGGGATGTAGGGCAAGAACAAGTATTTGGCATACACCGAACTGCCCGTGACATAGGCAAACACACCCAAGGCAGAACCCACCATGACCACAGGCATGATGGCCAAACCATCTAGGCCATCGGTGAGGTTGACAGCATTGCTAGAGCCCACAATTACCAAGTAAGTCATGACCATGAAGCCGAACACACCCAGGGGGTAACTTACTTCTTTGAAGAATGGCACCATCAAACCAGCTTTAGGCGGCAAATTGACATCGAAACCTGAAACAACCCAGTTGACAAACAAATCGAACACACGCAGGTTGGAACTTTCAGAAATACTGAAAACCAAATACAGCGCAGCCAACAGGCCAATGACCGATTGCCAGAAATACTTCTCGCGCGAACGCATGCCTTCAGGGTCTTTGTTGACCACTTTGCGCCAATCGTCTACCCAACCTATGGCGCCGAAACCCAAGGTCACAATGAGCACAATCCAGACAAAGCGATTGGAGATGTCAAACCACAGCAAGGTGCTTATGGCAATCGACAACAAAATGAGCACACCACCCATGGTGGGTGTCCCGCTTTTGGCCATGTGCGTTTCCATGCCATAGCCCCGAATGGGCTGACCAATTTTGAGAGCCGTCAGATGACGGATAACGGCGGGGCCTGCAATCAGGCCAATCAGCAACGACGTTAAAGCGGCCATGACAGCACGGAAAGTGATGTACTGAAAAACGCGCAGGAAGCCCCACTCGGGCGACAAACTTTGCAACCATTGCGCCAAATTAAGCAGCATGGACTGCCTCACTTTCTTCGGCCTGAACCGAGTCAAGCCTGTTGCGCAAAGCATCAAGCACCCGCTCCATTCTCATAAAACGCGATCCCTTGACCAAGACACTGTTGTGTTTTGCAATTTGAGCAAGCACGCATTGTTGCAAGCCGTCCATGTCAGAAAAATGTTGGGCACCTTCAAAGACCGCACTGCTGTGTGCGCACAAATCACCCAAGGTGAACAAGGTATCAATGCCAGAGGCCTTGGCGTAGGCGCCCACTTCTTGGTGAAACGCGGCTCCTTGCTGTCCAACTTCTCCCATGTCACCCAAAACCAACAAACGCGGCGCAGGCAGTTCGGCCAACACTTCAATGGCTGCAAGAACAGAATCGGGGTTGGCGTTGTAGGTATCGTCGACCAAGGTGAACGGGTGCCGATCAATTTGCCACTCACACGATTTAGAGCGGCCTTTGACAGGCTCAAAACTTTCGAGTCCCTGAACAATGACGGGCAAGCTCATGCCAGCAGCCAATGCACAGGCTGTCGCCGCCAGTGCGTTCAAAATATTGTGCCGTCCTGCAATGTGCAATTGGCAAGCCAATGTAGCTTGCGCAGTCCAGAGATCAAATGTCCAAGCACCCTGCTGCCAGACAATATTGTGAGCCTGCACATCACCTTGTGTAAAACCAAAGGTCAACACTTGGCGATGCCCGGCTAGCTTCTGCCAAAGCTCGGTGTAGGTATCTTGAGCCGGAAAAACGGCGACGCCATTGGCAGGCAAGGCCCGAATCACTTCACCGTTTTCAATAGCGACCGCTTTAACCGTGGCCATGAATTCTTGATGTTCTCTTTGAGCGTTATTGACCAAACCAATGGTGGGCTGCGCATAGTTTGCCAGCACTTCAATTTCACCAGGATGGTTCATGCCCAACTCCACCACAGCTCGTTGG
>CAJCDH010000217.1 GCA_903961095.1 uncultured Burkholderiales bacterium | reverse complement strand
TGGTGCTTTGCCCTTTGCGAGGTGTAGTGCCGAACCTGGTCAAGGATGCTCTGTCGTAGAAGTTCCATTGCGATTTATATAGCTTTATACGTTTGGCTGTAATTGTTGATTTGTTGCAAACTGAAATCTTGCATATTTAGCTTATTTGCCCAGGCCAATTGCCACTCTGCCGTTTTTACTAGTGCCTCAGTAATTTTCCAGCGAGGTTGCCAGTCTAGCTTTTCTTTTGCCAGAGAAGCGTCAAGGTGAAGGAGTTTGGCTTCATGAGGGTAGTCAGATGTTCTGGCCTGCCATGTTGCAGCTTGCGGCCAAATTTTTGAAAGCTCTGTGGCTATTTCTCCAACAGTAATACAGTCGTTAATAGCGGGGCCAAAATTCCAGGCCCCGCCGGTGAGTTCGTCTTGGTATAACAATCGGGCAAGCTTAAGGTAGCCGGATAGTGGCTCTAAAACGTGTTGCCAGGGTCTGATGGCCTCTGGGTTGCGAAGAACGGCTGGTTGCCCTGAGGCATACGCCCTTAGCAAATCCGGGATTAACCGGCTTTGTGCCCAGTCCCCACCGCCAATTACATTGCCAGCCCGAGCGGTTGCTATTTTTGCTGAGGCTGGGGCTGAGAAAAAAGAACACCGCCAAGCGTTTGTGAGTATTTCGGTACAGGTTTTACTGCTGCTGTAAGGGTCATTCCCTCCTAAGCGATCGGACTCTTGGTAGGCTTGGCCGGTTTCCTTGTTTTCATAGCATTTGTCTGTTGTGACGATAACTATGGCCTTGACGTTACAAAGAGAGCGCGTTGCCTCAAGAAGATTGATTGTCCCCATGACATTAGTTGAGTAAGTGTTAACGGGGTCGCGATAGCTTTCTCCAACCAAAGGTTGGGCTGCCAGGTGGAAAATAATTTCAGGGTCTGCCGCTTCAAGGCTGCTGGTCAGCTTTTCGGTATCTCGAATATCACCGATTTTTGATTCGATCAGATTTTCAATGTTGGCAACGCTAAAGAGCGATGGCGTCGTGGCGGCAGGAAGAGCGTAGCCAGTGACATGTGCGCCCAATTTATGTAGCCACATTGTCAGCCAGCCGCCTTTGAAGCCGGTGTGGCCGGTTAAAAATACTCGTTTGCCTTGCCAAAAATTAGCCGTCACCATGTTTTCCAAGGAGCCTGGCCTGATTTCCAGAGGTCTTCGAGAAGTGTTTTATCCCTCAGGGTGTCCATCGGTTGCCAAAAGCCCTCGTGCTTCCATGCTGCGAGCTGTTGGCTTTGCGTGAGTTTGATCATGGGTTGATCTTCCCAGGGGCCATCATATTCAATCAGGTCGAAGACGCTTGGGTTCAATACAAAGAACCCCCCGTTGATCATATTGCCTTCACCGTGTGGCTTTTCTTGAAACTTGCTCACCAGGCCATCATTCACTTCAAGCGCACCAAATCGTCCTGGGGGCATGACTGCACACACAGTGGCGGCAAGCCCGTGATCTTTGTGAAATTGAATTTGACGGCTAATGTCAATATTCGCAACACCATCGCCGTAGGTAAAACAAAATGGTTCGTCGGTATCTACAAAGCGTTGAATGGCCTTCAGGCGGCCGCCTGTGGCTGTATTTTCACCCGTGTCGACTAATGTTATCCGCCACGGCTCAGCATGTCGTTCGTGGACTTCCATTTGGTTATTAGCCATGTCGAATGTGACATCAGAAGTATGCAGAAAATAATTGGCAAAATACTCTTTGACAACGTATCCCTTGTAGCCAAGGCAGATAATGAATTCATTAATGCCGTGTGCTGAATACATTTTCAATATATGCCAAATAATTGGCTTCCCACCAATTTCTATCATTGGTTTTGGCTTTAGGTGCGATTCCTCACTGATCCGTGTTCCTAATCCTCCCGCAAGAATGACCGCCTTCATTTGATTACAACTCGATTTTTGCCTGTTTGCTTGGCTGTGTACATGGCTTCATCTGCGCGCTTGATTACTGATACTTGATTATCCTCTGGCGTCAGTTGAGTCACCCCCGCACTAAAGGTAATTAGTACCTTTTCGTTCCCGTTAAGAAAGAATTTTTTGGTCAGTTCGCGTTGTAGTCGGGTAAGCGCTATCACCGCTTCGTCGACGGGGGTTTCCGGCAGCAAAATTACAAATTCTTCTCCACCGTAACGGGCAACTGTATCTTGGGGGCGTAGGGTTTCTCGGCAGACATTGGCTAAATGAATCAGAGCTTGGTCGCCGATATTGTGCCCCATCGAGTCATTTAGCTTCTT
>CAJCDH010000216.1 GCA_903961095.1 uncultured Burkholderiales bacterium | reverse complement strand
GCGACCGCTTTAACCGTGGCCATGAATTCTTGATGTTCTCTTTGAGCGTTATTGACCAAACCAATGGTGGGCTGCGCATAGTTTGCCAGCACTTCAATTTCACCAGGATGGTTCATGCCCAACTCCACCACAGCTCGTTGGTGGTCAGGGCGCAAATTGAACAAGGTCAGAGGCACGCCTACGTCATTGTTCAAATTGCCTTGTGTTGACAAAGATGGGGCCGCAGGATCGGCTCGCAACACAGATGCAATCATTTGGGTGACTGTGGTCTTGCCATTGCTTCCCGTGACACCAATGACCTGCAAGGCATATTGGCGACGCCATTGGGCAGCCAAGTCTCCCAATGCGGCGCGGGCATTAGGCACACAATAGGCTGGCACAGTCAGCTCTTTTATATATTGCAGATGTTCACCCCGCTCGATAGGGGCCGCTTCAAACACGACAGCCACAGCACCTTGCGCCTGCGCTTGCGCTAAAAAGGCAGTGCCATCAAATTTCTCGCCCTTCAGGGCAAAGAACAAATCACCAGCCACCACACTGCGGCTATCAGTCCGCACGGCCTTGATCACTGCCTGATGAGCCTCTGAGTTCATTGCAGCAAGGTTCACAAGCTGAGCTTGCGGTAGCCAGTTTTGGAGTTGCATCAGTGTCAAGTTCATGCTTGAACACCTCTTTGATGAATCGCAAGGGCGCGCTTCACAAGCGCATCTTGTGCATGCAACCGATCATCGAATGGGTATTTCACCCCTGCAACTTCTTGGGTATCTTCGTGGCCTTTGCCCGCAATCAAAATCACATCGCGCTTGCCAGCTTGCATGACGGTTTCATAAATGGCTTTGGCACGATCAAGTTCATGATGCGCTTTTTCGGGGGCCATTAAGCCTTGCTGCATGTCGCGCACAATTTGATCTGGCAATTCACTGCGTGGGTTATCGCTTGTTAAAACCAACTGATCCGCCACCGACTCTGCAGCCGCTGCCATCAGGGGTCGCTTGCTAGCATCTCGATCGCCACCACAACCCAACACACACCAAAGTTGCGAGCCCAAGGCATCGGCCACCGGCTTCAGAGCCAACAAGGTTTGCGTCACTGCATCGGGCGTGTGTGCATAGTCCACCACCGTCAGGGGCAATTCGATGCCATCTACGCCTGCAACTTTTTCCATGCGCCCGGGCACTGCTTTGAGATGTGCGCAAACATGAACAATCTCTGCCAAGTTGTATTTCAAAGCCCTTAACGCAGCAATGACACCTAACAAATTGTCAACGTTGTAATCGCCCATTAACTCGGTTTGAAGGTGCACGCTGTGCAAACCTTCCACCACATCAAAGGCCAAGCCAGACAAAGTGCGCTTGACATTGCAAGCTTGCAAGCGAGCGTTTTGCCCTCTGCTTGAGCAAGTCCAAAGATCAATTGCTTGAGCCTGTAAGCCCGCCAAACGACCTTGTGAAAGGTCGGCCGCTAACTTGACGCCTTGAGCATCATCTACATTGATCACGGCCGCTTCAAGCTCAGGCCACGCGAAGAGAGCCTCTTTGGCTTGCCAATAGGCAGCCATGGAGCCGTGATAGTCCAGGTGATCTTGCGTGAAGTTGGTCAATATGGCCAGTTGAATGCGCGTACCGGCCAAGCGTTGTTCGGCAATGCCAATCGAGCTGGCTTCAATGGCGCAGTGCGTGATACCTGTTGATACAAATTTTCTAAACTGCGCTTGCAACAAAACGGGATCGGGTGTGGTCATGCCCGTGGACATTAAGTCTGGCGGTTGTCCAACGCCTAGCGTGCCCACTACGGCACATCGCACTGAAGATGAAGTGACACCGGGCTTGGAAGACAAAGCATTGATGGTTTGTGCCAACCACCAAGTGCTTGAGGTTTTGCCATTGGTTCCCGTCACAGCCAAGACCTGCAAGGCTTGGCTGGGTTGCTCATAGTAGGCGTCTGCAATCCAACCCGTATCTGCCTTCAAACCCGAATAAGCGGCCACATGATTTTGAACGCTGTCTTGCGCAGCTTGCCAGGCTGAAAACCATTCTTCGCAGTCTTCAGCTTCAACCAAACAAACGCGCGCCCCTTGTGCAAATGCAGAAGCCACATAGGCGCGACCATCGGTGGCTGCGCCAGGCCACGCAATAAAGGCGTCGCCCTTTTGCACCGCTCGACTATCGGTGCACAACACGCCCGTCACATGTTGGCGCAACCATTCTGCAGCTTGAGTAGGGCTGTGCAAGGTTTGCATCAGAACGACTCCTCCACAGCGTTGGCCACAATTTGTGGCTTCACACTCATATCAGGTTGCACACCCAACAAGCGCAAACTTTGCTGCACGGTTTGACTGAAAACGGGGGCAGCCACATCACCGCCGTAATAACGGCCATTAGAAGGTTCATCAATCATGACGGCCACCACAATGCGTGGTTTTTCAATGGGTGCCATGCCTACAAACACGCCGCGGTATTTTTTACCAGCGTAGCCCTTGCCTTCTTGCTTGTGCGCTGTGCCAGTTTTACCGCCGACCGAATAACCCATGGTCTGCGCTTTTTGAGCTGTACCGCCAGGGCCAGCGGCCAAATTAAGCATGTGACGAACGGCCTGTGCGTTTTCTGGACTGATGACTGGCACACCCGCAGGAATTTGACCGTTTTTGATCAGGGTGGCAGGCAGTGATTTACCGTCACTTGCAAAAATGGTGTACGCCCGCGCCATTTGAAACAAGCTGGTCGATACACCATAGCCATAACTCATGGTGGCTTGCTCAATAGGACGCCAAGTTTTGGCAGCCCGCAAGCGACCGCTGACGACACCTGGAAATGGCAATTGAGGCTTCTGACCTAAGCCCACTGCCGTAAACATCTCCCACATTTCACGGGGTTGCATCTGCATGGCAATTTTCACGGTACCCACGTTGCTTGACTTTTGGATCACTTCATTGACTGTCAGTGCGCCATGAGGGTGCGAGTCCGTGATGGTTGAGCCTGTGATATTGATCGTGCCGGGCGCAGTTTGAATGATGGTTTCAGGCTTGATGATGCCCTTTTCCAATGCCAATGCAATGGCAAAAGGCTTCATGGTGGAGCCAGGCTCAAAGCTGTCGGTGAGTGCGCGGTTGCGCAATTGCTCGCCACTTAAATTAACCCGCTTGTCGGGCGAATAGCTAGGATAGTTGGCCAAGGCCAATATCTCGCCTGATTGCGCATCCAACACCACCACGCTGCCAGCTTTGGCTTTGTGTTCTAAAACAGCTTCACGAAGTTTTTGGTAAGCAAAGAACTGGACCTTGCTGTCAATGCTCAATTGCAAATCTTCACCATCGACCGGTGGTGTCATTTGCCCCACATCTTCCACCACACGGCCCAAGCGATCTTTGATCACGCGGCGAGCACCTGGTTTGCCAGCGAGTTGGTTTTGGAAAATCAACTCAATGCCTTCTTGGCCTTTGTCTTCCACGTTGGTGAAGCCCACAATGTGAGCAGCCGACTCACCCTCGGGATACAAACGTTTGTATTCTTTGATGGTGTAAATGCCCTTGATGTTCAAGGCCAAAACTTGCTTCACGACGGGTTCGTCCATTTGGCGACGGAGCCATACGAAAGTTTTGTCTTCGTTTTCTAGTTTTTTGGCCAACTCTGCCGGCGACATTTCAAGCAACTTACTTAACTGACGCAAGCCTTCAGGCGATCTGTCAATCTCCTCTGGATTGGCCCACACACTGGGGGCTGGCACACTAGAGGCCAAGATCAAACCATTGCGATCCAAAATGCGTCCGCGGTTGGCGGGCAAGGTTAAGGTTCTGGCAAAACGCACTTCCCCTTGGCGTTTGAAAAAAGCGTTGTCAAACACTTGGACATAAGCCGCTCGCCCCGCCAAGCCCACAAAGGCCATGGCCATGGCTGCCACAATCAATTTGCTGCGCCAAACAGGCGTCTTGCTGGCCAGCAAAGGGCTTGAGGAAAGCTGAACGCTGCGGCTCATGGCTTCTCCTGTGCTGGCTTTTCGGCCTTCTTCAAGACCTGTTTCTCGGCCAGGGTTTGCAAGTCTGAAGGCTGCTTCACATACTGCGTGATACCGGGTGTCACCAAACGCATTTGCAACTGTTGCTTGGCAATTTGCTCAATGCGCAGGGGTGACGCTTGTGAACGCCGCTCCACTTGCAAACGCTCATGCTCAAGCTCAAGTCGTGTGGCCTCTTTCATGGCGGCTTCTAAGACCATGAATGAGCGCCGTGCTTGGTAATGGCTGTGCACCAAAAACATGGCAGACACAATGATTGCGATGACCAAGAACAGATTCATGCGTGTCATGCTGGCACCGCCGTTCTTTCAGCCACACGCATGATGGCGCTTCGAGCACGAGGATTGGCTGCGACCTCGGCATCGCTGGGTCGAACGCGCTCTACCGCTTTCAACCTCATTTCTTGGGGTACCGCAAAAAGTGCACGTCGGTCATAGACCTCTTTGGAATGCTTCGCGATGAATTGCTTCACGATGCGATCTTCCAAAGAGTGAAAACTGATGACCACCAAGCGACCACCAGGTTGCAAGACTTTGAGACTGGCCTCTAACGCTTGTTCAAGCTCCTCAAGCTCGGCGTTGATGAAAATCCGAAGAGCCTGAAATGTCCGCGTTGCAGGGTCCTTGCCCGGCTCGCGGGTTTTGACCGTGCTAGCCACGATCCCGGCCAAATCGGCGGTGGATGAAATTGGGCCCCGCTCTTGTCTGCGAGCCACAATCGCCTTTGCAATCGGAAAAGCAAACCGTTCTTCGCCATAGTCACGCACAACCTCCGTGATCTGATCCACGCTGGCAAAGGCCAGCCACTCGGCCACACTCTGACCGCGCGTGGTGTCCATGCGCATGTCTAAGGGGCCATCGAAACGAAAAGAAAAACCCCTGTCGGGGTTGTCAATTTGAGGGGAGCTGATTCCCAAGTCCATCAATACACCAGCAATACCGCCTGCAGGCAATTCACCTAGGTGCCTGAAGCCCTCATGTCGAATAGAAAATCTGGCATCTGCCACTTGTGCAGCTTCTGCAATGGCCTCGACATCTTTGTCAAAAGCAATCAGCTGCGCGCCTGAAGGTAAGCGCGACAAAATCAAGCGTGAATGACCACCCCGACCAAAAGTGGCATCGACATACACATCTTTGTTGGCGGCTTCGCCTGCATTGCCTAACAATGCATCAACCGCTTCAGTGAGCAATACGGTGGTGTGTTGCCAAGTAGATATCGTCACGCAAGCCTCAGAACGAAAAGTCCTTAAAGACATCGGGCATATCACCCTGCATGGCCTTCGCCTCTTGGGTGTCGTAGGCTGTTTTGTCCCACAACTCGAAGTGGTTGCCCATACCGAGCAAAATGGTGTCTTTGGCAATGCCAGCGGCGGCACGCAGTTCTGGCGAAATAAGCACTCGGCCCGTTCCATCCATCTCGACATCCATGGCATTGCCCAAGAAAATACGCTTCCACCATTGCGCCTCCATGGGCAAATGCGCAATGCGTTCTCGGAAACGCTCCCACTCGGTGCGCGGAAACACCATCAAGCAGCCGTGTGGGTGTTTGGTGATGGTGAGTTGGCCACCCGCAGTAGCACTCAAAACCTCGCGGTGACGCGTAGGCACCGACAGGCGGCCTTTGGCGTCCAAACTCAACGAAGATGCACCTTGAAACACTTGATTCTCAATTCCTAATGACGAAATTTGCAATCTGGGATTTTTTCCCACTTAATTGCACTTTTTTGCACTGTATCAGGAATTCACACACCCACAAGGGGGTTTTCAAGCTTTTTTCAATGAAATCAAAGGCTTAGAGCACTCTCTGAATGAAAATTTGTGGTAAAAAATCGTTGAAAATTAGGCACTTAGAACTTGGACTGCAAGTAACTTCTGAGACATTTTAGAAGTCAAAGAAATTTGACATTTTTTTCATATTTTTCTCAGACGACTTCCGTTTGTCACTGCAGGCGAAAAAAAGGCTCCTGTTGGAGCCTTTTGAAATTCAAAAATTGACCCTCAATCACCAAACATTTTTTGCTTGAGTTCGCGGCGTTGCTGCGCTTCCAATGACAAATTGGCAGTTGGGCGAGCCAACAATCGACCCACGCCAATGGGTTCGCCAGTTTCATCGCAATAGCCATAGTCGCCAGCGTCAATACGCTGAATGGACTGCTCGATCTTTTTCAGCAACTTGCGCTCACGATCGCGGGTCCGCAACTCTAAAGCATGCTCTTCTTCAATGGTGGCGCGGTCTGCGGGATCGGGCACCACAACAGTGTCCTCACGCAAATGCTCGGTGGTTTCACCTGCATTGGCCAAGATGCCCTGCTTGAGATGCACCAACTTAAGTCGGAAATATGCCAACTGAGCGTCGTTCATGTAGTCGTTGTCGGACATTGCCATGACTTCTGCGTCGGTCAGTTGATCAGGTTTTTTGGTTTTCCAGTTATTGGCCAATTTGGGGTCTTTTTTAACAGCAACGAAAGGGGGAGGCGTCATGACTTGTGTAGGCACGTTTTGAAGGTAACTGGCTTTAGCAGCCGTTGAAGCCACCGATTGGGCCATCGATGGCACCGTAATTTGAGCAAGTCGTGCAGAAGGCCGCACAGCACGGGCAGGAACATCGCCAGCTGCGACTGGCGCTGCTGGCACGGGTGTCTCGACTGTTGGTGCCTTGTCAGCTTTTGCACCTTTTGCAGGTTTTGCAGGTTTTGCAGGTTTTTCGGCTTTGACCGGCTTTTCTGCTTTTTCGACTTTAACGGGTGTTGGTTTTGCAGAGGCGTTTTTGGCTGCTGGCGCAGGCGTTGGCGCAACAGGCTTCACAACTGCTTTAGGCAGAGCCTTTGGCGCAGACTTATCGGCCGCTTTAGGTGAGGCCTTCACAGGGGTTTTGACAACAGGTTGGGTCGCATTTTTGGCGGCTGGTTTAGCAAGGGCTTGGGCCGTTGGTTTTGCCGTTGGTTTTGCCGTTGGTTTTGCCGTTGGTTTTGCTGTCGCTTGAGCTATGGGTTTTGAAGCGGCTTTAGGAGCTACTTTAGGAGCCACTTTAGGGGCAGCTTTAGGCGTAACTGGCGCAGGCGTTTTAGCCTTAGCAAGCGTTTTTGCAGCTACTTTAGTGACCGCTTGAGGCACAGGCTTGGAATTGGCCTTGGTAGTAGCTTTGGCAGAAGGCTTGGAACCAGCCTTGGCGGTGGGCTTAGCAACAGTCTTCACGGCATTTGTGACAGCTTTTTTCTCAACAGCCTTGGGCACAGGTTTAGAAGCAGCTGTTTTGGCAGGCGCAGGTTTGCTCTGTGACTTGGCAACTGCGGCCGGCTTGGCTTTAGCAGATGCTTTAGCTGATGCATTAGCAGAAGCTTTAGCAGGGGCTTTGGCACTGGCTGGCGAACTGGTTTTTTTCACTGCAGTTTTTGAGCTCGTTTTAAGGGGCTTTTTCACGTCCTGTCTCCTAGCCGTGGCGGCTTACATACCTTGAAAGGCATCAGCCATTTGCAAATGAATTGTGGTCATCGGCTCATTTGCGTCAAAACCCATATTTTTCGACCTTCTGGGCGCATCAGGGCGACAATTAAGCTACCCCGTCAGGGCGCAGATTGTAGCGACTGAACGGCCTCAAAACGCTTTCTTCAAAACTAAACCAAACATTGCTCCAAGCCCTGCAACAAAATGTCTTTGGGCAGGTCGATGCCGATGAACACCATTTTGCTAACTTTGGCCTCATTTTCGGCCCAAACAGGTCCCAAATCACTGCCCATGAGTTGGTGAACCCCCTGAAAAATAACCTTTCTTTCAGTCCCCTTCATGTTCAATACACCTTTGTATCGAAGCATGCGAGGGCCATAAACGTTCACGATAGCGCCCAAAAAGTCCTCTAACTTGGCGGGATCGAAAGCTTTGTCGGATTTAAAGACAAAGCTCTTGACATCGTCGTCAAAGTGGTGGTGGTGGCCGTGCCCTTCAGCTTGGTGTGAAGGGTGATCGCATTGCGCACCATTTTCATGCTGATGGTCATGCTGATGGTCATGCTGATGGTTGTGCGCGTGACCCTGATCGGGGTGGCCATGGTCATCATGGCCATGATCATGGCCGCAATGCTCATCGTGCACATGGGGTTCTTCATCTTTCAAGAAGTCGGGGTCTATGTCGAGCTTGGCATTCAAATTAAAGCCACGCAAATCAAACACCTCGGCCAAAGAGACCTCGCCAAAATGCACCACCTTTTGGGGTGCACGGGGGTTCATGTGGGCCAAGCGATGCTGCAGGGCTTCAAGCTCCGACTTGGACACCAAATCGGACTTGCTAATGAAAATTTGATCGGCGAAACCCACTTGGCGACGCGCCTCTTGGCGGTCGTTGAGCTGCTGTGCAGCGTGCTTGGCATCTACCAAGGTCAGAATGGAATCGAGTAAAAAGCTTTCGGCAATTTCGTCGTCCATGAAGAAGGTTTGGGCCACAGGACCAGGATCGGCCAGACCCGTGGTTTCAATGACCACGCGCTCAAAATCGAGTTCACCTTTGCGTTTTTGCGCCGCCAGAGTTTGCAAAGTGGTGCGCAAATCTTCGCGAATGGTGCAGCAAATACAGCCATTGCTCATTTGAATGATTTGCTCGTTGGTATCCGAAACCAAAATATCATTGTCAATATTTTCCTCACCAAACTCATTCTCAATGATGGCTATCTTTTGACCATGCGCCTCAGAAAGCACGCGCTTGAGCAGGGTGGTTTTGCCTGCGCCTAAAAAGCCGGTCAAGATAGTAGCGGGAATCAAAGCCATGCAATTACTCCAAAAAAGAGAGGTTTACCAGTCAGCAAAATAAGTATGAAGTGTATCCACCCGCAAATATTATTTTCTCAGAGCTTCTTCACCACCACCAAGCCCTTAAGGTACTCTCCTTCAGGAAAATGAATTGTCATGGGATGGTCCGGCGCACCTTGTAAACGCTCGCTGATATAACCATCTATCCCCGCGTCATGACCTGCAGAAGCCACAATTTTGTGGAACAAATCGGCACTGATACCGCCCGAACAAGAGTACGTGAACAACTCGCCGCCGGGCGCCAACAACTTAAAGGCCAAACGATTGATGTCTTTGTAGGCTCGCGCTGCCCGCTCGGCATGCGCCGCAGTTGGCGCAAATTTGGGCGGATCAAGCACGATGGCATCAAACTGCTTGCCCTGCTCTATGAAGGCGCGCAAAGAGGCATTGACATCGGCATCCAAAAAGCTAGTGCGCGACAAATCAAAACCATTCAGCAACACGTTGGATTTGGCTTTTTCAAGGGCCGGGCCCGATGAGTCAATCGAAGTGACATGCGACGCACCACCCGCCAAAGCGGCCACAGTGAAGCCCCCCGTGTAGCAATAACAATTGAGCACCTTTTGAAACTTGCGAAACTGAGTGTGTTCGTAAAAGCGCAAACGGCTGTCGCGTTGGTCCAAATAAAAACCTGTTTTATGCCCTTCTGCAATGTTGAGTGACAGCTGCCACTGATGCTCTTGCAGCGTCAATTCGGTGGGCCCATGACCGCGCAGCCAGCCAGTCACTTCGGGCAAGCCTTCAAGAGATCGCACATTGGCATCTGACCTCTCATAAAGCTTGGCAAGTCCGGTGACATTCAACAAAGCATCAGCCATGACTTGTTTGAAGCGCTCGCTACCACATGAAGTGAACTGCGCCACCAAGGTATCGCCATAACGGTCAACCACCAAACCAGGCAGACCGTCAGATTCACCATGCACCAAGCGCATGCCATTGCTTTGAATGTCAAACAAACTTCGGGCGTGAACCGACTCTTCAATGCGTCTTTGAATCAATGCATTGTCAATACCTTGAGCCTCATCGAAACTCCAAACCCTTGCCCGAATGCGCGACGAAGGGCTGAAGGAAGCCCAGGCCAAAAACACGCCTTCGTGTGATTCCACACGCACGGTTTCGCCTGCATCGGCACTGCCTTTGGCAATGGCCGATTCAAAAATCCAAGGGTGTTGCCGCTGCAAAGAGCGTTCTTTGCCAGCTTTAAGTCGAATCGTTTTCATGCTGCCATTGTCCCACTCTGCGAGAACTCAAATACCCCCATTCGGGTCGTTTATTTTTTCTCTTCTTTGCTTGATTTAGGCTGAGCCAAAGCTTTGCCTAGACTGCCGGCACCTCTCTTCGCCCTGGGATGCGCCGCATCGTAGGCCTTGGCCAAGTGCTGAAAATCCAAGCGCGTATAGACCTGTGTGGTGCTGATGTTGGCATGACCAAGCAACTCGTGCACAGCCCGCAAGTCGCTGCTCGATTGCAGCAAATGGCTGGCAAATGAGTGCCTCAGCATGTGGGGGTGGACTGGGGTAGCAAGCCCAGCCAACAAACTGCGGCGCTTCAAGCGTTGCCAAACCGACTGTGCGCTTAAGCGTGTGCCGTAACGTCCTGGAAAAAGAGCCAAGGCTGCGTCTGACAAACCCATCTTCGACTGGTTTACAACCGGCTGCGTCATCATGCCAATGGCTTGACTGCGCAAGGGCAGCCAAGCCTCAAGCGCCTTGACTGCAGCTTGCCCCAAAGGCACAGTTCTGCGCTTGCCGCCCTTGCCTTGCACCATCACTTCGGCCCCTTGCAAATCAATCCAGCCGCGTCCCTTTTTGGCTGCCTCCGTACTGGCCGCCACATCTAAACCAGTGAGCTCGGCCACCCGCAAACCACAACCGTAGAGCAACTCCACCATGGCAACGTCGCGCGCTTCCAACCAAGGATCATCGGCTTCCTCGGTGTGTTCGGCCAATTGAACCGCTTCATCAACGCCCAAAGCTTTGGGCAGCGGCTTAGAAACTTTGGGGGCACGCACACCTTCCACAGGGTGATGGGAAATGAGATTTTCTCGTGCCAACCAATGGTAGAAACCGCGCCAGCCAGACAAGATAAGCGCAATGCCGCGTCCAGATCGGCCGCCGCTGTGCATTTGACCCACCCACCTGCGCACATGTGTGGTTTGCACCTGCGCCAAATCGACATTGGCAGTGAGTGCAAATTCAGAAAGCTTTTGGAGGTCTAGGGCATACAGCGTCGTGGTTCTCTCGGCCAGGCGTTTTTCAAAACGCACATGGTCAAGATAACGAGCAACGCGCTCGTCCATGGCCTGTGCCTTAGCCCTTTGCCGGTAACAACGCAGACAAGGCCGCGCTACACAACTCGGCCAAGTGCTCCAAAAAGTCGGTGCCCATGCCGCTGTGATAGC
The DNA here is from genome assembly GCA_903961095.1 of uncultured Burkholderiales bacterium. Lineage (GTDB taxonomy): Bacteria > Pseudomonadota > Gammaproteobacteria > Burkholderiales > Burkholderiaceae_C > Limnohabitans_A. The sequence continues at coordinate 11,241 of CAJCDH010000216.1, read as the reverse complement.
GCTGTGCATCGGGCGACGCCAACACCAACAAACCAAACGGCGCTTGGTCTTTGCTCAATCGAAGAGACAACAAAGCCACGGAAGCCGCTTGCGCCGGCGCTTGTAACCACTGCACGGCTTCGACACCCGAGCTGGCGCCCACAAAGGGCGCGGCATAACTGGCAGCGGCTTCTTTTACCTCGTCGCCCACAGCTTGCGCATAGGGGGCATCGGCAAACACTGGGGCAACACCCCACAAACGCACAGCCACTTGGGGCACCTGAAAACGCGCTTCAATGTTTTTCAAGGCTGAAGGCACGCGCTCAGAAGCAGGTGTCTGCAACAACTCACAAGCCCATTTCTGAAGCTTTTCCGTGATGATCATGTTCTCGTTGCCATGGCGAATCATGTCCATGATGCGCATTTCCAGGGCCCGAATTTTGTCCCGCAACATTTGCGCTTGGCGTTCTTGCAAGCTCACCGAACGGTGATTGTCTGGACTCATCAAATGAACCGCAGACAAGAGCTGCGCATGGCGTTCAAAAAAATCAGGCGTATTGGCCAAGAAATCAGCGATGTCATCCTCAGTGATGGGGTTCATCGGATTGATGGAAGTAGGAGTCATGCCTGTCTTTCTAATCAAGGTAATTCGGGAACATCAATTTCGCCTTCAAACACCGAAGTGGCTGGGCCTGTCATCATCACTGGCAAGGACAAATCACTCAAAGCGGCGCCTTGCCATTCAATGCTGAGCACCCCGCCATGCGTGTGGACATCAACTTTGGGGTTAAGCAAGCCCAAGCGAATGCCGGCGACCACTGCCGCGCAAGCACCCGTGCCACAAGCCAGGGTTTCGCCAGCACCACGCTCAAACACGCGCAAACGTACCGCATCACGGCTAAGCACCTGCATGAAGCCAGCATTGACTCTGTTGGGAAAGGCGCTGTGATTTTCAATCAAGGGGCCCTGTGTGAGAACTGGCGCCGCCTGCACCTGGTCAACCAACTGAACAGCATGCGGGTTGCCCATCGACACCACCACCACTTCAGCCACCTCGGGTACGCCTTGAAACATGTCCTTGTGATGCAAAGGCAAACGCCAGACTTCACAGCCGTTGACCAACTTGTGTTGCAGGCCTTCAGACTTAAAAGGCACCTTCAGCAAATCCAAGGTGGGGGCGCCCATGTTGACGGTCACGCGGCCATCGGGGTTCATTTGCAGCTCAATTTCGCCTTGCTGCACTTTGACGCGAACGCGGTCTTTGGTGGTCAAGCCTTTGTCGCGCACATAGCGCACAAAGCAACGCGCGCCATTGCCGCAGTGCTCAACCTCACCGCCATCGGCATTGTGAATCAGGTATTCAAAATCAAGTGCGTCATTGGGTGCTGGGCGAACCGTCAAAATTTGATCCGCCCCCACACCAAAGTGGCGGTCGGCCAAGAATCGGTATTGGGCCGTGCTGAAGTTGTAACGCGCTTGAGTTTCATCAAGCACCACAAAGTCGTTGCCAGCCCCTTGCATTTTTGTAAAGCGAATTCGCATGGCCTAATTATCCTCGGTTCGGAGCCAGGTTGGCACAAAGCCTGATAATCAGCACATGGTTAGACCTCATCAACTATTGCATTCCCAGCGAGAACCCGCCACGACACGGCCTGCCGCCACGGTGCTGTTGCTGCGCGACAGCCCGCTAGGCATTGAAGTGCTCATGACACGTCGCTCACTCACCGCCAGTTTTGCACCGGGTGCTTATGTGTTTCCTGGCGGCGGCATTGACGCCCTCGATGCAGCATCGCACTCACAAGCCTTGCGCCGACCCACCCAAAGCGACCTGCGCCTCACACAGGCCATCGCCGCCATTCGCGAAAGCTTTGAAGAACTGGGTATTTTGTTGGCCTACCGAGCCGATCAGAGCATGGCCAACGCACAAGACATTGACCACCTCGATCGAAGCCAGCCTTTTACAGCGCAATGTGCTGCCCGAGGCATGAAACTGGCTGCCGATCAGGTCTTTGTGCTGGCCCACTGGATAACCGACCGCGATTTGCCCAAGCGCTTTGATGTGCCGTTTTTGGTGGCGCGCATGCCCGAAGGCCAATTGCCTGTGGCCGATGAATCCGAGCAATTCGAGCCGGTATGGGTGCGTCCCGATGATGCCCTCCAGCGCCATGAAGCGGGCGACTTTTTTATCATCTTTCCCACCATTCGCACGCTACAACGCCTAAAGCCTTTTGCCAATGTGCAAGCGGTGCTCGAGGCCTGCGCTGTCAACGACGAACCCCTCTGGACCAGCTGTCCTCGCGCGGGCTTTTTGGCTGGCAAAGAAGAGCGCTACATGGAGCACGAATCGCCCTATGGCGAATTGGCCCTCACCAGCCCCGATGGCCAAATCGTGCACCACCTCGATTGGCAGTCCCATCATCCCGTGTCATTGCTCAAAAACGTGCAACGCCTGACTGCCCCCAACCCTGGTGTCATGACCGGCCCTGGCACCAACACCTACTGGGTGGGTGACCCCCACAGTGGCTACATCGTGATCGATCCGGGCCCTGCCGACCCCGACCATTTAGAAAAAATTTGGCGTGCCACAGGTGGACAAATTCGAATGATTGTGTGCACCCACTCACACCCCGACCACTCACCCGGCGCCAAGCCTTTGCAGGCTCTTTGCACCGAACAAGTTGGCGGCGCGCCACCCATTTTGGGCTTGTCGTCTGCCAGCACGGCCAATGCGCAAAGCCAATTCAAACCTGATCGCGAGCTTGCGCATGGCGAAATTTTGAAGCTTGCTGAGCACAGCTTGAAAGTACTGCACACCCCCGGGCATGCGGCCAATCATTTGTGTCTGGCACTTTTGGAAGATGGCTTGTTGTTCACGGGCGATCATGTTCTCAATGGCAGCACCACAGTGGTCAACCCACCTGACGGCAGCATGAACGATTACCTCGATTCACTTGATTTATTGGCCCATGAATGCCAAGTCCATCAACTTGAATTTATCTTGCCAGCCCATGGCTACGTGCTGGGGTTTGCTCAGCAAGCCATTGCCCAACTTAAAGCGCATCGTTTAAAACGAGAAGCCAAAGTGGTAGCGGCCATGCGCGCGTTGCCACATGGCACTTCGGAAGAGTGGGTAGCGCATGCTTATGACGATGTACCTGAACGTTTGTGGCCGGTGGCTGCGCGCTCACTGCAGGCCCATGTGGACCGCATTCAGTCAATGCCGCCCGGCAACAACTGACACAGCCCAAAACCCATGAATGCAATGAAGCCAACTGAGGGCATCCGCCTTGCCAAACGCGTGGCCGATATTTTGAAATGCTCTCGAAGCGAGGCCGAGCAGGTCATTGTGGGTGGGTGGGTCAAGGTCAATGATGTGGTGGTAGATGAACCCGCGCACCGTGTCAACGAAGAAAAAATAGACATTCACAGCACTGCGCAGCGTGGCAAAGTGCCAATGCTCACGGTCATTTTGCACAAGGCGGCTGGGCAAAGTTGCTTGCCGCAGAGTCACACCAGCATTTGGAAAAGCTTAAGCGCCGAGCAGCGGTCCAATCAAGACCGCTCTGGCATTAGCCTCACGCCGCGTCTACAAAAATTCTTGCAATGCGCCGCCGCTTTGGAAGATGCTGCAACGGGTTTGGTGGTCCTCACTGAAGACCCCAGCATGCTGCGCAAACTTCAAGACGAACGCACCCCCTTAGAACATGAACTGCTGGCCGAAGTGCAAGGTTCGGTCAGCCCCGACCAACTGCGCGAGATGTGCCCCATCGGCCTGAAAACCAGCATCAGCAGCGAAAATACACAACAAACGGCATTGCGCATGGCTTTCAAGGGGTACCTGCCGGGGTATGCTGCGGGCGTCATTGAAAATACAGGCCTGCGGCTCATTGGACTCAAAAGGGTCCGAATGGGGCGAGTTTTGATGGCCCCTTTGGCGCCCGGCCCATGGCGCGCCCTCATGCCTTACGAACGATTTTGAAAAAATGACTTCTTTTTTCCACATTTTTAAGACATTTTCACAACGAAGCCCTTGAAAATCATCAGGTCATCCGCAATTAGCTTGTAAGTTTGATAGAAAATTCGTAAATAAGCATTGCCGCCTGCGCTGAAAGGAAGCCACCATGCGTTTAAGCACCAAAAGTCGTTTTGCCGTCACGGCCATGATCGATGTCGCTTTGCGCGAAGATCGCGGCCCAGTTTCGCTCTCGGCCATCAGCGAGCGTCACCAAATTTCACTCTCCTATTTGGAGCAACTGTTCAGCAAACTGCGCCAACACCAATTGGTTGAAAGCACCCGTGGCCCTGGCGGTGGTTACTCATTGGCCCGCAATGCAGAAAAAATCACCATGGCCGACATTGTGAGTGCCGTTGACTTTTCAGCCGAGTCAGAAGAGTCCGGCAACTCAGAAGCCAACAACTGGATGAGCAGCGAATTGTGGGCTAGCCTGAACGAGAAGATGTTGGCCCATTTGCAGTCCATCAGTTTGCGTCAGTTGGTCTCTGAGCAACGCGCTAAAGGCATTACTGTCGAGCCAGCACCGTCTGTGGTGAAGCGCGGCGTCTTTGCCAAGCCCAAAAGCCAGCCTGTCAAAATGAACGTGCCAAACTCTGTGTTTGCATTGGCAGCCAGCTTGGTACCCACACGCTAATCAGACATTGAAGCAAGCGAGATGCTTGCTCTGAAGTTCAACGCGCCCTAGGGCGCGTTTTTTGATGACCCACAAACTTATTGCCCGCATGCTTATTGCCCGCTAGCTCGTGGCTCGTCAATAAGCGATCCATAAAAGTGTGAAGCCTGCCGATAAGCCGGATTCTGTGCATTGAAGTTGCCCTCAATGTGACCGCCATTACTCTGGGCCGAGGGTTGCCCGCTCGGCTCGATGCTACCTACCCGCACACTCTCCGGAACCAGATCAACGTGTGCCTATTTGGTATTGCTGCGCGTAGAGATTGCCCGTTTCACCCGAACTCAATCGGCTCGTCTCTGTTGCTCTAATCCTCACCTTCTTGCCTTGCGGCCTTTCGGTGGAGAGGTGTTACCTCCTACGCTGTCCTGTGCAGTCCGGACGTTCCTCCAGTGCGGCCTTTCGGCCCATTGCCAAAGAATTTCCTAAGAAATTCCCAAGCAATGGCATCGTGCAATGGCTTGCGCCATCACATTTCAGCTAGCACCAGCGACGGTCTGGCAGGCTTCACGCCCACATTATCACTCGCTGTATATGCATATGCAGGAATTGATAGAACAACTGGGTCAAAATCAGGCTCAATGGCTCAATGGCTCGATGGCTTAACGGCTTGTGTTAGCACCACAACACTGAAAGAAAAAAATGAAAGCTCAAAACGTCTTGCAAACCATTGGCAACACGCCGCACATTCGCATGAACAAGTTGTTTGGTACCGATGCCAACGTGTGGATCAAATCAGAGCGCAGCAATCCTGGTGGCTCTGTGAAAGACCGCATTGCCTTGGCCATGGTGGAGGACGCCGAGAAATCCGGTGCTCTCAAAGCAGGCGGCACCATCATTGAGCCCACCTCTGGCAACACCGGCATTGGCTTGGCCATGGTGGCAGCGGTGAAGGGCTACAAATTGGTGTTGGTCATGCCCGACAGCATGTCGGTAGAACGCCGCCGTTTGATGTTGGCCTACGGCGCTACTTTCGATCTCACCCCACGAGAAAAAGGCATGAAAGGCGCGATCGCCCGCGCTCAAGAGTTGGTGGCCAGCACTTTCGGTGCATGGATGCCTCAGCAGTTTGAAAATCCTGCCAACGTGGACGTCCACGTGCGCACCACGGCGCAAGAAATTTTGGCCGACTTTCCTGAAGGCATAGATGCCATCATCACCGGTGTTGGCACTGGGGGACATTTGACTGGCACGGCCAAGGTATTGAAAGCCAAATTTCCCCATCTCAAAGTATTTGCAGTAGAGCCCACTGCCTCGCCCGTCATTTCCGGTGGCTCTCCTGCGCCCCACCCTATTCAAGGCATTGGCGCTGGCTTCATTCCCAAAAATCTCGACACCAGTTTGCTAGATGGCGTGATTCAAGTGGACGCTGAAGACGCACGCGAATATGCACGCCGCTCTGCGAAAGAAGAAGGTTTGTTGGTGGGCATTTCTTCTGGCGCCACTCTGGCCGCCATTGCTCAGAAATTGAAAGACTTACCAGTCGGCGCTACGGTACTTGGCTTCAACTACGACACCGGCGAGCGTTATTTGTCGATTGAAGGTTTCTTGCCAACTTGATATCTGCTAGCGCTTTTTGGCACCTTCCAGCAAAGCAGGGTGTCCTTGCTTTGCATCTCGCGCGATAATCGACGGGTCTGCTTGATAACCACAAGCCCATTCACCGCCAGCCATGATTCGAATCTCAGAACTCAAACTGCCCTTGACCGCATTGCCGGTCGAAGTTCGCCGCGCGGCCGATGCCCCGTCAGAAACCGACGAAGATCGCACACCTGCACCTCACCCTGAAGCAGCCTTGCGCCAACTGGCAGCCACAGCCTTGGGCATCGGTTTAGATGCCATCCATCAACTGCATGTTTTCAAGCGCAGCTTTGATGCACGCAAAGCAGATTTGTTGGCCGTCTTTATTGTCGATGTGACTTTGAAAGATGCTGCCAATGAAGCAACACTGCTCGCTAAATTTCCTAAGCATCCGCACATTCAAGCCACCCCCCACATGGTATGGCAAGCGCCGTGTCATGCGCCCGCCACCTTTGGCACGCAAGAAGGCGAACGACCTGTGGTCGTGGGCTTTGGGCCTTGCGGTATTTTTGCAGCGCTCTGCTTAGCGCAAATGGGCTTCAAACCCATTGTGATTGAACGCGGCAGCCCCGTGCGCCAGCGCACCAAAGACACATGGGGTTTGTGGCGAAAACAAACACTCAACCCCGAAAGCAATGTGCAATTTGGTGAAGGCGGTGCAGGCACTTTTTCAGACGGCAAGCTGTACAGCCAAATCAAAGACCCGCGTCATTTGGGCCGCAAGGTCATGAACGAATTTGTGCAAGCCGGTGCACCTTCTGACATTTTGTTTGCAGCCCACCCACACATCGGTACCTTCAAGTTGGTCAAGGTGGTAGAAAATTTGCGCGAACAAATCATTGCCATGGGCGGCGAAGTTCGCTTTGAGCAACGCGTGGTCGACATCGACATTGAGACCACCCCCTCCGGCCGACAAGTCACAGGCTTGCACATGGCAGATCGCAACACGGGTGAGCGAACACACTTAAGCACACAACATGTGGTGCTCGCCTTGGGCCATAGCTCGCGCGATACATTCACCTTGCTGTACGAGCGCGGTGTTTACATGGAAGCCAAGGCTTTCTCAGTTGGGGTCCGCATTGAACATCCGCAAAGCGTCATAGATACTGCAAGATGGGGGCGGCATGCAGGCCATCCCTTGCTGGGTGCGGCCGATTACAAATTGGTTCACCATGCGCAAAACGGCCGTGCGGTTTACAGCTTTTGCATGTGCCCTGGCGGCACCGTGGTAGCCGCCACCAGCGAGGCCGGCCGCGTGGTCACCAATGGCATGAGTCAGTACTCACGCAACGAACGCAATGCCAATGCCGGCATGGTGGTGGCCATTGAACCATCCGATTACCCCCTTGATGTGGCATCCTGGCAAGCTGCATTTGGCGACGCAGATGGCTTAAAATGGGCCACACAAGCTCAGGCCATGGCACAGCAAACACCCAAGGCCTATCACCCCTTGTCGGGCATTGTGTTGCAACGTCAATTGGAGTCAAAAGCCTATGTGGTCGGCGGCGAAAACTACATGGCACCTGGTCAGTTGGTGGGTGACTTTTTAGCGGCACGCTCTTCGAAAGAATTTGGTGATGTGTTGCCCTCTTACAAACCAGGTGTGAGCTTGGGTAATTTGGCGCAAGTTTTGCCAAGCTATGCAATTGAAGCCATGCGCGAAGCCTTGCCTGTATTTGGTCGCAAGATCAAGGGCTACGACATGCAAGATGCGGTGCTCACAGGCGTTGAAACGCGCACATCCTCACCCCTCAAAATGACACGCGGTGAAAACTTTCAAAGCTTAAATACACTCGGCCTTTACCCTGCGGGCGAAGGCGCTAGTTATGCAGGTGGCATTTTGTCAGCAGGGGTAGATGGCATTAAAGTGGCCGAGGCTTTGGCTCAAGCAGTGATGGCCAAGCGTTGACACTCATCGCTTTGCCAAGTTGCGTCTGAGTCATTGCAGCCTCTTATTTAGAACGTGTACTTACTGCCAAGGCTAAACACAGCCTTTCCACCTTGTTTGCCCCAAGTGCCATCCAATTGCAAACCGGGCATGACGTCTTTGCGTAAACCCATTCCTACCAATGGCTTGGACGCTCTTTGTGCGACAGATTCAATGTGTCCTGTCCATTCGCCAAAGTTTTGCTCCCAAGCCAGGCCAAAGCTTGGTTCATTCTTGCCCTCGATATTGCGCGTGCTCATCAAACTGCTGTGAATCGAGCCGCCCAAGATGTTGCAGCTCCCATTGGCTGCAACAAATGATTTTTGACCATCGCCCTTTTGCCAAACTGTTGCACCGAACACCCAAGCGAAGTAACAGCCTTTTTCTTGCACAGCAGTAACTTGCAACTTAGCTTGAAGCGTTTGACTGTGCGGGCCGCCTGCTGCAGTTCTTGTATCGACGGCAATCAAGTCAAGTCCAGGAATGGGTGAGTAGGTGGGCGCAACAGTGAAAGTGCGCGAGCCATCGGCACCGCGAGACCAAAAAGTTTCAACATGTGCTACGCCTTTTTCATTGACATTGGCATCGTCCACACTCAAAGGACGTCCTGCGTGCGCAGACGCACTCAGCAAAGAAATGGCCAACAGGGTGAGACTTTTTTTCATTCAATTGTCTTTCTCTAAAAAGTGATACATCACAGCTTTAAACAAACAAAACAGGCAGCATGGACACCACCAAAAACAATGCCATTGTCCAGTTAAAAACTCTGCGCACGGTATCTTGCTGCAAATAATGCTCAAGCTTGGCACCCAACCACACCCACGCACCCACACTTGGAAAATTGATGGCGCTGAACATGAAGCAAGTTAGGACTACAAAAGTGAGCGACGCATCAGTGGGCATGTAATTGCTGAAATAACCAACGGACATGATCCAAGCTTTTGGGTTTACCCATTGAAAAGCCGCTGCTCCCAAAAATGTGATGGGCTTCGTAGCTTCCTCGCCATGACGCTCTGGTGCGCCACTGCGTGCCACACCCCAAGCCAGGTAAAGCAAATAAGCAAAACCCACCACCTTCATCACTTGGTACACAAAGGGGTATGCCTTCAACAAACTTTCTAAGCCAGCACCCACCAGCAGCAACATGACAAAGTGCCCCAGCGACACACCCAGCCAGTGCGGCAACGTACGTTTCACGCCGAAATTAACACCAGAGGCCAATAGCATCATGTTGTTAGGGCCCGGCGTGACTGATGTGACAAAAGCAAACATGGCCATTGCAGCCAGCAATTCAAAATGGGTGCTCATGACTGAGCCCCCTTTGGCCACTTCGTGTGAAACTTGCCAGGCTTGTCTAAACGTTGGTAAGAGTGCGCACCAAAGTAATCACGTTGCGCTTGCAACAAATTGGCGGGCAAACGTTCAGTGCGGTAAGCATCGTAATAACTCAACGCACTCATCAACGCAGGCACGGCCACACCACTCATTGCGGCCATGGCCACCACCTCTCGCAGGTCTTGTTGGCACTCAGCCATCACGCCTACAAAGTGATCGTCCACCAATAAATTGGTGAGATCTTGTTTGTCGGCAAAAGCGCGGCGTATGTGTTCCAGCAAATGTGCGCGAATAATGCAACCTGCGCGCCACACAGAGGCCACTTTGTCCATCGGCAATTGCCAATCGTGCTCTTTGTCGCCGGCCTTGAGCAAGGCAAAGCCTTGGGCATAGGCACAAATTTTGGCAGCCAACAAAGCCTTTTGAATTTTGGGCAACACCAAGTCTAAGTTTTGAGCCGCTTGTGGCTTCGGGCCTTTCAGCACCTGAGAAGCCACCACGCGTTCAGCTTGCAACGCACTCATGGTGCGAGCAAATACGGCATCTGCAATGGTGGGAGCGCTCACGCCCAAGTCTAAGGCGATCTGGCTGGTCCATTTGCCCGTGCCTTTTTGTTCGGCCGTATCCAAAATCATTTCGACCAAAGCATGACCTGTTTCAGGATCTTCGTGCGCCAAGATGTCAGCGGTAATGTCGATCAAATAACTGCTCAATTCACCTTCGCCCCATTGACGAAATACAGCACTCTTTTCCATGGGCGTCATGCCCAAGTTTTTCATCAGCGCATAAGCCTCGCAAATCAATTGCATGTCGGCGTATTCAATGCCGTTGTGAACCATCTTCACAAAGTGTCCAGCGCCGCCGGGGCCCATCCATTCGCAGCAGGGTTGACCGTCATCGGCTTTGGCAGCAATGGCTTGTAAAAAAGGACGCACCAGAGGCCAAGCTTCGGATGAGCCACCTGGCATTAAGGCTGGGCCATTTAATGCACCTTCTTCGCCACCGCTCACACCGGAGCCGACGTACAAAATACCTGTGCCTTCGAGTGATTCCATTCTGCGTTGAGTATCGCGGTACAGGGTATTGCCGCCATCGATGATCACATCGCCTGCAGACAGCAAGGGGCGCAGTTCTGTGAGCACGGCATCCACAGGTGCGCCAGCTGGCACCATGAGCCAGACACGGCGAGGCATTTGCAGATTGGCTACTAAGTCTTTGAGTGAATTGGCAGCGCAGGCTTTGAGGCCTTCTGTGCGTTTGGCAAAGCTGTTTCTTTTGTTTTCGTCCAAATCAAAGCCTGTGACGCTGAAGCCCTTGCGTTCTAGATTAAGGGCTAAGTTTTCGCCCATAACGCCTAGGCCGATGAGTCCTATGGTTGTTTGCATTTGTCTTTGTTTGTCTTTGTTTGTCTTTTGTAACTTGTAACGGATTTTCGCATGGACTTTGGGGGATGGGCGTCACTGATGTTGGCGGGATAGAGGTTCTGCTAGGCAATAGGGGACTTCTTCTTGGAGAGGAGATTGAGAGGACAGTGGTAGGCGTCTTCCTCTGCAAATCTCAACAACGCGAAGCCGGAGAAAAGATCACTCCACCGTGACACTCTTAGCCAAATTGCGAGGCTTGTCCACATCTGTCCCCCGCGCACAAGCTGTGTGATACGCCAACAACTGTAAGGGCACCACATGCAAAATAGGCGACAACACGCCATAGTGCTCCGGCATGCGAATGACATTG
>CAJCDH010000215.1 GCA_903961095.1 uncultured Burkholderiales bacterium | reverse complement strand
GAACATAATCTCGCCCATGGTGGTGCCATCGGCAGGGCACTCGGCCATGGTTTCGGGGTCCATGACAGTCATGCCTTCTTGAAGCACATACCGCACACCTTGTCTGCCATTCAAGCGAGTTTGTTCTGTCAAACTTTCGTGGGCCCAAGATTCTCGTTTGACTGCCACGCTGGCGGGTCCATAAACTTCTGTCAGGCCATAAACATGCGTGATGTCAAAACCAATTTTGGCCATGCCTTCAATCATGGCCGCGGGTGGCGCAGCGCCTGCCACCATGCCCCTTACTTGCTGGTTGATGCCAGCGCGCATGCTTTCTGGGGCGTTGTAAATCAAGCTGTGAACAATGGGTGCTGCGCAGTAGTGGTTGACCTTGTGCTGTCGCATGGCGTCTAAGATGGGCTGAGCTTCTACGCGGCGTAAGCACACGTGCGTGCCGGCCAGCATGGCCACCGTCCAAGGAAAGCACCAACCGTTGCAATGGAACATGGGCAAGGTCCATAAATAAGTGGGGAAGTGCGGCATGGTCCAAGTGGCCACATTGCTCACAGCGTTCAGGTAAGCGCCGCGGTGATGCGTGACAACACCTTTAGGATCGCCTGTGGTGCCGCTGGTGTAGCTGACGGCAATGGCATCCCACTCGTTTTGCGGTCCATCTAATTTGGACAGAGGTTCGTGCGATGCAAGCCAAGTTTCATATTCAAATTGCCCTAGCTGCTCCCCAGGGCCTGTGTATTCAGAGTCGCAAACATCGACCACCACAATGGACCTGCCAAATTGGGTTTTCAAAATATCCAAGGCTTTGGCCATAACCGGCGCAAACTCTCGGTCTGTAATGAGAACGGCGCACTCGCAGTGATTGAGTTGCCAGGCAATCAGGGCGGCATCAAGTCGGGTGTTGAGTGGATTGAGCACAGCATTGAGAGCAGGCACAGCATAGTGAACTTCTACCATCTCTGGGATGTTGGGCAACATGGCGCTGACCGTGGTGCCGCGCTGCACGCCCAGTGATCGAAGCGCAGCGGCAAGCCGTGCAGATCTGTCTCGCGTTTGGGCCCATGTGTATTTTCTGCGTCCATGCACAACCGAATTTAAATCGCCAAAGATCTCGGCACTTCTCTCCACAAAACTGACTGGTGAAAGCGCCGTGAAATTGGCTGAATTGGGATCTAGGTCTAGATCAAAGATGTTGGTCATTTTGAAATTCCATGAATGGTTGTTTGGCTGGCTGCATTCAAGGCTTGATCAATGTCCCACAAAATATCATCGATGTGTTCTAGGCCTACCGAAATTCGAATCATGTCGGGGCCAACACCAGCAGCCAATTGTTGTTCGTCATTGAGTTGTCGATGCGTGGTGCTAGCGGGGTGGCTAATGAGGGTGCGAGTATCGCCAATATTGACCAAGTGACTCATGAAGCGGGCTGCTTCAATGAACTTCACCCCTTGTTCTAAACCACCTTTCACACCAAAAGCCAGCAAACCCGATGCGCCTCGCATTTGTTTTTGGACCAATGCATGTTGCGGGTGGTCTGGCAAACCTGGGTAATTAACCCAAGCCACACGCGGATCATTTTGTAAAAATTGGGCTACAGCCAAAGCGTTGCTGCAGTGCCGCTCCATGCGCAATGGCAGGGTTTCAACACCCTGCAAAATTTGCCAAGCGCTCATGGGGCTGAGGGACGCGCCATAGACTCTGAGGCACTCCATGCGACAGCGCATGGTGAAGCCAAAGTCACCAAAGGTTTCGTAAAACTTCACGCCGTGGTAGCCCGGCGATGGCTCTGTCATGCCTGGAAATTTGCCATTGTCCCAAGGAAACTTGCCACTTTCTACAATGACGCCGCCCAGTGTGGTGCCATGACCTGCCAAATACTTGGTGGCTGAGTGCACCACCACATCAGCGCCAAATGCAATTGGATTGCACAGAAAAGGACTGGGCACCGTGTTGTCGATAATGAGGGGCAAGCCATGCGCATGGGCCACATCTGCAATGGCTGCAATGTCTAGAACCAACATGCTTGGATTGCCCAAGCTTTCGGCATAGATGGCGCGGGTATTGGGTTGAATAGCCGCCGCAAAGGCATCGGCATTGCTTGCGTCTACAAAAGTGGTTTGAATGCCAAACTTGGCCAAGCTAACGGCCAATAAAGTGACGGAGCCCCCATACAAAGCGCTGGCTGCCACCACATGATCGCCCGATTGCAAAATGGTCATGAGCGCCATCGATTCAGCAGCCATGCCCGATGCAGAGGCAACGCCAGCTCTGCCGCCTTCTAGTGCAGCAACACGTTCTTCCAGCACGGCGACGGTAGGGTTGCTGAGCCTTGAGTAAACATTGCCAAAGGTTTGGAGGTTGAACAAAGAGG
>CAJCDH010000214.1 GCA_903961095.1 uncultured Burkholderiales bacterium | reverse complement strand
GGCTGAGCCGGCTGAACTGGGGTTGGCTGTAGCGGCCAAGGGCGGCGACTTCTTGACGACTGACTTGGTCAGGCGATTGAAAAAATCAACGGCAGCTTCTTCTTGGCCGCTTTTTCGCGCTTGTTGAATGGCCGCCAACTTTTGCTCGGCCGTTGGCAGCTCTAAAGACCATGGAATGAATTGCGTGTATTGATTGGCAATGGCATCGCCTTTGTCTGTTCCTTGCGTGAACATCAAAATTACACTGATGCCGGCCCCTGGAAACTGATGAATCAGGCGCGTTAGCAACTGAAGTTCATGGCCACCCATGGCGTTGGCGTCGTGCACGACCCAAACCTTTTCGGGACCAAGTCCGTGCCTGGATTTGGTGGCCACATCCAATGAGAGTGTGTTGAGCAACTGATTGAATCGCTCCAACATGGCATCGGTGTCCCGAGGCAAGAAAACTTCTAGCTGACTGAGGGGCAGTTTTTGCTTGATTCGGCGCACAAATGCAGCACCGTAGTGATCAATGAGTTCGTTGGACGCACTTGAAATGACAACACTTTTACTGTCTTGCACGACTGCCGAGAGACAACTCTCCATTTGCAGGCGATCGGTCACCCTGAAAAAGAACTCAGAAGTGGAATCTTGGCCGCGTTCTCCGAACTCACTCATATCAGGCAAACAGTTTCATGGGGCTTGTGTCAGTCAGTTGTACCAGAATGATACTCAAAATTGAGCCATTGTAGGCGTGCTAACAAGAAGCGCTAGAAATTAGGTTTAGCTGGCATTCTTGGTAGATTGAGCGCTTTGGATGGCAGCTTGTGCGCCCGAGGCCGATTCGTCTAGGGATTTGTTCTGAATGATCAATCCCGACAATTTGGCGCCATGTTCTACCGCAATGGAGCCATAGGAAATATCGCCTTGGGCCACAGAATCTTTTTGAAACTCAACGCGGTCGACCGCATGAATATGCCCAAAAACTTTACCCGCAACCATCACGCGGTGCGCCTTGATGTCGCCCGTCACCTCACCGGTTGGGCCAATGGCCACCGCAATTTTGCAGTCTGGCGCTGACTCAATATTGCCTACGACCCGGCCATCAATGCGCACGCTGTCTAACAACAACAAGTTGCCTTGAATGGTGGTAGTTCGACCCACAATGGTGTCAAATTTTTCTGAGTTCGTGGCCATCGATTTGCGGCTAAATTGATCAAACATAGTGCCTCTTTGCTGGGTTAATGGGTGAACCATTCAATTGGGTATGGCGGGCAAAACAGTGAGCGGATTGAGAGCTCGGCCATTTTGAAAAATTTCGTAATGCAAGTGCGGGCCAGTCGACCTGCCGGTGTTGCCCACATTACCAATGTGTGTGCCGCTTTGGACCGCTGTGTTTGCAGTGACCAAGCGCTTGCTGAGGTGTGCATAGCGAGTGAGAAAATTTTCTGCATGCTTAATTTCAATCACATTGCCATAAGTTGCATCCCATTCAGACCGAACCACCTGGCCTTTGGCAGGTGCCACAACGGGTGTGCCAACTTCGGCTGAAAAATCTATGCCCTCATGCATGGCCAAAATGCCAGTGAACGGGTCATTTCGCAATCCAAAGCCACTGGTCAATCGAAAGTCACTTTGAATTGGCAGTCCGATGGGCAAAGCCTCAAGCCATGTCAAATGCTGTTGCCAGTCTTGTTGTTGCGTTGCCAGCAGCTGGTTGACCGAATGAACATGCGCAGCAGTTTGTTGCAATTCAGTATGCAGGGGTTGTTTGAAAATTTGGCCCATCAAATTTTGCGACATGCTTGGCAAAACAAAAGGGCCGCCTTTTGAGTTTTGCAGCGAGGGACCTTTGTCCTTCAGGCTCGCAGGCGTGGCCAAATTCATAAATCTGTTTTTTAGCGCTTCCAGTTTTTTCACATCTTGAACCGTTTGATCCAAAGATGCCTGAAGTTGCCTTAGGTTCTGCCTGTAGACAGACTCCATCCTCAATTGCTCGGCTTCAGTGGTGACGCCGCCCAGGCTGCGTGCAAGGTCTGGGTTGTACTCAACCGCTACCCTTAAACCAATCCAATTGAGCACAAAACCCAAAAGCAACAAAGCCATGGCCAAAGCACCCGCCGCAATCAAAATGTTGCGCGCAGTGACGGACACAGATTTAACCTGGCCTGTGGGGCCAGAAAGCCACATGAGTTGCATAAGATAAAAAAGATGGGGAAGCGGATTTTAGGGAGTCCCCACCTACCCGTCTAGGGCGTAAGCTGAGGTAATTCTTGCAATAAATTGCCTAACTTGCTGTTTTATATGCCAATCATTAGAATTAATGATTTGAAAATTTTTTTACTACGCCCTGGCAACTCCAATGAACAAGCCCCAGTGGACACACGAGCATGGTGTTCTTTTAGAAAGTTTGCGCATGAAGGCAGGGATGAGCCATGCCGCATTGGCTCGCCGCGCCATGCTTTCTGTGCTTCAAGTCGAGCAACTTGAACAAGGAGGTGACTCGGGCTTCTACAACGCAGAAATTAAATTTGCCACAGGGAAAAAACTTCTTCAATTTTTTGGACACACCCTCAAAGTTGAAGTTGCACCCCCTATTTCAAATACACCTGAACCACTTCAAGTAGTGCCCGCTCAAAGTCCTGAGCCAAAGAAGCGTGCATTCAAGGTGGCGGGACTGAGTGGTGCACTTGTCTTGATGGCCATGTTGCTGGCTTTATTTTGGCTCGTTCAGCAATCGTCCAACTCAAGCAACAAGCCTGCGCCAGAGGTTAGCAGCAAAGTCACTTCGCCACAGCCAAGCCAAGAAGTGACGACTGCCGCGCCAATTTCTAGTTCTGCAACAGACAATCAAACTCTCCCAGCATCTTCATCTACATCTTTATCTACAGCACAAACAGAAACATCTCGACCTCTAAACTCCCCATGTGCATGGGAGCCAACTGAAACTGAAATTCAACCCGCTTCCCCGCGAAAAAAAGGCGAGTATGTGCATGTTGTGGCGATAGACAATGTCAGCCTTTGCATCATGGATGGCAATCAACGCGTGGCCAATGTGACATTGGCGCCGGGGCAAGCAAGAAGTATTTATGGACCCGCACCATTCAAGCTTTACAGCACCCAACTTGCGCTAGTGAATGTCTATTTCCAAGGTGTTTACATCAAACTTCCAAACCCAGAGGTTCGGCAGATCAAGCTCAAGCCAGCCGGCATGCCTTAGAGCCATTACATGCTTCGAAATAACTGCGCAGCACTTCGGCTTACTGGCAGTTTTTCAGATCGTCCTTTGAGAAGCACCTCCTGCCGCCCTCTCTCATCTCGAGTCACCCCCGCAATGGCCTTCACATTCACCAAAGTGCTTCTGTGAATTTGCCAAAAAATAGCGGGGTCTAGTTCTTCCACCAATTCTTTGATGGGTTTGCGAATGAGAAACTCTTGCTTGGCTGTTTGCACCCGTGTGTATTTTTCATCGCTCACACAATAGAGCACATCTTCTACGGCCACCATTTGAATGGTTTGACCCACAGAAGCTTGAAGCCACGATAAATATTGCGCAGGACGCCCAGAAACTTGCGCAGAAAGCACATGCAGAAGTTGTTGCACAGAATGGGTGGCGAGAGCCTTGTCTTCTGGGTCATTCAAGCCATTGGCGCGTTGTTTCAGTCGCGCCTTCAATCGCTCGGCGGTCAGCCTTAGTCTTTCAGGCTCTGCTGGTTTTAAAACATAGTCAATGACGCCCTGCTCAAACGCATCGATGGCGTACTGATCGTAGGCTGTGATGAAAACCATTTCAGGCAACAGGGCGTCGTCGCTCAATTCAAGTTGGGCTATCTCTTTGGCCGCCTCTACGCCTGTGAGACCAGGCATGCGAATGTCCAAAAAGATCACGTCGGGTTGATGCACGCTGACAGCCTGAACCGCTTCGAGACCATTCTTGGCTTCCGCCACAATTTCCAAGTCTGGCCACACTTGATGCAACCTGGTGCGCAGTTGCTCGCGCATGAGTCGCTCATCGTCTGCAATCACAGCGCGGGGCATCTTTGTCATGGCCATGTTCAACATGATTTCAAAGACCGGCAGTGGTCTCGATGGGGGCAAGCTTGTAGGGCAATGACAGAACGGCCAAGGTGCCAGAGCCTTCGTAGGGCTCTAAAGCTCGAATGCTCAAGCTGGCTTGTTCACCATAAATGAGTGAGAGTCTGTCGCGAATGTTTTTCAAACCAAAACCGCCTTGAGAAGTTTCAGATGGTGCAGTTGCATCGGCAGGAAAATAACCCACACCAGAATCTTTCACAGTGACCAACAATTTGCCATGCGAGACTTCTGCACGCAACACCAATGTGCCGCCCTCAGCCTTGGGCTCAAGCCCGTGCTTGAAAGCATTTTCTACCAAGCTGAGCACCATCATGTTGGGCATTTCGGCGGAGTTAAGGCCTTCTGGAATATCCCATTGAATTTGCAGACGATCTTCCATGCGCATTTTTTGAATATCAAGATAGGGGCGAATGACGCTCAACTCTTGGCCCAAATAGCGCACAGTGTTGGGCGTGTGCTCGCGCATGGAGGGCAGCGTTGCACGCAACAAAGCAATCAAACTTTTTTGCATCAAGCTGGCCCGCGGCGGGTCGGTTTCAATCAAATGATCGATTGAGGCCAAGGTGTTGAACAAGAAGTGGGGCTCTACTTGCGCCTGCATGGTGGCCATGCGCGCCTCTACCAATTGACGCTTGAGTTGCTCGGCTTCGGCCAAATAAGTGGCGGCAGTGGCTTTTTGTTCAGCTTGAATTTGTTGCTTGAAGGTGGCCTTGATCACAATCGAAGTGAGGATGATCAAGAACGCCAGTTGCGGCAACTGGAGAATGCCCAATGCAGTGAGCAGAACAATTGACAGCCCCCAAAACAACATCCAACTGATGCTGATCAACCAACTGGCGTAAGCGTGGAAGATGTCTTTGGCGGCTTGCCAATTGATGGGATTGGTGGAAGGAGATGGTGTTGTCATAAGGCCTCGTTGTTTGGAATGGGCCAAATGTAGACAGTTGCCTGTGAAGGTGCACTAGGTTTGCGACGAAAGGTCGAAACCGATGCTTGAACGGCAGAATTCAAGTGCCTGTGCGCTTGCCCTTGGTGAGGTCAACGCCCAATTGCTTCAATTTGCGATACAGGTGGGTGCGCTCCAAACCTGTTTTGTCGGCCACGCGTGTCATAGAACCACCTTCATTGGCCAAGTGAAATTCAAAGTAGGCTTTTTCAAAAGCATCACGTGCATCGCGCAAAGGCAAGTCAAGGTCAAAGGTTTGAGACACTTGAAGCACGGTGTCTTGATTGCTGGCGGAACCCACATTTGCAGGGCTTGCACTGCTGGCAGGCAATTGAGTCGCCTGGTAGGCTGCCGCAGCTTGACGCACTTGCTCGCGTGTCAGGCCTTGCTCGACAGTTTTCAAGAGTTTTTGCAGTGTGATGGGTTTTTCTAAAAACGCCTGAGCACCAATTCGAATGGCGTCGACTGCTGTGTCGATGGTGGCGTGGCCACTCATCATGATGACGGGCATGTTCAAAAGACCACCCGTGGACCATTCTTTGAGCAAGGTGACACCATCGGTGTCGGGCATCCAAATGTCTAGCAGCACCAAGTCGGGTCGCATGCGCAGACGTACCTCACGCGCTTGCGCTGCGTTCTCGGCCAGCTCTACGTTGTGTCCTTCATCGTTGAGAATTTCGGACAGCAAATCGCGAATGCCCAGCTCGTCATCGACCACCAAAATATTTGCCATGTTGCGCTTAGTTGCCTCTAATTTGCATCGACTGTGCTTCTAATTTGGACACTTCAAGTCCTTCAAAAAACTGACCCATGGTTTAAACCTGCGCCAATTTCTCGACACTGAATGATAACGATACTTGGGCACCTTTGACCACCCCATCTTCAACTCGATTGGCAATGTCCAACCGAGCACCATGTTCGTCTGCTATTTTCTTCACAACGGCCAGCCCCAAACCAGTGCCTTTTGCCTTGGTTGTGACATAGGGCTCGAAGGCGCGCTGCAAAATATGGGGTGCAAAACCAGGCCCTTCGTCGAGCACGGTCAGTTTGACTCGCTTGCGGGCAGGACTCCAACGCGTGACCACCATCACGTGCGATTGCGGGTCACTGGCATCCTGCGCATTTTGCAGCAAGTTGTGCACCACCTGCCTGAGTTGCTGTGCATCCCCCTCAATGAGAGGCAAGCTGGGGTCGAGATCTGCCACGACTTGGGGCCGAGTTGTATTTTCAAGTGGCTCAGATGCGTAAAGTGCCATCACATCGGTAATCAAACCGTTTAAGTCAAGCAGCTTGAGTTCTGCAGAGGGCAGTCGAGCATAGTCTCGAAACTCGTCCACCAAGCGCTTCATGGCCGAGACTTGATCGACTATGGTTTTGACAGACTTGGACAAAACCGACTGCTCTGCCTCTTCTAACTTGCCATCAAGCTTGCGCTCTAAGCGCTCTGCTGACAATTGAATGGGCGTCAGGGGGTTCTTGATTTCGTGCGCCAGCCGCCGCGCCACCTCACCCCATGCTTGAGAGCGCTGGGCCGACACAATTTCAGAAATATCGTCAAACACCAAAAGGCGCATACCGTCTGGCAAGATAGCGCCGCGGGCGACCAGTGTCACGGAGCTGGCTTCCAAGCCTTGGCCAGAAGCATGAATTTCAAAGGACTTCTGCCAGTGGTCGAGTTCATGGCGGTCTTTGTCGGCCGAAAGCAGCTCAAACTGTTCTTGCACACCAGCCGCAAAGTTTTGCAAATTGGGCAAGCTCAAAAATGAGGCTTTGTGGTGAGCTGCCAAGGGCACTTTCAAAATGCGCGTTGCACCCGGGTTGGAAGACTGAATGACCCCACGGGCATTCAAAACGATCACGCCAGCGGTCAGGTTGTCCAAGATGGTTTGCAAGTTGCCCCTGGCAGCATCAAGTTGCATCAAGCTTCGCTCTACCGCACTGCGGGCATCTGACAGCTGCTGCGTCATTTCGGCAAAGGAGCGGGTCAAGCCACCCAGCTCATCCTTGCCTTGCAATGTGTATTTGGGGGTCAGGTCACCTGCAGCCACCTGCCGCATACCATGCGCCAACAACAACAAGGGCCGGGCCAGTTGATTGCCCAATAGAACCGCCAGTAAAACTGCCGCCAGCACGGCCATGATGAGGCTCAAGGTGAGCGTGCCAATGTACATTTTGCGCAAACCATCTCGGGCCAAGGCGCGTTCTTGATACTCCCGGTTGGCCAGTTGGACATCTAAGGCATTGGCCACCAAGGTGGGGGGAAGCTCCTGAGAAATCTGTAACACCCAAGGATCGTCACGCAGGCTGAGACTGTTTTGTGGCACCAGCGTGAGTACTTTGATGCGCCCGCTTGGCGTGCCTGCCATTTCGTCTAGCCCTTCCACAATTTCTACGCTGAGCTTGCTTCGCACTTGTTTGAACTGGGCTGATGTGGGGCGCTCTGGCCGAATGGCAAAACGTGATTGGCCCGCAGAGGCAATCAAACGGCCATCCAGCGTCCACAGCACTGCGTCGTTGGCGTCCATTTGCGTGCGGACTCGGTCTAGCATGAGCGCAGCGCTGGCCTCTTGCACGTCAACCAACTGCTGCGCCGCCACGCGCGATTGCTTGGCCAAATCGCCAGACAAAGTGTCTAAGGTGGCTCGGCCTAAATTCAAGCCCGCGACCAGGGCGCCCTCCACCTTCACATCAAACCAGCTCTCAATAGAGCGAGACACAAACTGATAGGACACCACATAAATTAAAACGCCGGGCACCACCCCCACGAGCGCAAAAATAGCAGCCAGTTTGACCAACAAGCGAGAGCCAAATTGCCCCTGACGCAAGCGAATGATGAGGCGGGTCAGGCCCCATAGCAGGCCCAGCAGTAAGAGCACGGCGACCACGGTATTGATCAAGTAGAGGCGGTCGTAATTGCGGTCGTAGAGCGCGCGATTGCTGGTTGCCTGCGTGAGGAGCACCAGCAGTCCAAGGCCAATGGTCAACAAAATTGAGACCCCAATGCCAACGATCCACCTCACTGTTTTGGAGGCTTGTGCACCAGTGGCAATTCGATCTTGTGGGTTCCGATTCATGACAAAAGTCTGGGTTGACGGGTGCGGTCAACGCCCTAAATCAGAGTTTAAGCGCAAGGTTTTTTGGGTGCTCAAATTCCATTCTGATTGGCTACCCGCCATCATCTGGAAGGGTCTTGGCAATTGCGACACATCCAAACGGAACTTGAAAATGAGCGTGTACTTGTTGTCACTGTCGAGGTCGGCCACATCGGCCAATTTCCAATTGACCGTTCTGCGAATGGCGGCCAGGGCTTCTGGCAAGGTTTCAAAGGTCTGCGATAAGCTGCTGGCCAAGCCCACCATGCCAATGGGTTCGCGCGACACATTCAAACGCCACATTCTGGTGAGCGGCTGGTAGGCCAAGCGGTAGTGGCGTGCAATGAGGCCTATTTTTTTGTCGTACCAATACCATCGATCGCGGGTGAGTTCAGCTTCGGTGACAAAGTAAAGGGGCATGCCTTTTTGCAAGGCCTCCTCTACCGTGCTGCTGAGGTCTAAGCGCAAAGTGCTTTGCAAGAGCAATGCGCCCTCTGAACGCTCAAGCCGCAATTCTGAGACCTCAACTTGAGAGCCCACTGCCGTTTGGGCATGGCCAGGCAGTGACAAGGCGCACACTGACCACACGCACCAACAGAGCGCACGAAGCCAAAGACTTGTGCGAGCAGTGCCATTCAACTTAAATTGAACGCTTTTCCAACAGTGCGTAATAAAAACCGTCATGTTCACCCATGACATTGTCGCGGAGACTGGTCTCCGAAGTGGCACTTGAAGGTGTTAAATGGCCCGGAGAGGGCAAGATCAGGGCATCAGTGTTGTGTTGAACAAACGTTTGGATTTGAGTTTCGCCTTCGACCTTGAAAACTGAACAAGTGCAAAAAAGCAATCTACCCCCTGGCTTGAGCAATGGCCAAAGTGCCTGCAAGAGCTTGGCTTGAATGGCGGCCAGCTGCGCCAAATCAGATTCACGCCTTAGCCATCGCACATCAGGGTGTCTGCGGCCAATGCCGGATGCGGTGCAGGGCGCGTCCAATAAGATGCCGTCAAAGCTTTGACCGTCCCACCAATCGGCAGGCTTGTGTGCATCGGCAGCCACAATTTGGGCCTTCACCTTGAGTCTGTCTAAATTCTGTTGAATGCGCTCACAGCGCACGGGGTCAACATCCAAAGCCAAAACTTGGGCCAGTGGATCGCATTCCAACAAATGGCCTGTTTTACCACCCGGTGCGGCACAGGCATCGAGCAATCGCAAAGCTTGACTGGCGGTTTGCAAGCCCTGCAGCAGCAATGGTGCAGCCAATTGCGCCGCGGCATCTTGCACCGACACGTGGCCTTCTAAAAAGCCAGGCAGCATTTGCACAGGTACTGCCTTGACCAACTGAACGCCATAAGCCCCCACCGCTTTGGCCGATATGCCATTTGCATCTAGGGCTTGCAAATAGGCCTGCACCGAGCTGTGCTTGGGGTTCACGCGCAGTGTCATGGGCGCAGCCGATTGGGCGGCCTGCAAAATGGTTTGCCACTGTTCAGGATGGTCTGATTGCAAGCGTTTGACCCACCAAGCCGGGTGGTTCCATTGCGCCGTGATGTCCGCATCGGTTTGCGCCAGCAAGGCTTGGCGTTCTCTTAAGAAGCGCCGCAAACACGCGTTGATAAAAGGCGCTTGAGCGCGCATGTCTTTGTGCTTGCGAGCAGCCTCTACCGCTTGGTTGACCAAGGTGTGAATCGGATAGGGTGCCAATTCGTCATGCCACGACAAGGCCAAGGCAGTGCACAACAAAGCATCTGCTTGCGCGGGTGGCGCTTTGCGCGCGAGGCTCTGCCGAAGTGCCATGGCGCGGCCCCACCAACGCATGGCTTGAAACGAAAGTGCTTGAACACCTGGTCGCAAATCTTTGGGTACGGCTTCAATGGCCGCCGTCATAGACCGGCCACTTTGGACAGCTTGCGCCACTTGTGACGCAGCTTGCAACAGTTGCCAAAGCGGTGCTTGTAAATTGGACTGCAATGGAGGCCTTCAGGAAATAGGCAAGTTCATGCCAACAAGTCGGCGATGTCCAGCGTTTGAGCAGGTACAAATTTGACTTGTTTGGCCAGCACACTGGCTGGAAACTGCAACACGGCTTCGTTGTATTTGGCAGCGGCTTGGTTGTATGCGTCCATCAAGGGCCATGCTTGGGCTTTTAACCGGTCAAACTTATAGGGCAGTGGGTCTATGAACCAGGTGGCTTCGCCGCTTTGCCCTGCGCGCACTTCTGCTTTGGCCCAAACCGCCAAGGCCAAGCGGTTTTGATTGACCTTTTGCATGACCACGGGAGACAAGGGTTGCGTTCGGGCTGCATCTAGGCTGTCGGAGAGCGCCTCCAGAATGTCCAATAATTTCAGATCACGCTCATTTTTCAGCAAGGCCTCTGGCAATGCAGCCTCTTCCATTTCGCTCAACATGTCGCGCATGGAGGCCGGCAAATTGCCCTGCAACCAGACCAGCACACGAAGCAATTGAGCGTCGACAGCCGCAAACTGTTTGGCCACATTGGCGCGCAGCAGCACCAGGCGGTTGTAAGCACCTACCGCCCAGAAAAACAGCGTGGCCAAGATGGCGCAAAAAATCAGAAGTGACATGTTGCCGTCATTTTGAATCAAAACAGTCGCAAAAACAAAACGCCTCTGGCCGAGTGATCGGTTCAGAGGCGTTCTTCATTCCAGCCGAAGCCGGAAGTCGATCAAGCGTTCGAGTCGGCAGCGTTATTGGCTGCGTCTTCGGTCAACTGTTGGGCTTCGGCCAATTCAACGGCTTCAGCTTCTGTGATGGCACGGCGTTCTGCTTCGTCCATCGCATCTTTGGCGGCACGTGCTTTGTGATAAGCCAAGCCTGTACCGGCTGGGATCAAACGACCCACAATGACGTTCTCTTTGAGACCACGCAACTCGTCGCGCTTGCCCATGATGGCAGCCTCGGTGAGCACGCGGGTGGTTTCCTGGAAGGAAGCCGCAGAGATGAACGAGTCGGTTGACAAAGAAGCCTTGGTGATACCGAGCAACAAGTTGCTGAAGGTTGCAGGAATTTTGCCAGCCGCACGCAGTGCATCGTTGGTGTTCAAAATTTCTGAACGCTCAACTTGTTCGCCCGAGATGTAGTTGGACTCACCAATGTTCTCAACCACCACACGGCGCAGCATCTGACGCACGATCACTTCAATGTGCTTGTCATTGATCTTCACGCCTTGCAAGCGGTAAACGTCTTGCACTTCGTCAACGATGTAGCGGGCCAACTCTTCCATACCGAGCAAGCGCAAGATGTCTTGTGGATCGGCCGGGCCGTCCACAACGCTCTCGCCCTTGTTGACCACCTGGCCTTCGTGGACCACGATGTTTTTCTCTTTGGGAATGAGTTCGTCCCACACCTTGCCATCAGGATCGGTAATCTGCAAGCGCACCTTGCCTTTGGTCTCTTTACCAAATGACACCGTACCGGTCATCTCGGCCAACATGCCCTTGTCTTTGGGGCTGCGAGCTTCGAACAGTTCGGCCACACGTGGCAAACCGCCGGTAATGTCTCGGGTTTTTTGACCTTCAACAGGGATACGCGCCAAGACTTCGCCTGGGCCCACATCTTGGCCATCGCGCACTTGGATCAGGGAGCCAATTTGGAAACCGATGGTCACAGAGTGATCGGTACCCGGAATCTTGACTTCTTTGCCAGCCGCGTCGATCAATTTAACTTGAGGACGAACCACTTTGGTAGAACCACGACGCTTTGGATCGATCACCACCAAGGTGGACAAACCGGTCACTTCGTCTAACTGCTTTGCCACTGTGAGGCCTTCTTCGACATTCTCGAATTTGGTCTGACCTGCAAACTCAGTGATGACGGGGCGTGTGAGCGGATCCCAGTTGGCCAAAATAGCACCAGCTTTGATAGCTTGCTCTACTTTCACAGTGAGGATGGCGCCGTAAGGCACTTTGTGACGCTCGCGCTCGCGACCATGTTCGTCGTGAATGATGATTTCGCCGGAACGAGAAATAACCACCAACTCACCTTTGCTGTTGGTCACATAGCGCATGGCGGCATTGAAGCCGATCAAACCACTTGACTTGGCTTCGACGCTAGAGGCCACAGAGGCACGCGACGCAGCACCACCAATGTGGAATGTGCGCATGGTCAACTGAGTACCAGGCTCGCCAATGGACTGAGCAGCAATCACACCAACAGCTTCGCCATTGTTGATCAAGCCGCCACGGCCCAAGTCGCGGCCATAGCACATGGCGCACAAACCAAAGCGTGTGGCGCAGGTGAGTGCCGTGCGAACTTTGACTTCGTCGACCGCGACAGCTTCAAAGATTTCAAGCATGTCTTCGTCGAGCAAGGTGCCAGCAGGCGCTAGCAATTCGCGCGACTCAGGGTGCAACACTTCGTCGGCCAAAGTGCGTCCCAAGATGCGATCGCGCAAGGACTCAATCACTTCACCGCCTTCAACGATGGCGCGCATGAGCGAGCCGTCGGTGGTGCCGCAGTCGAGTTCTTTGACGACCAAGTCTTGTGTCACGTCAACCAAACGACGTGTCAAGTAGCCTGAGTTGGCTGTTTTCAAAGCTGTGTCGGCCAAGCCTTTACGCGCACCGTGTGTAGAAATGAAGTACTGCAACACGTTGAGGCCTTCACGGAAGTTGGCCGTGATAGGTGTCTCAATGATCGAGCCGTCAGGCTTGGCCATCAAACCACGCATACCTGCCAGCTGACGAATCTGCGCTGCAGAGCCGCGGGCACCAGAGTCGGCCATCATGTAAATGGAGTTGAACGATTCTTGCTCAACTTCTTTGCCATGACGGTCTGTGGTTTTCTCTTTGCGCAGCTGGTCC
>CAJCDH010000213.1 GCA_903961095.1 uncultured Burkholderiales bacterium | reverse complement strand
TGGCTGGAAAAAGCGCCTGTCGATGGTGCCAGTTTGCCAACGCACATGAGTGGTTTGCGCTTGTTGGGTGCACCCTATAGCGATGAAGAAATAGCCAAAGCCACTGAAGAAGTTCATGACAAAACAGAGTTGGATGCTGTGATTGCTTATTTGCAAGTCATGGGCATTCACCGCAAATAAAGGGAGCATCCACCATGGACGTCAATATCCTCCGATCGGCCGTGACAGTGGTCACTTTCATCCTGTTCATTGGCATCGTGGTGTGGGCTTTGTCTAAGCGTCGCACTGCTGAGTTTGAAGAGGCTGCCAAGTTGCCCTTCGGCCAAGACGACTGAAGACCCCAGATCAACGAATAGAAAGAGAATTTGAAATGAGTGACTTCACAAGCAATTTCTGGTCTTTGTATGTGGCCGGTATTTCCTTGGTCGGCATTGTGGCTTGTTTGCTGCTGCTTTACTTCAGCGGCAAAGCCAAAGCCATGACAGCCAATGACAACACGACAGGCCACGTTTGGGATGGCGATTTGCGTGAGATGAACAACCCCTTGCCACGTTGGTGGGTAGGTTTGTTTTTGATCACCATCGTTTTCTCACTGGGTTATCTGGCTTTGTATCCAGGATTAGGGACCCATGCAGGTCAATTGGCGTGGACTTCGACCGGCCAATACGACGCAGAAGTGATCAAGGCCAACAAAGAGTTGGAACCCTTGTATGCCAAGTTTGCGGGCATGCCTCCCGAAGACTTGGCCAAAGACCCACAGGCTATGGCCATTGGAGACCGCTTGTTCATGAACAATTGCGCTCAGTGTCATGGCTCAGATGCACGCGGCAGCAAGGGCTTTCCCAACCTGACCGACAAGGATTGGTTACATGGTGGATCGCACGAAAAAATTCAAGAGTCCTTGCTAAAAGGCCGCGTGGGTCAAATGCCGCCCATGGCTGCAGCAGTGGGTACACCTGATGATGTTCGCAATTTGGCCCAGTACGTGTTGAGTTTGTCTAACAGCCCACACGACTCCTTGAAAGCTGCATTGGGTAAATCTAAATTTGGTACATGTGCGGCTTGTCATGGTGCTGACGGCAAAGGCAATCAAGCATTGGGTGCGCCTAACTTAAGCGATGATATTTGGTTGCATGGTTGGGGCGAAAACGCCATTGTGGCCATGGTCAACAATGGCAAGGTGAACCAAATGCCAGCCCAAGCTGGCAAGCTCACAGAAGCCCAATTGCATGTGTTGGCTGCCTATGTTTGGGGCTTATCCAACACTGTTGCCAAAGTTGCAGCCAAGTAAATAGGGTGAGTTGTTTTGGAATCTCTCGACCAGACAGATAAGTCCGATAAGGCAGATAAGGCAAATAAGACAGACAAGCGACCGCGCAAGTTCATCCCTATCGTTCCCGCGAAAGAGGGAGCGTCGATGGACGACTCAGAAGAGGGAGTTTGGGGGGAGTTGTACCAGGCGCATCAAAAAATTTACCCTCGCAGCGTTCAAGGTATTTTTGCCAAGTGGCGCTGGGGTTTTGTTTTTCTCACTCAAATTATTTTTTACGGTCTGCCTTGGCTAGAGTGGGGTCAACGTCAAGCGGTGCTGTTCGATTTAGGCGCTAGGCGCTTTTATATTTTTGGCATCGTTCTTTACCCACAAGACTTTATCTACCTCACCGGCTTATTGGTCATTTCTGCTTTTTCTTTGTTTTTGTTCACCGCCATTGCGGGTCGATTGTGGTGTGGCTTTGCGTGCCCTCAAACGGTTTACAGCGAAATTTTCATGTGGATTGAGCGCAAAGTGGAAGGCAATCGCACAGCTCGCATGCGTCTTGATGCACAAGAATTTTCACTCGAAAAATTGGTCAAGAAGTGGTACAAACATTTGCTCTGGATTGGTTTTTCCATTTGGACTGGCTTCACATTTGTAGGCTACTTCACTCCTGTTCGCGATTTGGGCATGGAGTTCTTTTTGGGAAACATGTCTTCTTGGGAAGTTTTCTGGGTTTTCTTTTATGGCTTTGCAACCTATGGCAACGCGGGTTTCATGCGCGAGCAGGTGTGTAAGTACATGTGCCCCTATGCGCGCTTTCAAAGTGCCATGTTCGACAAAGACACACTGATCGTCACTTACGACTCGGAGCGAGGAGAGCCGCGCGGTTCACGCTCTAGGAAAGCCGATTTTGCCGCCTTGAATTTGGGTGCCTGCGTCGACTGCAGTTTGTGTGTGCAGGTTTGCCCCACCGGCATTGACATTCGAAAAGGCTTGCAATATGAGTGCATTGGTTGCGGTGCTTGTGCCGACGTGTGCGACACCGTGATGGACAAAGTAGGATACCAGCGAGGCTTGGTTAAGTTTTCTACAGAACATGCGATTCAAAACCATTGGACCTCAGCCCAAACACTGCGTCATATTTTTCGGCCGCGTGTTCTCATTTACACGGGCATTTTGTTATTGGTCATTGCACTCTTGTTTGGAAGCTTGCTCACACGCAAAAGCTTCAAAGTAGATGTGGTTAGAGACAGAGCCGCGCTGGCTCGAATTGTGAGTGGCGGCAAAATTGAAAATGTATACCGATTGCAAATTATGAATGCAGCAGAAAAACGCCAGCATTTCCGCATCATGGCTTCCGGTATGAAAGATTTGAAGGTATTGACCGATTCTGAAGACTTGCTTGTCGAGTCGACCCAATCTCGCTGGGTCTCAGTTCGATTGCAAGTTCCTTATGAATCTGCGGTCTCAGGCACTTACCCCGTGCTATTCACAATAGAGACTTTTGACGAGATGGAAAAAGTGAGTGAAAAGCTGGAAGAAAAATCTGTCTTTTTAATTCCGCGCTAAACAACCCTGATGCACATTCATTTGGAGAAACTGATTGATGAATACCACTACCTTGAAAAATTCTAACGTGCCTTGCGTTCAACCTTGGTGGTCATTTGGCATGGTCTGGATGATCATTGCCGGGCCCGCAGTGGTGGTGGTAGCGGCCTTTGCCACCCTTTACTTGGCCATTACCATTCCAGACCCTGTTCTACCCAACGAGGCTCTGAATCCTCGCATCGCTTTGGAAAATAAGGGCAAGTTAGAGGCTGCCATGGCCCCAGCCATGCAAGCTCGCAATCACGCAAGTACGGGTGTCGTGCCAGAAGCTAAAAAATAAGAAGTCAATGAGTTCACTCACAACATCCTACAAGGAGACAAATATGCTTGCTCAAAGGCTCATGTGGATCGTATGGCCAGCTTTTTTAGTGGCGGGACTTTTAGAGGCAGTGGTTTTTGGCATGTTTGATCCAGAAGACATGCACTGGTTTGGCCATCAGATGGCACTTTCTAGGCAAGGCATTTATACCCTGTCATTTTTCGTATTTTGGGCGCTGGCTATTGTGTCTAGCAGTTTGACAACGCTGCTGTCGATATCGCCCTTTGAGGTTAACCGATGCCCAGTGCCTGTCGACCAACGACCTGCCAACTGCACTCAAAAAGATGATGGCTGTTGCTAAGTCAATTCAATTCAATTCAATGGCATGCCGCTTGTGTGTTCACAATGCGCTGAAGAGCTTCGGTATCCAAAATTTTGACGTGCCTCTGCTTCACTTCTACGATGCCGTCATCTACAAATTTAGAAAATGTACGGCTGACGGTTTCAAGCTTGAGGCCTAGGTAGCTGCCTATCTCTTCACGTGTCATTCTCAATACCAATTCGGTTTGAGAAAACCCACGAGAGTGCAAGCGCTGGACCAAGTTCAACAAGAAAGCAGCCAAGCGCTCTTCGGCACGCATGCTGCCCAATAGCAGCATGACGCCATGCTCGCGAACAATTTCGCGGGACATGATTTTGTGGACATGGTGTTGAAGTGCGGTGACTTCGCGAGAAATTTCTTCGATGCGGTCAAATGGCATGATGCAGACTTCTGCGTCTTCTAGGGCCACGGCATCACAGCTGTGTTGATCATTCACGATGCCGTCGAGACCAATGATTTCACCGGCCATTTGAAAACCCGTGACTTGATCGCGTCCATCTTCGGATGCCAGGCATGTTTTGAAGAAGCCTGTACGAATGGCGTAGAGCGAGGTAAATTTGTCGCCGTTGCTAAACAGGGTGGTGCCCCTTTTGACTTTGCGGCGCGTGGTGACCAAATCGTCTAAGCGTTCTAGATCGTTTTCAGACAAGCCCATGGGCATGCAGAGTTCGCGCAAGTTGCAGTTGGAGCATGCGACTTTGATGGCATCAGGTTTCATGGCGTTCTCGATTTCGAAAAATTGACATTGCGGTAAGTCAAGGCTTGAGCTTATACCTACTTGAACCCGTTGATTCATCTCAAGCTTCTGCCAATCTCAATTTTCGTGTCTATTTGTTCTAAATTTGATTTAAGTCAAGTTCAAGCCAAGAATGAAAAGGCATATTAAACAAATCCTAGAAATATGACAGCCTTGGAAACTTCCGTATGTCCTTTTTAACGCCCGAATTGCTTTCCCGATTTGATGTCCCTGGCCCTCGGTATACCTCATACCCTACAGCAGATCGTTTTGTTGAGGCCTTTTCGCAAGGCGATTTGAGGCTAGCCTTGGCGTTTCGCAAACAAGGTGTCGGCCAAAAAAACGGGCCTTTGTCTATTTACGTGCACATTCCTTTTTGTGAGTCGCTGTGTTACTACTGCGCTTGCAACAAAATTATCACCAAACACCACGAGAAAGCCGCTCCCTATTTGCACTACCTAAAGCGTGAAGTTGAGCTTTACACCGAGGTCATGGGCATGGGTCAGTCGGTCAGTCAGTTGCATTTGGGCGGTGGTACGCCCACCTTCTTAAGTGATATTGAGTTGGGTGAACTCATGGCCATGCTCAAGAGCAGTTTTAGCTTGACACCCGGCGGCGAATATTCAGTGGAGGTTGACCCCCGAACTGTGAACCATGAACGCTTGGCGTTTTTATTCGAGATAGGTTTTAACCGCCTGAGTTTTGGCGTACAAGACTTTGACTCCGAAGTGCAAAAAGCAGTGCACCGAATTCAACCTGCAGCACAAGTATTCGCCTTGGTGGCGGCGGCCCGTAAGATCGGCTTTGAATCCATCAACATTGATTTAATTTATGGCCTGCCCAAGCAAACGCCTGAGTCCTTTGATCGCACTTTGAGCCAAGTCAATGAGTTGCGTCCCGATCGCATTGCGCTCTATGCCTACGCGCACTTACCTGGACGCTTTAAACCCCAGCGCAGAATTTTGACGGCTGAATTGCCACCTGCTGCCAGCAAGATTGACATGTTGTCCAGGTCAATGGAGGCCCTCATGAATGCTGGCTATGTCTATGTGGGCATGGACCACTTTGCGCTACCCGACGATGCTCTGGCCGTCGCCAAACGCCAAGGCCGCTTGCACCGAAACTTTCAGGGGTACAGCACTCAACCCGATTGTGACTTGATAGGTTTAGGCGTGTCTGCCATTGGTCGCATGGGCGGTACCTATAGCCAAAACGCCAAGACCATGGCCGAGTATGTGGACATGCTGGATCAGGCATCGCTGCCGGTTGTGAAGGGCCTGGTTTTGTCGCGCGACGACATGATTCGCCGAGCTTGGATCATGAGCATCATGTGCCAAGGCCAGATACAGTTCGATTCATTCAACGAAGCTTGGCTGATAGATTCCAAAAAGTACTTCGCACCGGAACTCGGCCAGTTGCTCAGTTTGCAAGCACAAGGCCTGGTCGATCTTTTTGAAAGCGGTTTTCAAGTTACACCGATGGGCTGGTTTTTTGTTCGAGGTGTCGCCATGGGCTTTGACAAATATTTGCAGTCGGATCGCAATCGCACCCGATTCTCAAAAATCATTTAAACAAGCTCCCCACTGTTTGGCGATCTTTGAATGCAGACCAGCTTAGCTCTCACGGCTTTGATCATGGGCTTGGCCGGTGGCCCGCATTGTGTGGCCATGTGCGGTGCTGCTTGCGCAGGCATCGGGCATGCAGCTGGCCCGCATCAAAGCAGAGCGCTCATTTCATTTCAAGTGGGCCGCTGGCTGGGCTACAGCCTGATGGGTGGTTTGGCAGGTTTAAGTATGCAGGCCCTGGGTTGGCTTACCGTGGAGTCAGCGGCACTCAGGCCGGTCTGGAGCATGTTGCATGTGGCCGCGGTCATTTTGGGTTTACTGCTCATGTGGCAAGCCAAGCAACCTGTTTGGCTTGACCAAAGTGCGCAACAACTTTGGGCCAAAATTCGCCGCTTGAATACCAACTTGGGCAAATTGGCGCCAGTTGCAGTGGGTGTCTTGTGGGCCTTCATGCCATGCGGCTTGCTTTACTCCGCGCTGATGGTCGCGGCCCTCACAGGTAACGCAACGGAAGGTGCCCTCACCATGGCTTGTTTTGCCTTGGGCAGTGGTGTGAGCTTGGGCTTTGCACCTTGGTTGTTGTTAAAACTCAAAACCTTGGGAGATGGTGCATGGGGCATTCGCTTAGCCGGCTTCACCTTGGCTCTGACATCAAGCTGGGGCTTGTGGCTCGGCTTGGCGCACAACCAAGCGCCTTGGTGTGCGGTTTAACAATTGATTTGCAAAAATTGCAATCTGGCTTTTAAGCTGCGTTCATGCCTTTGTTGAACATGTAAATGGCAAGAAAAACCAAGAAGAAAGAAAATACCCGTTTCAGTTTTTTGACGGGAAGGCGATGTGCAGCACGAGCACCAAAGGGCGCCGTCAAGACGCTAAAGCAGGCAATGACCAACATCCCAGGCACCCAGATGTAACCAATGGCGCCTGGGGGCAGGTTGTCTAATGTCAGGCCGCTAATGACAAAACCAGTGACATTGGCAAGGGCGATGGGAAATCCCAAAGCGGCGCTGGTGCCAATGGCGTTGTGAATGGCCACGTTGCACCAAGCCATCAAAGGCACGCTGACAAACGCGCCGCCTGCGCCTACCAAACCAGACATCATGCCAATGACCCCCCCCATGCCCAATTGGCCCACAAAACCTGGCATTTGACGCGAAGGTTTTGGTTTTTTGTCCATGAACATTTGAAATGCAGAGTAAGAAACAAACACGCCAAACATAATGGCCAAGGTAGCCCCCTTCACTGCCACAAAAATCCAAAGGCTTGCCAATGCACTGCCAATCACAATGCCGGGTGCCAAACCTTTAACCAAGTCCCAACGAACTGCGCCTAACTTGTGATGCGTTCGCACACTTGAAATGGAGGTAAACAAAATGGTTGACATGGATGTGACGATGGCCATTTTGATCGACAAGTCTTCGGCAACCCCCATGTTGCCCAACAAAAAACTCAGCACGGGAACCATGAGCAAGCCACCGCCCAAGCCCAACAATCCCGCCATGAAACCAACCACTGTGCCGGTCAGGCCCAGTTCCAAAAAGATTTGAAGTTCCATGAGGTTTAAGCCAATCCGAGCTTTTGCGCCATGCCAATGCGTTGCAATTTGCCGGTTGCACCTTTAGGTATTTCTTCCAAGAGTAAAACTTTGCGTGGCACTTTGAAATCGGCCAAGCGGGTAGCTGTGTATTCGCGAAGTTCTTTTTCTGTGGCTGTCATCCCTTCTCGCAAGACGACGGCAGCACCAACCTCCTCACCCAACTTGTCATGTGGAATGCCAAAGCAAACCACTTGTGCCACAGCGGGATGGTCCATCAAAACTTCATCGACTTCGCGAGGGCTGATTTTTTCGCCGCCACGGTTGATAATTTCTTTGAGTCTGCCTGTAATGCTGACATAGCCTTGTTCATCCATCACACCTTGGTCGCCCGTTCTAAACCAGCCATGTGTGAAGGCCTCAGCATTGGCCTTTTCGTTGTTCTCATAGCCAGGCGTCACGTTGCTGCCACGGATCACAATTTCGCCAGTGCTGCCCGAGGGCAAAATATCACCGTCTGCACTCATGATGGCAATCTCAGGGCCTGCTGCCAAGCCCACGGTGCCGGGCTTTCTTTGGCCGGGTGGCAGGGGGTTGCAAGCCATTTGGTGAGCGGCTTCGGTCATGCCATAGGCTTCAATGACGGGTGCTTTGAAGGTGGCCTCGAGCTCCGCCAAAACTTGTGGTGGCAATGAAGAAGAAGATGAGCGAATAAACCGAAGTGGCACCCTGGCAATGACTTCTTTGTTGTTATTTGATCTGGACAAAATAGCCTGGTGCATGGTGGGCACGGCGGTGTACCAAGTGGGTTTGACTTCGTCCATTTGGCTAAAGAACTTCAATGCATTGAAGCCGCTGGTGCAATACACCTCACCGCCCTGAGACAAGGGCGCCAAGATGCCAGCAATGAGGCCATGAATGTGAAACAGAGGCATGACATTCAAGCCACGATCGGAACTGCTAAAGCGCGTACTTTGCGCAATGTTTTGTGCTGAGGCACTCACGTTGCGATGCGTCAGCGGCACAATTTTGGGGCGTGAGGTGGTGCCGGAGGTGTGAAGGACCAATGCCACATCATCAGCTTGAGCATCACCAGGATGCTGTGCGACTTTGGCCACAAGACCGTGCATGTTCAGTGTGAAAGAGCCAGCACCCAATGTGGGTGAGGGTTCAAGTTCAATGAGTGCAATGCCCATTTTGGCGGCTACAGCAACGGCAGGGCTGCTAGAGCCCTTTTCAACCACCAAGGCTTTGGCGTTTAAGTCGTTGAGATAAAACTCAAACTCATCTGCACGGTAACTGGGGTTTAAGGGCGCGGAGGTACAGCAACATGCAACCGTGACAAAACTGGCGGCCATTTCTGCGCTGTTGGGTAAAACCAAAGCCACGCGGTCGTTGCGACCGATACCAACTTGGTTAAAGGCGGTTTTGACGTATTGGCTCAATTGACGCAAGGCTGAGTAAGAAAGCGGCGCACTGTTGGCAGCACTTAAACAAGTCGATTGGGCATTTCCGGCGGCCAGAAGTTCTATTAGGGTTTTCATTAGTCAGTGAAAAAAAGTTGAATTTATTGAATTTAGATCTCGACAAACTACGATTCATTCTATTACGATACTTTTCAGTTTACTTAATTACCAAGGAGTTTATTGTGAGAAATCGTCTGTGTACTTACCTCAAAACAGCTGCCTTGGTGGTAGGCAGTTCAACTTGTTTCAGTGTCTTTGCCCAAGCCAATTGGGAGCCGACCAAAAGCGTTGAGTTCATCGTGCCAGCAGGCACGGGTGGTGGCGCTGATCAAATGGCGCGCTTTCTTCAAGGTGTGATCAGCAAGCACAAGATCATGTCTCAACCCTTGGTGGTGGTTAACAAATCGGGTGGTGCAGGTGCAGAAGGCTTTTTGGATGCCAAAGGGGCTCGCCCTGATGGTCACAAGATCATCATCACCCTGTCAAATTTATTCACCACGCCATTGGCAACGGGTGTCCCTTTCAATTGGAAAGACCTGACCCCTGTCGCCATGCTGGCGTTAGATGAATTTGTTCTTTGGGTCAATGCCGAGTCACCCTATAAAACGGTGGGCGACTTGACCAAGGCCGTCAAGCAAGGCGAATCTGGCAAATTCAAAATGGGTGGAACGGGCTCCAAACAAGAAGATCAGATCATCACCGTGGCCATTGAAAAAGCCACTGAGAAAAAAATGATCTACATCCCTTTTAAAGGAGGTGGTGATGTGGCTGTTCAATTGGTGGGCAAACACGTTGACACCACTGTGAACAACCCCATTGAAGCCGTGGCGCATTGGAAGGGCGGAACTTTGCGAGCGCTTTGTGTGTTCGATGCACAGGCAATGCCTTATCCGAAAAAAATCACAAGCACACAGTCGTGGAAAGACATTCCCACCTGCAAATCGCAGGGCCTTGATGTTGAATATTTGATGTTGCGCGGCATTTTCATGCCCCCCAAGGCCACGCCTGCGCAAGTGGCTTATTACACTGATGTGTTCCAGAAAGTGCGCCAACTCCCTGAGTGGAAAGAATTCATGGAAACCGGTGCATTCAAGGACACCTTCATGAAGGGCCAGGAGTTTCAAGATTGGTTGCTGAAAGCCGAGGTGGAGCATTTCCGTCTCATGCGTGAAGCTGGCTTCTTGGCCAAATAAGAACTCTGAAGGACCTCATCATGAAAACAGGTTCACACCTGCAAATGCGGTGGATGGAGTTGTTGGTGGCTGCCTGCTTTGTGGGTGTGAGTTTGTTGGTAATCACAGACAGTCTTCGCGTCGGCAACGCATGGGGCAGTGATGGCCCTGAGCCGGGCTACTTTCCTTTTTACATTGGCTGCCTTTTGTTGGGCGGCGCATCTTGGGTGATTGTGCAAACCTTGCTGGTTTGGAAACAAGACGATGGCAAAGAGGTGTTTGCCGAAAAGCACGAGTTCAATTTGATGCTGCTCATGCTCCTCCCAACTGTGGCTTTCACGGCCGCTATCTTCGTGTTGGGAATTTATGTGGCCTCGCTTATTTTCATTGCTGCATTCATGGTCTGGCAAGGCAAATACAGTTACGTTAAATCAATTGCAGTCGGCGCGGGCATTAGCGCGGCTTTGTTTGTCTTGTTTGAAGTTTGGTTCATGTTGCCACTGCCAAAAGGCTTCATTCATTCTTGGTTGGGCTATTGATCATGGATGAAATCAACAACCTGTTTCAAGGCTTTGCAGTTGCCCTGACGCTGCCCAACATTGGCTTCATGCTGATTGGCATTTTTTTGGGAGTTTTAATTGGTGTATTGCCAGGTTTGGGCGGCGCCAATGGTGTGGCCATTCTGCTGCCGCTCACCTTTGGCATGTCACCCACCTCTGCCATCATCATGCTGTCTTGTATCTACTGGGGCGCATTGTTTGGCGGGGCCATCACGTCCATCCTGTTCAATATTCCAGGAGAGCCTTGGTCGGTAGCAACCACCTTTGATGGCTACCCCATGGCCCAAAAGGGCAAGGCCGCCCAAGCTTTAACCGCGGCTTTCACCTCGTCTTTTGTGGGTGCTTTTGTGGCTGTGCTCATGGTGACATTTTTGGCCCCTGTGGTGGCTAAATTTGCGCTTAACTTTGGCCCACCCGAGTTCTTTGCCGTTCAGTTGCTCACTTTTGCAAGTTTCATTGGCATGAGCAAAGAGCCGCCCGTCAAAACCTTAATGGCCATGATGTTGGGTTTTGCTCTAGCTGCCGTCGGCCTGGACAGCGTGACTGGCACATTGCGCATGACCTATGGCCAAGAAAGTTTGCTCAAGGGCTTTGACTTTTTGGTTGCGGTCATTGGCCTCTTTGGTATTGGCGAAATTTTGCTCACCATGGAGGAGGGGCTTGCTTTCAAAGGACACAAAGGTCGCATTAGCCTAAAAGATGTTCTCGATACCTGGAAAGAGCTGCCCAAATACTGGGCCACTTCATTGCGCGCGTGCTTGATTGGCTGCTGGATGGGCGTGACACCAGGTGGCGCTACACCAGCTTCTTTCATGAGTTATGGTACAGCAAAGCGTATTTCTAAACATCCAGAAGAATTTGGCAAGGGTGCCATTGAGGGTGTGATTGCCCCTGAAACAGCAGCCCATGCTGCAGGCACAAGCGCCTTGTTACCCATGTTGACGCTGGGTATTCCTGGCTCACCTACTGCAGCCGTTTTACTGGGTGGCTTGTTGATATGGGGACTGCAACCTGGCCCCTTGTTGTTCACTGAACAAAAAGACTTTGTGTGGGGCCTGATTGCCTCAATGTATTTGGGCAACATTGTGGGCTTGATTGTGGTGCTGACCACCGTGCCTTGGTGGGCGGCTATTTTGAGAATCCCGTTCTCGATCATCGCACCAGTGATTGTGGTGATTTGTGCCGTGGGTGCCTACACAGTTCACAACAGTTTGCAGGATGTCGTGTTGATGTTGGTTTTTGGCTTGATGGGTTATGCCTTCAAAAAGCTCAAATACCCGATGGCACCTTTGGTCTTGGCCTTGGTGCTGGGAGACATGGCCGAAACCAGCTTTAGACAGTCCATGCTGATTTCCAAAGGCAGCTTAGATATTTTTGTGAGCACGCCCTTGGCCGGCACAATTACGTGCCTTGCTCTCGTCATGCTTTTGTGGCCAGCGCTTGGGTTCTTGAAAAAACTCAGTCGAGGCTGAGGCCTTTGCCTTTTCTCAACACACTCTGCTCGAGCAAACGCGTCATGGCGTAAACCGAGTCGAGTGTGGGGGTGGGCT
>CAJCDH010000212.1 GCA_903961095.1 uncultured Burkholderiales bacterium | reverse complement strand
TTGTCGGTCACAGGAACGATCTTGTGCTGTGCCATGCAACGCAACATGGCCTCCATCCCATCTCGGTGTCCAACCGTCACGCCCTGAAGGCGAACTTGGCGGGTGATGATGTGACCTAAGGAAGTGTTGACGTTGCTTCCCGACAAGATGCCAATCATCGCTAAAGTACCGCCCGGACGTATGCAGCGAAGAGACTGTGGAAGGGTTTTTTCACCTCCCAACTCCAAAATCAAATCGTATCCACGTCCCTGAGTAATCTCGCGTGTGGCTTTGGCCCATTCGGGCTGTTCACGGTAATTGATCACGGCATCAGCACCCAAAGCGATTGCGCGATCCATTCGCTCTCCGCTTGAGCTTATGACGGTGACGTGAGCTCCTAAACTTTTGGCGAACTGCAGTGCAAATAAAGCCACTCCGCCGCATCCTTGCACTAAAACTCGGTCACCTGACTTGACATGACCGTAAGTCACCACAGCACTCCAGGCAGTCAATGCGGCGCAAGGAAGACTTGCAGCTTGGATATCACTCAGGTAGTCAGGGACTGGCACCACACCTTGTTCAGAAAGACACATCACTTCCGTCATGGTCCCGTCAATAGGCCCTCCGAGAGATTGGGTGAGCCTCTGTAAATCGGGTTCGCCCGCGATCCAACCCTGAAAGTAAGTCGGACAGACTCGGTCACCTACTCGAACACGCGTAACGCCTGCTCCAACATCAATGACTTCCCCAACCCCATCAGAGATGGGAATCAGTGGCAATTGACCGGTATAGCTACCATAACCGCGCTCCGGCACAACGAGGTCGCGGTAATTGAGCGAAGATGCGCGCATGCGCACCAAAACCTGACCATCCCTGGCTGTGGGCTCAGGACGCTGGGAAAGTTTCAGGTGATCAATTCCCCATTCCCCCTCGATTTGAAAGACGCGCATTCAGGTTGCTCCTGGTTTGAAACGAAATTCATGGGCCACACGTTCCAGCAGCATCGCTGTAGAGCCGTCGGTCAATGAAGCTGTGTGCGCCGCAGTGAGATGCCTTAAAAAAGCATAACGATCTAAAAATCCTTCAGCACCCATGGCATGCAAAAGAGAACCCAGTTGCGTTTGAGCCATGCTGGTGGCATACAGTTTGGCTTGAGCAGCAGCAGTTTGAACCTCTCCACCCTTGTCAATGAGATCACAGGCATCCCTCACCAAGAG
This sequence comes from uncultured Burkholderiales bacterium, assembly GCA_903961095.1. Taxonomy (GTDB): domain Bacteria; phylum Pseudomonadota; class Gammaproteobacteria; order Burkholderiales; family Burkholderiaceae_C; genus Limnohabitans_A. The sequence goes on along the minus strand of CAJCDH010000212.1, from coordinate 6,833 downwards.
CTCAGCTGCTTGTAATGCAGTTGCAGCTTGTGCTACCTGCCATCGCCAGCCTTGGTATTGATCCAAAGACTGACCAAATGCGGTTCGCGTGTGGCCATAAACGCTCACGTCGGATAAAGCTTGCGACACCATCGCGCAACACATTGCCGCAACATAAGTGCGCGCACGGTTGATGGCACCCATGATGTCGACAAACGCCTGGCCTGGCTCATACAAGATGTGTGATGAATCGCAATAGACGTTTGTCAAGCGAAATCCTCCAATACCCATGCTGCTCAGGGCACTGCTGGTGGCGACGGCAAGGCGCTCGAATCCTGGCGAATCAGCACGGATAAAGAATGCCGCAATTCCCTTGACACCTGAACCCACTTGAGTCTGAGCGTAAACGACGACAACGTCAGCATGAACAGCATTGATGATCCAAGTCTTTGACCCGTTAAGCAACCAACCCCCAGCATTTCGGATGGCAGTGGTTTTAATTTGGCCCAAATCTGATCCTGCGTCCGGCTCAGTCAGTGCAGTGCATGCAACGATGCTGCCACTCATTAAATCACTGACGTAACGAGGTGCCAACTGGTGGGGGGATGCCTTCACAAGCTGCACAGCAACATTGTGTGAATTCACCAATGCCATAGCAGCACTGAAATCAATCCGCGCTAGCTTGTACAGAACCTTGACTTTGTCAGCGAATGACAAATCAGATCCTCCGTACTCCAGCGGAACTTGTAGGCTCAATAATCCTGCAGATCCAGCAGGCTCAAATAAAGTACGCCGGTCAAAAAGACCCTTACCCCATTGAGCTGCATTCGGGGCTAGGTGTCTTTGAGAAAATTGATGGGCTTCTTCGATGACGCTGGTCGCACGTTTGGACAGCTCTTCAGTGTCTACGATCATATCTTCATGCCTTGTTGGCTGGCTTGTTATGACTTGTATTGGGTTGACTTGCTCTTAGCCAACGCCACAGCGAGGCAACCAAAGGCACCAACCCTTTAGGCAAGAAAATAGTAGCCACCACCAAAATTAATCCATATGTGATGAGCCGAAAACTGTCCGCAAATCGTAAAATTTCAGGCAAAAATGTGACTGAAACTGCGCCCACAATGGGACCTGTCAGCGTTCCGCTGCCGCCCAAAATGACCGCCAAAATGATGTTCAAAGATTGATCGACGCCAAACGGCTCAGGATTTAAAAAGCCGATGTAGTGAGCATAAAGAGTCCCCGCCAAACCAGCCAAGATTGAACTCATCACAAATGCAAATAACTTGTACCGTGAAGTCACGACACCCATGGCTTCTGCCAGGTCTTCGTTTTGACGTATGGCCAACATCACTCGACCTGCACGAGAGTGCAACACAAAGGCGCAACAGGTGGTCGCCAACACTGCGGCAGTCAACGCCAGCGCGTAGTAGTTGAGGTTACTGCGCCCCTCGAAACTGAAGACATGTCCAAAAAGTGTCAGCTCACTTGGACGTGGCACATCAGGAATTCCGGCTTCGCCTCCGGTGAGAGCACTAAATGTCATCAAAACAATGAAAATGACCATGTTGTACGCCAACGTGACGATTGAAAAATAGTGTCCTTTCACGCGTAAGCTCGGATAGCCCGCAAGGATCGCCATAGCACCCGTCAGCAAAGGCGCAATCACTAAAGTTGTCCAAACTGAAACTCCAAATTTCATTGTCAACAGGGTGGATATGTAAGCACCTATGCCCATAAAACCTGCTTGTGCGATCGACACATAACCAACAAATCCTTGCGTTAAATTTTGACCTTGTGCAAGCACAATCCAAATCAATGCCAAGGTCATCAAATGTATGTAATAGGGGGATTTGAAGGCGTGTGGCAAAGCCAAAGCGCCGGCTATAGCGGCTACGCTAAATAGCAAAGGTTTGTTGAATACGCGCATCATTTTTTCCCCATCAAGCCTTGAGGCATGACCAGCAAGACCAAGATCATGATTAAGAAGGAAATCACATCCTTGTAGGCTGACGATAAGAAGCCTGCTGCTAAGGATTCACTGACACCCAAAACCAAGCCACCCAAAATAGCACCTGGTAATGATCCAAGTCCACCCAAAATCAACACGGCAAAACCTTTCACCGCGAAACTTTCACCTACACCAGGTGCAAGCGCTAACAAAGCGCCAATGAGTGCTCCAGCAGCGACCCCAAGAGCAGAGGAGATAGCGAACACCACTGAAGAGACTAAATTCACATTCACGCCCATCAGCACAGCCGCATGACGGTTTTGAGCCACTGCACGAACTGATTTTCCAGTTTTCGTTTTTAAAAGAAGGAAAGTCACAACTGCAACCAACGTAACCGATGTCACGATCACGACCATGCGAAGCTGTGCAACGAAGATGCCGCCCAATTCAAAAACCTTCTGGTACGGCGTTTGAATGATGACCTGATCGGCTCCAAATAAAAGCAAGTTCCCACCTTCCAGCATCATTGTCAGTCCCAAAGCAATGATGAAGGCATTGATGTGAGGTGCATCTCGTACTGGTCGATATGCCAAGCGCTCAATAAGCATCCCCAATACAGCACCCACAGGCATAGCCAACGCCATGCTTGCAAAGAGGGGAAGGCCCATCGTTGTCGAAAATACGAACGTTAAGTAGCCGCCAAACATGGCCAATGAGCCATGTGCAAAATGCGCAATACCTAATATTCCGAACACCACGGTAAGTCCGAGTGCTACCAACGTGTAGACGGAACCAATGGCAAGTCCATTGAATATTTGTTGGAGTAATTCGTTCATCGCATTTCACCGTTCGTATACCCCAGATGCGGGAGACAGAAACCATCGCGACTCAGTTTGTGACTAAGTCGCGAGTGGTTGACCAATAAAGCTCAGGACTTATTTGCGAATGCTGCGCAAAAATTGCGAATAAGCTTTGTTATCAGATGGCAATTCAGATACGAAGACCCACTTGCCCTTTTGCCACTGGAAAGCACCATTGGACGTGTAGGCTTGGCCGTTCTGGTCGAAAATTGCACCGCCATCGTTCGGCATGTACTTCATGACGGCCTCCTTGGGAATTGGCAAAGTACGCACAGCATCAGCAACTTTCTTGGCATCTTTGGCACTGCCTGCGCGTTCGATGGCATTTTTCAGCACGTAAACCTGGTCGTAGGCATAGGGCGAACTGGGAGTGGGTGATTGGTTGAATTTTTTCCTGTAATTGGCATCGTAAGCCTTGGCTTGTGGGCCCAACGCTTCAATGGTCAGCTCTGTTGGACGGAGATCCCAAACACCTTCCATTTGTGCACTTGTGACCACCTTGAGAAACTGCTCTTCGCTTCCGCTCGTAAAACCGTAGCGCGGAACATTCATGCCCAACTCCACTGCTTGACGGTAAACAAATGCTGCGGGCTCAACGTAGCCCACAACCAAAATTGCATCAGGTTTGAGTCCACGGATTTTCGTCAATTGCGGTGTCATATCGCGATCACGAAGTCCAAATGCCTCTCTAGCCACGATCTTGCCGCCAGCCTTGTTCAGCTCCTTTTCGAATGCATCCACATACTGGGTGTAAAACCCAACCTCTAATGCGCCGATGACAGCTACATTTCGAGCACCCTTTTGTGCGACAAACGTTCCGGCTGCCGAACCCGTGAAGTCTGCTGGTGGACGCGTCCGAAATACGTTCGGAATTCCTTGGGCCGTGATGGTGCGTTCAGCAGCATTGCCCACCAGCATGACTGCGTCCTCTTTGGCCATGAATGAGGCGACAGCACTGGTTGATCCGGAGCAGCAAAAACCCACAAGGTATTTCACGTTGTCACGGTCGATCAACTTTCGTACGCTGTTTGTAGCCTCCGTGGGGTTGGCCTTGTCGTCCGAGGTGATCACTTTGAGTTTGTAGGTGGTTGAACCGGCCTTGATACCCCCGCCTGCATTGATTTCATCTGCCGCCATTTGAACTGCGTTAGCTTGGGGTAATCCATAAACAGCACCACCACCTGTCAACGCATCGTTCACGCCGATTACCAGGACTTCGTCGGCTGCATAAACAGCGGGAGTCAAGGCCGCGCTGATCACCAGCGCTACTAAAGTCATCTGTTTTTTCAGTTTCATGTTTGTCTCCTGTTAAAAAATTTCAAATACAAAACATTGGGGGTTTGCTACTGCATCAATAGCCCAAATAGGCTTTACTCACTTGCGGATCATTTTTTAACTCTTGCCCTGTGCCTTGCAGCACAACTTCGCCCGCTTCCAATACATATGCACGATCTGCCAAGCGCAATGCCATGGCTGCGTTTTGCTCGACTAGAACAATGGTTGTTCCCATTGCCTTAATGCGCGCCAAAATTTGCTCAACTTCTTCAACAATTTTGGGAGCGAGACCTAATGAAGGTTCGTCAAATATGCAAAGTTTTGGCCTCGCCATGAGTGCCCTTGCTATGGCCAGCATCTCTTGCTCACCGCCTGAAAGAGTTCCGGCCCTTTGCTTTGCACGTTGGCGCAAAACAGGAAAAAGATCGAGCATTTTTTCAACATCATTTTTTTGCTCGTTATCGCTGCGTGTGTGTGCACCCATTTCTAAATTCTCGACAACTGACATTTCTGCAAATACTTGTCTACCTTCAGGGCACATGGTGATTCCTTTGCGGACAATCGCATGCCCACTTAGACCATCTAATCTTTCTCCCAAGAATTCAATGCTTCCTGAACGAACTTCGTTAAGGCCACAGATACATCGCAAGGTGGTACTTTTCCCAGCTCCATTTGCTCCGATGAGCGCTACACATTCACGCTCATTCACATCCAGACTGATGCCGTGCAAAACATTAACTTTTCCGTAACCCGCTGTAAGATTCTTAATGTGTAGCATCAATGCACCCCGCCCAAATATGCTTCAATGACTGCTGCGTTACGCTGGATTTCCTCAGGCCTACCTTCTGCTATTTTTTCGCCGAAATTCAGCACCACAATGCGATCACAGACTTCCATGATCAGCCCCATGTGATGCTCGATGACTAAAACAGCCAAGCCTTTATTGCGAATACGCATGATGACTTCGGCCAATTCTTTGCGTTCTTTTGCCACCATGCCAGCCGCAGGCTCATCCAGCAAGATCAGTTTTGGATCTGCTGCCATTGCAGTTGCGATCATCAGTAGTCGCTGCTGGGCTGATGAAATTGTCGATGTCGGATCGTTTATGACATCTCCCAAACCAACAAACTCCACCAGCTCTTGTGCCTTGGCTCTTTGTTCTGCATCTTGAGTTCTCGCGTCTTTCGTTCTTAGAACTGAACGCCAAGGTGAGACGCGGTAACTTGTATGGCACGCTGTCAAAACTTGCTCGAGCACACTGAACTCTGAAAGCAAGCTCGTGGTTTGAAATGTTCGAGCTAAGCCCATTGGTACGCGCTGACTGATGGGAAGTTTGTTGACATTTTGGTTTCGCCAAACAATGTCACCAGAGCTCGGCGGCACAGATCCTGAAATCAAATTCACCGAGGTTGATTTGCCCGATCCATTAGGTCCAATCAATCCCACAATTTCATTTGAGTTCACATCAAAGCTCAAATTCTTAACGGCTTGTACGCCACCAAAATTTTTACTGACTTGATTCAACGTTAGCAGTCGCTCTTGCTCAGGCATTTGAACTGTGTCTTTCCTGGTTGCACGTGAAGTGTCTGAATATTCTTTTGTGCAGACGAACTTGGTCTCACCACAAAACGATGAAATTTATTTTATTATTAGACCGGTCGTCTACATCTGGGGTTTTCCCTGTCAAGTGCCCAAGCTGTATCGCACCCGATGGTCGCGAGATGACCTCTTGCACTGTGCGCCAAGACGGCCCATCAGCGGGGTCACCGTGCCTCATGGCAGCGATAAACTGCTCGGGTGTGCACCAACTTCACCCCCACTCAAAGCGCCCCATGGGTGAAGGAAAAGCTTGGCGTTGATCTGCCTGCAGGATTCCCCGAGGAGTCTTACCCCGGGTTTGCCTCCCCCATCGTGGTCAAGAGCCACCAGACGGGTCGGGTCGCTTGCGGTTTGGCCCGGTTTGGCCTGATCCCGGCATGGGCCAAGGACGACAAGATCAGTCGCCACACCTACAACGCCCGCAGCGAGACCGCCGCAGAAAAACCCAGCTACCGCACCGCGTGGCGGCAGCGGCAGTTTGGCCTGGTGCTGGTCGACAACTTCTATGAGCCCAGTTACGAGTCTGGCAAGGCCGTGCGCTGGAAAATCGCTCTGGCCAGTGGTGATCCATTCGGCATCGCCTGCCTGTGGGACCGCTGGACAGACCCGGCCTCGGGCGAGCGGGTGGTGAGCTTTTCGATGCTCACGGTCAATGCCGATGCGCACCCGGTGATGCAGCAGTTTCACAAGCCCGGCGATGAGAAACGCACCCCCGTCGTCATCGCACCGGCGCTGCACGATGCCTGGCTGAGTGCCGATGTTCCCCAGGCTGCCGAGCTGATGGGTTGGCAGCACATGCCGGCGCTGGTGGCCTGTCCAGCGCCCCGGATCTGATGCCAAAGTTCACTCGCCATGTCCAATATGGCAACTTGAAAGACTGGTTATTTATCCAGTATATTCAAGCGATGTCTTCTCCTCTTGATTCTTCGCTTTCCCCAGTGTTTGTACCAGACACCCCCGTCTGGCTGGATGTCTGCACTTGGCCCGTGGTGGCCGGTTTTCCATCGCCTGCAGCGGACCACACGCGCAAGCGCATTGACCTGAACGAGCACCTGATCCGCAACAAGGAAGCCACCTTCATCTTCCGGGTCAAAGGCGACTCGATGAGTGGCATCGGCATCTATGAGGGCGACGAGCTGTTGGTGGACCGTTCCATCGAAGCCAAGCACGGC
>CAJCDH010000211.1 GCA_903961095.1 uncultured Burkholderiales bacterium | reverse complement strand
CGGACTGGACGTTGATGTTTGCCGTGCAGTCGCTGCAACATTGCTCAACGACCCCCTGAAAGTGAAATACACACCCTTAAACGCTGCACAGCGTTTTGCTGTGTTGCAAGCCGGTGAAATTGACATGTTGTCACGCAACACCACTTGGACTTTGAATCGCGATGCCTCTTTGGGTTTGCATTTCACAGGCGTAACTTACTATGACGGCCAAGGCTTCATGGTTCCTAAAAAGTCAAAAATTACCAGCGCTACCAAGCTCAAAGGCGCCACAGTGTGCGTGCAATCTGGCACCACCACTGAAAAGAACTTGAATGACTACTCCAAGGTCATGAAGCTCAACATGAAGCCCGTGGTGTTTGACACACAAGAAGCCACCAACAAGGCTTATTTCGCAGGCCGTTGCCAGGCTTACACCACAGACGCCTCTGGTTTGGCTTCTGTGCGCAACAAAGAAGCTACCAACCCTGATGATCACCTGATCCTCCCAGAGTTGATCTCTAAAGAACCCCTTGGCCCAAGCGTGCGCCGTGGTGACGACGAGTTCTTCGCCATTGTCAAATGGGTAGCTTACGCTTTGATCGAAGCTGAAGAATATGGCATTACACAAGCCAACGTAGACCAAATGAAGAGCAGCAGCACAGACCCTGTCATTCAGCGTATTTTGGGTACCTCTGAAGACACCGGTAAATTGCTTGGCTTGGACAAAGAGTGGGCTTACCGCGCCATTAAGGCAGTAGGCAACTACGGCGAAATGTTTGAGCGCAATGTGGGTCCTAAGTCCACTTTGAAATTGCCACGTGGTTTGAACAACCAGTGGAACAAAGGCGGCTTGATGTACGCACCTCCCGTACGTTAATACTAGCTTTGCGTTCTCCTCCATGAGGAAAACTTTTTAAACCAAAGACTTCCGGCCCGCCTCGTGCGGGCCGGTCTATTCTCATGAGCACCCCTCCTCCTCCCAAACGACAGTGGTCTTGGCGCAGCCAAGCCTTTCGCGGACTGGTCTATCAAATCCTAGCCATCGTAGGATTGACCATCGCCGTGGGCTACTTGATGTCCAACACCTTCGCCAACATGCGCGCACGGGGCATACAAAGTGGTTTTGATTTCTTTCTCCAACCTGCTGGCTTTGGCATTGGTGAAAGTCTTTTTGAATTCGATTCCTCACAAAATTATTTAGTGGCCTACCTTGTAGGACTGACCAACACTTTGCGCGTTGCCGTGGTGGGCCTGGTTCTGGCTACCTTGTTGGGCACTTTGATCGGCATTGGCCGTCTGACCAAAAATACTTTGGTCAAATCACTTTGCGCCAGCTACGTCGAAATCACACGCAATATTCCTTTACTACTGCAACTCTTCATGTGGTACTTTGCCATGACCGAGTTGCTGCCGCCCATTGAAGAGCCTTTAAAACCGCTGGAAGGGGTGTTTTTTAGCAAGAATGGTTTGCAATACCCGCTACCGGTTTGGGCGCCTGGCCACTGGGGCACGCTGATTGGTTTGTGCCTTGGTATCGGCGCCTGGAAATTCTGGTCGCGACACGTCAAGCAGCACTTTGAAGCCACAGGACACACCAAGCCCAGTTTGCTTCCTGGCTTGGGTTTGTTTGTACTGGGTGGTGTCATTGGCTGGTTAGCAGGCGGTGCACCAAGTGAGATGAACATTCCCGAAGTCACAGAAATCAGTGTGGTCGGCGGTGGCTCTGTAACGCCAGAGTACCTCACTTTGTTGGTGGGCCTCACTGTTTACACATCGGGCTATATTGCCGAGGTGGTGCGCGCAGGCATTCAATCGGTGTCGTTTGGTCAACACGAAGCCGCTTTGGCACTGGGCTTAAAGCGCTCGCAGGAATTGCGCCTTATTCAGTTGCCACAAGCCATGCGCGTCATCATTCCACCGCTCACCAGCCAGTATTTGAATCTCATTAAAAACTCTTCTTTGGCGGTGGCTGTAGGCTACCCTGATTTGGTGTCGATCAGCTCTACTGCGCTGAATCAAACGGGGCGTGCTATCGAATGCATTGCCTTGGTCATGCTCATTTATTTGAGCTTGAGCTTGCTTACTTCAGCGCTCATGAATATTTATAACCGCCGCGTGCGAATCAAGGACCGATGATGGCAAACACCGGTTATCAACAACATTTTGAGCCCATCGAAGCGCGCCGACCACCCGTCAATGAAACTGGCGTTTGGGCTTGGATTCAAAGAGGCTTCTTTGATGGTCCGTTCAACTCTTTTCTAACGGTTTTATTTTTAGCTTTATTGGTCTGGGCCATTCCGCCCATCTTCAACTGGACTGTTTGGTATGCCATTCCCGATGCAAACAACGCTGCATGTCGTGAAGCCTATGGGCTAGGTGCATGCTGGGGCGTGGTGGCAGAAAAGGGTCGACTGATTCTGTTTGGGCGTTACCCGTTTGACGAGCAGTGGCGACCCTTGGTCGCTAGCGGCGTACTGGTGTTTTTATTGGTTGCATCGTGCTTGAAAACGTTTTGGCGTCCTGCTCTCATTGGTGCGTGGGTGGTGGTGTATGCGTTTTTCTTTGCCCTCATGTTGGGTGGATTCGCTGGCCTCACCTACGTTGAAACTGCGCGTTGGGGCGGCTTGCCACTCACTTTGCTGTTGGCCAGTGTGAGCTTGGTGGTTGCATTTCCTTTGGCCATTTTGCTGGCCTTGGGACGGCAGTCCAACTTGCCTGCCATTCGAACTTTGTGCGTTATTTTTGTTGAATTTGTACGTGGCGTGCCGCTCATTTCTGTCTTGTTCATGGCCTCGTTCATCTTGCCCTTGTTCATGCCACAAGGCACTCAAATAGACGTGCTGGTGCGCGTGCTCATTGGCATGACCTTGTTCACGGCTGCTTACTTGGCCGAGGTCATTCGCGGTGGTCTGCAGGCCTTGCCCAAAGGCCAAGTCGAAGCCGCCCATTCTCTGGGCATGAGCTACTGGCAAATTCAACGCATGATCGTGTTGCCTCAAGCTTTGCGCTTGGTGGTGCCTGCCATTGTCAATACCTTCATTGGCGCATTCAAAGACACCTCCTTGGTCACCATTGTGAGTTTATACGACCTGACTGGCGCTGTGCAATTGGCCCTAGGTGATGCCGATTGGCGCAAGTTCTTTATTGAAGGCCAGCTCTTCGTGGCAGCCATTTATTTCATTGCATGCTTTGCCATGTCACGCTACAGCCAATGGCTGGAATCCCATCTGAATACTGGAACACGGAGACAGTGAAGTGAGTACCTCAAGTCCCATCATCGAATTTTCTAAAGTCAACAAATGGTTCGGCG
>CAJCDH010000210.1 GCA_903961095.1 uncultured Burkholderiales bacterium | reverse complement strand
TGGGTGACTTAACCCAAGCCCGATCGCCGTTGCGAATGCCACGCTTAGAAGCTGTTTGCGGATTGATTTCGACAAACATTTCTTGCTGCAACTCGGCCAACCATGGGTTAGAACGGGTTTCTTCGCCGCCACCTTCGTACTCGACCAAACGACCTGAGGTCATGATGAGTGGGAACTTCTCATGCACCTTGTCGGCAATGTTTTTGTCTTGAATGGTTTTGTACAAAGTGGGCAGGCGCCAGAAAGCTTTTCTGTCGTCGTGCGTGGGGTACTTGGCCATCATGTCCGCACGGGTGCCATACAGAGGCTCGCGGTGCTGAGGAATTGGATCGGGGAAGTTCCAGACCACAGCACGGGCCTTGGCGTTGCCAAACGGATGGCAACCATGGTTCTTCATGAACACCCGAATCATTCCGCCAGAAGAATCTGTCTTCCAGTTTTTGCCTTCAGCTGCTTTGGACTCTGCTTCTGTGAGTTCGCCCCACCAGCCGAGCTTTTTGAGCAACACGTGGTCGAGTTCGGGGTAGCCGGTTGTGATGTCGGCACCCTTGGAGTGTGAGCCGTCTTCAGCCAACAATGATTTGCCTTCACGCTCAATGCCAAAGTTGGCGCGGAAGTTTCCGCCGCCTTCCATGACGTGCTTAGAGGTGTCGTACAAGTTGGGCGAGCCAGGGTGCTTGAGCTCTGGTGTGCCGTAGCAAGGCCATGGCAAACCGAAGTAGTCGTCGCCAAAGTCGTAGCCTGTTTCTTTGTCTTTGCCGCCCTTAGATTTGAGCGTTTTGACATCGAACACATGCATATTGCGCATGTGCGCTTTGAGGCGCTCTGGGCTTTGGCCGGTATAGCCAATGGTCCAAACGCACTTGTTGATTTCTCGCAAGATGTCTTCGGGCACGGGTTCATCCAGGCCTTTGACTTTTTGCATTTTGTAGTTCATGACCAACTCTTTGCCGAAGCCTAGTTTGTCGGCCAATTGGTACATGATCATGTGATCAGAGCGGCTTTCCCATAAGGGGTCAATGACCTTTTCGCGCCACTGCAATGAGCGGTTTGAAGCTGTGCAAGAACCACTGGTTTCAAACTGAGTGGCCGCTGGCAACAAATAAACCGCACGGTTGGGGTTCAAGTCTTCGGGCTTGCCAGGCATGGCGGCCATGGCGGCTGTAGCCGATGGGTAAGGATCGACCACCACCAACAAGTCGAGCTTGTCCATGGCGCGCTTCATTTCCAAACCACGGGATTGCGAGTTGGGTGCATGGCCCCAATAGAACACGCCGCGCAAATTGCTGTCTTGGTCAATGAGTTCGTTTTTCTCGAGCACGCCGTCGATCCATCGCGACACGGTAATGCCGTTCTTGCCCATCATGGCAGGGCTGGCATAGCGGCCTTTGATCCACTCAAAGTCGACGCCCCAAGCTTTGGCAAAGTGCTTCCAAGAGCCCTCTGCCAAGCCATAGTAGCCGGGCAGTGAATCGGGGTTGGGGCCGACATCGGTCGCGCCCTGAACGTTGTCGTGACCGCGGAAGATGTTGGTACCGCCACCTGTCTTGCCCACATTGCCCAGAGCCAGTTGCAAGATGCAAGAGGCGCGAACAATGGCATTGCCAATGGTGTGTTGTGTTTGGCCCATGCACCACACGATGGTGCTAGGGTTGTTGTCGTGCAGCATCTTGGCCACTTTGAACACTTGCTCTTCTTTCACGCCGCAAGCTTCTTCCACCTTGTCGGGCGTCCATTTGGCCATGATGTCGGCCTTGACAGCCTCCATGCCAAACACACGGTCGTTGATGTACTTTTTGTCTTCCCATCCATTTTTGAAGATGTGGTACAGCAAACCAAACAAGAAGGGGATGTCGGTGCCGGAGCGAATGCGAACAAATTCATCAGCCCTGGCAGCTGTGCGTGTGAAACGCGGGTCGACCACGAT
>CAJCDH010000209.1 GCA_903961095.1 uncultured Burkholderiales bacterium | reverse complement strand
GCCGACGGCCTAGAGTTTGGTGCGCATTATTGGGTTGATGAACAGCAGCCGGGCTTGCTGACCTTGAAGTCAGAAATCAACATCAGCATTTTACAATTGTTGAAAGACAACAACATTGAAATTCCATACCCGCAACGTGTGATTCACACACGTGCAGTCTGAAGCCATGATGCACACATCGGTACAGGCTTAATTGCCTTTGTGTTGATGCAGATGTGCTTTCAAGACTTGAGCACACAGACTGACAGCTGTGTTGGCCTCTTGCATCACACGGCCCATGGTGATGAAGCCATGAATTTGTCGCTCAAAGCAAATGTATTGCGAGGAAACGCCAGCATTTGAAAAAGCATCGGCATACATCAAGCCTTCATCGCGCAAGGGGTCAAAGCCTGCTGTCAGGATGAACGCAGGTGGAAGGCCTGCATGGCTGGCTGCCAATTGGGGCGATGCGCGCCAATCTTTGGCATCGTCGCGATTTCTCAAATAGTTTTCTGTGTAGTACGCAATGGACTCTTTGGTAAGCATATAGTCCTTGCCATTTGCGTGAAAACTCGGTGTGTCTTGCCACATCAAAGTAGCAGGGTAAATGAGCAGCTGAAAAGCCGGTTGCGCTGAAAGTTCGTTTTGGTCGCGCAGTCCAATGCAGGCTGCTGCAGACAAATTACCGCCCGCACTGTCACCGCCTATTGCAATGCGTTGGGGGTCAATGCCTAAACTTGCAGCATGCGACACAGTCCAATTGAACGCGGCCAAGGTGTCTTCATAGGCAGCTGGGAATTTGTGCTCAGGCCCCATGCGGTAATCTACAGACACCACCACCACCTCGGCTTGCAGGCATAGACTTCTGCACAGTACGTCGTGCGTGTCGAGGTCACCAATGGTCCAGCCCCCGCCATGTAGATAGACCAAGCCAGGTAAGGCCTTTTGGGTTTGCGCAGCGTGAGGGTGATACACCCGCACTGGCACGCTCACGCCATTGGCCGAAATCGCTTTGTCTTCTACTTTGAAAACCTCAGGTGCGTCGGGCTGCGTGAAGGCGCGGCGAGACCGATAAGACGCACGAGCTTCTGTGGGAGAGAGGGTGTACACGGGCGGTACAGCTTTCTCTATCATGAGTTGCATCAGGGCTTGAGCTTGAGGATCCAACATGTTCAATCCATCATTGAAGGTAACCACAGGCTGATGCCTGGAAATGCTAGCAAAATTCCCAGTGTGATGATCAGCACCAGCACCATGGGCCATACGCCTCTAAATATAGCGCCAAGGCCGACGTGGGGTAACAAAGCGTTCAGTACAAAGAGGTTCATGCCAACAGGTGGAGAAATCAGTCCAATTTGAATGACCATCACGATCAGCACACCAAACCAAACTGGGTCAAAACCCAATTGCATCACGATGGGGAAAAACAGCGGTATGGTTAGCAAGACCATGGTCAGCTCTTCCATGACGGTACCCAACACCACATAAATCAACATCATGGCCGCAACGATCATGATTGGAGAAAGACCTAAGTTGGTGATCCAGTCTTTGAGCTCAAATGGCAAGCTTGTGTAGTTCACGAAATTGGCAAAAATTGTGGCTGCAATCAGTAAGGTAAACAGCATGGCGGTGGTCCGCGCTGATTCGACCAGGACCTGCGCGAGGACCTTCCAACTCAGGGCTTTGCGTGCCAGAGCAAAAAGAAAAGCACCTGAGGCACCCATGCCGGCACCCTCTGTGGCCGTGAAGAACCCACCATAAATGCCACCCAACACCAGCACCACCAAAACCAAAACACCCCAAATCCCGCGCACAGCTTGTAAGCGTTGTGACCAGGTAAATTTCTCACCAGCAGGCGCGTGTTCAGGATCGTGCCATGTCATTAAGACGACCGCCAACATCATGAGAGATGCGGTCAAAATACCAGGCAGAACACCAGCGGCAAACAATTTACCGATGTGGGTTTCGGTGATGATGCCGTAGATCACCAGAATGGTAGAGGGTGGGATCATGATGCCCAAAGTACCTCCAGCTGCGATCACCCCCGTAGACATGGCATCGCTATAACCTAGTCGTTTCATGGAGGGGTAAGCTACTTTGCCCATGGTGGCGGCTGTCGCGATGGATGATCCGCAAATGGCACCAAATCCTGCGCAAGCCACAATGGTGGCATGCGCCAACCCGCCCTTGCGGTGTCCAATGAAGGTGTATGCCGCATGAAAAAGCTCATGCGCCAAACCAGCCCGCGCCACAAAATTGCCCATCAGAATGAACAGTGGAATAACCGATAAGGTGTATGCAAAACCCGTCTCGTGCACCACTTGGGCTGTACTGGCGAAGGCTGGCAACCAGCCTCTAGTCAATCCAATACCCACAACGCCAACCAAGCCCATGGAAAAAGCCAAGGGCATTCGCATGAGGGCCAATACAAAGATGGCCAAGAATCCAAGCAAGGCTTCAGTCATACGGTGCCACCTTCTGAGGCATTCTCTTCAAACACAAAAGCTTTGACCAGGTGCACCAAACCAGCCAAACCACACAGCAAGCCCATGCCTTGAATGAAGGGTGCTTTGGTGATTTTGAGTTGGGCTGTGGTTTCTCCGGTGGCAGCAAATTCACCACCTGTTTGCCACATTAAATAAGCCAAGCCAAACAGCAAAGCTGCGCAGAATATGTGAATCAGGCCTTGTTGAATTTTTTTGACCCATCTGGGCAACAGGGCGTCCAAAGAGTCGAACACCACATGCTCGCCTTTTATAGAGACCAAGGGGAGGGCCGCAAAAATGACCACGACCATCAATAATTCTGTCAGCTCCAAAGAACCCGTAATGGAATGAGACAGCATTTTTCGACCAGAGACATCCAAAAATGTCAGCACCATAATGGCAAACAAGGCCGCACCTGCAAGTGTTCCGCAGAGAATTTCAAGAAGTTTTTTCAACTGTTCACCCATAAAAAAAACGGTATTTGCTAAAAGGGCAAATACCGCTGGTGCTCTTAATTTGCCTGAGTGCTCATCCCAGGAAAACTCAGCTCACTTTTGCTTTTGAAGCTTGGCGATTTCATTTCGGAACTCAGCCAACGTGCCCGACGGGTCTTTGAGACCTTTGGTTTTGGCAGCTTGTGCCCAGTCACGCTCTAGCTTGCTGGTGCGTGCATTGACATCTCTGACGAAGAAGTTATCGGCCTTGATGACTTTAACGCCATTTTTTTGCATGTTCGTCAAAGCCTGATCGTCCACGCGGTCCCAGGCTTTGCCAAAGCGACTTGCCACGGCTTCACCAGACAAATCGTCGACAATTTTTTTGTCTTCGGCTGAGAGGCTGTTGTATTTGGCTGGGTTCATCATGAAGACGAAGCTGGTGTTGTAAAGACCGCCAGGAAACTGTGTTGCGTGCTTAATGATCTTGTCAATTTTGAAGGAGTCAGTCGACTCCGCGGGGAACAGCGTGCCATCCATCACACCGCTAGACAAAAGTTCGTAAGATTCAGGCGCTGGTTTGAGCGTGACGTTCATGTCAAGTGTTTTGGAGATTTCATTGACCATACCACCCCCGACTCGGAACTTAAGACCTGGGAGGTCTTCTACGCGAGTGATGGGTTTTTTGGTGTTGAAAACGATCCCTGGGCCGTGGGTGAAATAGCCCAAAACTTTGACGCCTTGGTGTTCAGCTGCGAATTCTGGGTATTTACTGGCGACGCGGTTGAAGGCCACGGACAAGGGCTCTGCGCGGTCACCCAGGAAAGGGAACTCGGCCATTTGTGACAGCACAAATCGGCCCGGCGTGTAGCCGTGAACGGTGAATGAAACATCGACCAAGCCATTTTTAACGGCGTCAAAAGTGCCTGGCGCTGGGGTTACGGCTCGGGGCAGGATGTTGCAACGAACACGATTGGATGTTTTGGCGGCCAGGTCATCACACCATTCTTTTTGGGAGACCGACAGACCGTGGGTGGGTGGAACCCAGCTGGAGACGGTCAATACGGTTTGTGCTTGAGCCAAGCCGCTGAAGCCGACGAGGGTCGCCGCTGTCACGGCCATCAAAGTTTTTTTCATCCGAGTGCTCCATTATTTGCTTACAAAATGTAATCGAGAAACCGATTATTTGGCAGAAAATAATCTTAACTCCAATTAACCTACCGATTGGTTGGTGAATTCCCGAGGGTACGATAGCCATATGATCAATGTGAGTTAAAAAAGCGGTCTAAAATACGAACGATCGTGCTTTTTCGTCTGATCTGAGGTCTCTTCAATGAATTTTTGATGCACAATTGACGTTTACGTAACGTCAATGCGGTGCGACCTTGTCAGACGCTTGGGTTTTGCTATCAATGGAGAGCTTTCATGAAAATTCTTGTTCCCGTGAAGCGGGTTGTTGATTACAACGTGAAGGTGCGCGTCAAATCCGACGGCACCGGCGTAGACATCGCCAACGTCAAAATGAGCATGAACCCATTTGACGAGATTGCTGTTGAAGAGGCTGTTCGCTTAAAGGAAAAGGGAGTGGCCACTGAAGTCATCGCTGTCTCTTGCGGCATCACTCAATGCCAAGAAACATTGCGCACCGCCATGGCCATTGGTGCTGATCGCGCGATCTTGGTCGAAACACCTGCCGACTTGGATTTACAACCTTTGGCGGTTGCCAAGTTGCTCAAGGCCTTGGTCGACAAAGAGCAACCCGGTCTGATTATTTTGGGCAAGCAAGCCATTGACGATGATTGCAACCAAACAGGTCAGATGTTGGCTGCTTTGGCAGACTTGCCACAAGCTACGTTTGCCTCAAAAGTAGAAGCGGTCGATGGCAAAGTCCAAGTCACACGCGAAATCGATGGGGGCTTGGAAATTTTGTCTTTGTCCATGCCTGCCGTCATTACCACCGACTTGCGCTTGAACGAACCCCGCTATGTCACTTTGCCCAACATCATGAAGGCCAAGAAAAAACAACTCGATATCTTCAAGCCCGAAGACCTGGGTGTCGATGTCGCGCCACGCATTAGCACATTGAAAGTGTCTGAGCCTCCTAAGCGCTCCGCTGGTATCAAAGTTCCAGATGTCGCAAGCTTGGTGGATAAGCTTAAGAACGTATCCAAGGTCATTTAAAAATTGTGTGAGACAGCGCAAATTGACTTTCTCAATTTGCGCTGTCTTCAACTGATGAAGGAAGCTATATGGCTAATTTAGTAATTGCAGAACACGACAACGCATCCATCAAAGGTGCTACGCTGAACACCGTCACAGCCGCTTTGGCTTGTGGTGGCGACGTACACGTTTTGGTGGCTGGTCACCACGCTGCTGCTGCTGCGCAGGCAGCAGCCCAAATTGCGGGTGTCTCAAAAGTGATTCACGCAGATTCAGAAGCACTGGCTCATGCATTGGCAGAAAACGTGGCCGCCCAAGTCTTGGCCATAGCTGGCAACTACACGCACATTTTGTTTCCTGCAACGGCAGGCGGCAAAAACGTGGCACCTCGCGTGGCTGCCAAGTTGGATGTGGCGCAATTGAGCGATGTCACCTTGGTGGTGTCTGCCGACACTTTCGAGCGTCCCATTTATGCTGGCAATGCCATTGCAACTGTGCAAAGCAAAGACACTATCAAAGTGCTAACGGTACGCACAACTGGTTTTGATGCAGCTGCGGCCTCAGGTGGCTCAGCCAGCATTGAAACTCTGGCAGCTTCAGCCGACAGTGGCAAGAGCAGCTTTAAAGGCAGCGAGATTGCAAAGAACGATAGACCTGAACTCACAGCAGCCAAGATCATTGTGTCTGGCGGTCGTGCGCTTGGCAGTGCAGAGAAATTTGCAGAAATCATCACACCCTTGGCCGACAAATTGGGCGCAGCCATGGGTGCCAGCCGCGCTGCGGTTGATGCAGGCTATGCGCCAAACGATTGGCAAGTGGGTCAAACTGGCAAAATTGTCGCGCCTCAACTTTACGTGGCCTGCGGCATCTCAGGCGCCATTCAGCACTTGGCGGGTATGAAGGACAGCAAGGTGATTGTGGCCATCAACAAAGATCCTGAAGCACCTATTTTCAGCGTGGCTGATTATGGTTTGGAAGCCGATCTGTTTGTGGCCGTGCCTGAATTGGTAAGCGCTTTGTGAAGCGAATGATTTAATTGTTATACGAATCTGAAAGGCATCCTACGAGGTGCCTTTCTTTTGTTTGGAGATGGATATGAGTTACGTTGCCCCCCTCAAAGACATGCTTTTCAACATTGAGCACTTGGCTCGAATTGACCAAGTTGCGCAGTTGCCAGGTTTTGAAGACGCTGGTTTAGAAACTGCACAAGCCGTCCTAGAAGAGTGCGCCAAGTTGAACCAAGATGTGATCGCGCCCTTGAACTGGGAGGGTGACAAAAACCCATCTGCATTTTCAAATGGACAAGTCAAAACCACCCCTGGTTTTAAAGAAGCCTTCAAGCAATACGGCAAGGGTGGTTGGCAAGGTTTGCAACACCCTACACAATTTGGCGGTCAAGGCTTGCCTAAAACCATTGGTGCGGCTTGCGGCGAAATGCTTAACTCTGCCAACATGAGTTTTGCCTTGTGTCCTTTGCTCACAGACGGTGCTATTGAAGCCTTGCTGACAGCGGGCTCAGACAATTTGAAAGACATTTACTTGGAAAAATTAATTTCAGGTGAGTGGACGGGAACCATGAACTTGACAGAACCACAAGCAGGCTCTGACTTGGCTCTGGTGCGCACACGCGCAGAGTCATTGCCTGATGGCACTTTCAAAATTTTTGGCACCAAGATCTACATCACATATGGTGAGCATGACATGGCAGACAATATCGTGCACTTGGTGTTGGCCCGTGTGCAAGGTGCGCCTGAAGGTGTAAAGGGCATCAGCTTGTTTGTGGTGCCCAAGTTCATGGTTCAAGCAGATGGCAGCTTGGGTGAACGCAACGATGTGCATTGTGTGAGCATTGAACACAAGATGGGCATCAAGGCCAGCCCCACTGCGGTGTTGCAGTATGGCGATCATGGCGGTGCGATTGGCTATTTGGTGGGCGAAGAAAACCGCGGTCTTGAGTACATGTTCATCATGATGAATGCGGCTCGTTATGCTGTGGGCGTTCAGGGTATTGCGATTGCAGAACGTGCATATCAAAAGGCGGTTCAATATGCCAAAGATCGAGTGCAAAGTCGTCCTGTAGATGGCAGTATGAATACATCCGCCCCCATCATTCATCATCCCGATGTCAAGCGCATGCTGATGACCATGCGTGCTAGCACCGAGGCTTGTAGGTCTTTGGCCACGGTGGCGGCCGCAGCCTACGATGCTGCGCACCACCATCCCGACACAGAAGTGCGCAAACAAAACGCATTGTTTTATGAATTCATGGTTCCCCTTGTAAAGGGCTATAGCACAGAGATGAGTTTAGAAGTGACCTCCCTTGGCATTCAAGTGCATGGCGGTATGGGGTTCATTGAAGAAACAGGTGCAGCGCAGTACTACCGCGATGCCAAGATTTTGACCATCTACGAAGGCACCACCGCCATTCAAGCGAATGACCTTGTGGGCCGCAAAACAGCGCGAGATGGCGGACAAACTGCCAAAGCCTTGGCAACCCAGGTTGAGCAAACCGAGAACCAACTTTTGGCCCATGCCAATGCAGATGCACAAGCCGTCGGCCGTCGATTGCAAGCAGCTCGATTAGCCTTCATTGACGTGGTTAACTTTGTGGCGGGTAACGTCAAGGCTCAAGCCAACGACGTTTATGCAGGCAGCGTTCCATACCTCATGCTGACCGGTAATTTGATGGCAGGTTGGCAAATGGGCCGCGCCTTGTTGGTGGCTCTCACACCCAGTGCACAAGGTCATGACAAAGCTTTCATGGATGCCAAGGTCACCACGGCGCGCTTCTATGCCGATCATTTGCTAAGCCGTGCACCTGGCATTCGCGACAGCATCGTAGACGGTGCAAAGTGCGTGACAGCGCTTTCTTTAGAAGCTTTTTAAGATAGACAAGTTTTTGAAATATCAAAGCTAACTCATTACAACTGGAGATCTCATGTCAAAACTACCCGCAGCATTGGCCAATTTGCCTTTTCCGGTCATTGCTTCTCCTTTGTTCATCATCAGCAATCCTAAGCTGGTCATTGAGCAATGCAAAGCGGGGGTTGTGGGTTCAATGCCTGCTCTCAATGCGCGACCCGCTGCACAATTGGAAGAGTGGTTGATTGAAATTACAGAAACCTTAGCCGCTTACAACAAAGCCAATCCAGACAAGCCAGCCGCACCATTTGCGATCAATCAAATTGTGCACAAAAGCAATGACCGCCTTGAGCACGACATGGCCATGTGTGTAAAGTACAAGGTGCCAATCATCATTACCTCTTTGGGTGCTCGTGAGGACATTAACCAAGCGACTCACAGTTATGGCGGCATCGTCTTGCATGACATCATTAACAATAAATTTGCACACAAAGCCATTGAAAAGGGCGCAGATGGTTTGATTGCCGTGGCTGCTGGTGCTGGCGGTCATGCGGGAGAAAAGAGCCCCTTTGCCTTGATTCAAGAAATTCGTCAGTGGTTTGATGGTCCGGTGGCATTGTCTGGATCGATTGCCAGCGGTGATGCCGTGTTAGCCGCTCAAGCAATGGGCGCAGACTTTGCCTACATTGGATCTGCCTTCATTGCGACTCATGAAGCACGCGCTGCAGATTCTTACAAACAAGCTATCGTCGATTGCAATTCGGATGATATTGTTTACAGCAACTTGTTTACAGGCGTGCATGGCAATTACTTGGCGCCCTCAATCAAGGCCGCTGGCTTAGACCCAGCCAATTTGCCCGTCTCAGATCCTTCGGCCATGAATTTTGGCGGCGATGCCAAAAAAGCTTGGAAGGATATTTGGGGCTGTGGGCAGGGCATTGGCGCAATCGATGCGGTGCTCAGTACAGCTGAGCTGGTTGCCAAATTTAAGTCAGAGTATGCGGCAGCACGGGCCCGTTTAGCCCTCTAATTCAAAGAGCCCTAATTTGACGTCGGAACGCTCAGAAGTCATTGATCTCTTGAAGGCCATGGCCTGTGTGATGATCGTCTTTCACCACTTGGCTTTGTATGGCCCCATGTCAGAGACAGCCTCAGCTTGGTTGCCGGGTTTGGTGGGCTTTTTTTATACCTATGCACTTTTAGCCGTCCAAGTTTTTCTGGTGGTGGGCGGTTATTTGAATGCCAAATCCTTAACTCGCGCGCTGGATCAACCCCATTTGGATTTTCAATCTCGACTGCTTTTGAGATATCGAAGATTGGTCATTCCTTTGTTGGCTGCTTTGTCTTTCACGGTGGCAATGACGGCCTTGGTAAGGCCTTTTTTTCCGCACAGTTCTTTGTCTGAAGCGCCCCAATGGGGGCCAGTATTGGCACATATTTTTTTGCTGCAAGATGTGTTCCATCTTGAAGCCTTTTCTGCTGGTGTTTGGTATGTTGCGATTGATTTTCAACTGTTTGTCATGGCCCTGCTCAGTGCTTTTCTGGCATGCAAGTGGCAGTCTTTCTCAAATCAAGGTTCAGTCAAGCAAAAGCTTCTTGTGCTTTGGCTAACCCTCAGCATCATTTCAAGTTTGATCTGGAATTTGAATGCCAAAGGCGACATGTGGGGGACCTACTTTTTTGGCGCGTATGGTTTAGGTCTGTGTGTGGGGATATGGCGAGAAGCAGTCCCCAAAGTGCGTTACCGGTATTTGATACTTGGCATTGTCGTCTTGGGCGTTCTGGCCACTTTGCAACAAGCTCGAGTTCGCTTAGGGGTGGCCATGGTGACGGCCTGTTTGCTAAGCATTTATGAGGCGAGAGGGTGTCCTTCAATGCCGATCATTCAATGGAGATGGGTGCGGCAACTCTCCAACGCGTCGTATGCTATTTTCCTCATTCACTTTGGCGTTAGCCTTTGCGTGAGCGCTGTGGTGTTCAACTTTTGGCCAGACAATATCCCATTGAATTTGGCCGGGATGTTGACATCTTTTGGGATTTCTGTGGCGCTGGGTCAGCTCATTCATCGAGTTGTAGAGAAACAAGAACCCACATGGCGAAGAGTGGGGCAATGGGTTGCCACTTTTGTGGCAACCTGTGCTGCAGTCATGTTAGTTGCTTGAGGCCACTTGACTTTCATTGACCTTGCCTTGGATGTAGGCAAGGGCGGCCTCAATTTGATCAATCAGTATGAGGCAAAGGTCGCCAGCCGATAGACGTGCCAAAGCAGTGTCAATGGCATTAAATTCGCCTTGAATGTCTTGTACATGGGTAGTGCGAGCAGCACCATTCAAACCTTCTCTAAGCAGTTGAATCACTTCACCATCGCTTCGTCCACGCTGGCAAGCATCTTGGTACAAAATAACTTCGTCGAAAGCGGTTCCCAATATTTGGGTTTGATCTCGAATGTCTTGATCACGGCGATCTCCAGCACCACTGATCACCACGACTCGTTTTTGAGCGGGCATGTTGTCAATGGCTTGAACCAGAGCTTGAATAGCATCAGGGTTGTGGCCATAGTCGGCAATCAAGGTGGCGCCTTTGTAGTCAAAAACATTGAATCGGCCGGGCACGCCTTGTATGTCGCTGATGAATGTAGCCAGCCCTTGTGCAATGATGTCCCAAGGCACATTGATGGCCCACGCTGCTGCCACTGAGGCCATGACATTTTCGGTTTGAAAACCAATTTGACCTTGGCGAGTGAGGGGCACATCAGCAAGTGGAATACGGAAAGACTTCTTGCCTTGCTGCGCCACGATGCAGCCATTTTCGGTATAGACCACACGTTTGCCTTGAGCGCGGTGAGTTGCCAGTACAGGATGATGGGGATCAATTGCAAAAAAGGTGACGTTGCCAGGGCATTTGTTGGCCATCATGGCCACTTGCGGATCGGCCGCATTGAGCACAGCCATGCCATCGGGCGCTACGTTGAGCACGATGACACGCTTTAAGACAGACAGATCTTCCAAAGTGGTGATGTAGTTGAGGCCTAAGTGATCACCAGAGCCCATGTTGGTGACGATGGCCACTTGGCAACGGTCGAAGGCCAAGCCCTCACGCAACAAGCCACCACGGGCAGTTTCAAACACCGCTGCATCTACATCGGGGTGCATCAACACATTTCGAGCACTGCGGGGGCCACTGCAATCGCCATTGTCAATTTGGCGGCCATTGACATAGACGCCATCGGTGTTGGTCATGCCAACTCGCAAGTGGTTGGCTTTGAGCAGATGTGCTGTCAAACGCACAGTGGTTGTTTTGCCGTTGGTGCCAGTGACTGCAATGATTGGAATTCGACCATTGTCGCCATTGGGAAACATGTGATCGATGACGGCTTTTCCAACATGACGGCCTTTGCCAAATGAAGGACTGATGTGCATGCGCAAGCCCGGTGCTGCATTGACTTCAACAACGCCACCATTTTGCTCTTCAAGGGGCTTCAGAACCGATTCGCACACAACATCGACGCCGCAAATGTCTACGCCCACCATTTGGGCTGCAGCCACTGCGCGTGCAGTGACCTCGGCGTGAACATCGTCAGTTACATCAGTTGCTGTTCCGCCTGTTGATAAATTGGCGTTGTTGCGCAAGATCACGCGGCGACCTTTTTCTGCAACAGAGTTGGGTTCGAGATCTTGTAACTTCAGGCGACCGATGGCGATGTCATCGAATTTGATTTTGGTGAGTGACGTTGAATGGCCATCGCCCCGTCGAGGATCGGCATTGACTTTGTCGACCAACTCTTTGACGGTATGAATGCCATCACCCACGACCAGCGGTGGTTCGCGTCTGGCCGCAGCAACCAGTTTGTTGCCAACCACCAACAAACGGTAGTCACTGCCAGGCAAGAATTTTTCAACCAAGACTTCGCCATAACGTGCAGCTGTTTCATAGGCTTGATTGAAGAGTTCACGCTCAACAATGTTGACAGTGACGCCTTTTCCCTGATTGCCATCTTGGGGTTTGACCACCACGGGCAAGCCAATGCTTTCGGCAATTTGCCAAGCGTCTTCTAAATCTTTTGCAGGTCTTCCAATAGGGACAGGCACGCCTGCAGCCATCAACAAAGACTTGGTGAGGTCTTTGTCTTGCGCTATGGATTCAGCAATGGCGCTGGTGGTATCTGTTTCTGCGGCTTGGATACGCCTTTGTTTGCTACCCCATCCAAACTGAACCATGCTGCCTTCAGTGAGGCGTCGATAAGGTATTCCTTTGACAATAGCTGCATCGACGATAGAGCCAGTGGACGGCCCTAGTCGCACATCTTCATCCAAATCACGCAGTTCGCTGAGGGCTTGATGCAAATCGAAAGTTGTTTGAGACGTGACAGCCTGACAAAGTTTCTCTGCCCAACTGAGCGCCAATCGGCCAACGCTCTCTTCGGTGTATTGCACAACAACTTGGTAAACACCTTCTTCCTCTGTGGCGGTCGTTAGACTGAAAGTGACTGGACAGCCGGCCTGGTTTTGCAAACTCAATGTAATTTTTTCGAGTGCGTGAGCCATGCTCGCGGGTTCTCCAGGTCGCGTCCCTTCAAGTGGGCCTACGGCTGGAAAAATGCGCCTCAGTTGTTTTTCGAACTCGTTGCCAGGCATCATCTCGCGTTCTTGGGGCTCGCAACTGACAATGGCTTCTATGCTGGTTTGTCGGCTCCATAAATTGGGCCCCCGCAAAGCTCGAATTCTAGAAACTTCCATGAAACTTTGTCCTGGTTGAAGCGCGACGTGCTGTCTTGAGTTGGTGGGTTGGGCGGTGAGTGAAGGCTTGGTTAGCGCTAAGTTGGCACTTAGTTGGAACTTAGTTGGAACTTAGTGAGCTCCAGGACTCTGACCGAAACTTTTAATGCCCGCCCGAATCAGATCGGTCTGAATGCCCAAAGCCCAAGCGGCTGCACAGGCTGCCAACACTTCAATGCATTTGAGATGTTGGTTCTTGAATAATTTGTCGATGGCTGGCAATTGCCGGTTCAAGGCCTCTATCTCTTGGGGGCCTTGCGCTAGCACCAGATGATTCTTACGCCAGAAAACGACGCGCCCATTTTCGCTGCGGTGTTGAACAATTCGCGGGTGATCCTCAGAACTTGCGAAGTAGGTCACTTCGCCATCGCAATATTGAGCGAGCTTGGCAACTTCTTCATCTTCCGCATTGAGTACAGCCATGCCATGGGGCAGCACAACATCCATTTGCGTGCGCACAACATTCGGCATCTGCTCGTCGCTTTGAATGTACAAGTCTTCAAGGCCGGCCGCTTTTGGCATGGAGGTGATGACGCCAACTTGGCAACGATCGTAGGGCAAGCCTTCTGCCAATAAGTGACGTGCAGTGGTTTCAAAGACGGCCGCCTGCACTGAGCGGTTAATGAGCAGTCGCTGAGCTGACTCCCAATGCATGTCACTTTGAGGCTGAAGACAGCGTTGGCCTAAAAACAAGCCTTTGGCCGAAGACAGGCCAGTTTGGAGGCCCTGCAAATGCAGAAGCCAAGCGATGAGGTGGCTGGTTCCAGTTGTGTTTTCTTGACCAATTAAGCCCACCACAGGAATTCGCGATTCAGAATCTTCGGCAAATAAATGAGCTGCAATGGCTTTGCCGACGGGTCGGGGTGAACCTGAAGCGGGTTTCAAATGCATTAAAAGACCAGGGCCGGCATTGACTTCCACAATGGCCGCACCTTGTGCCTTCATGGGCTTGGAAATATCTTGTGCCACCAGATCAACACCTGCAATGTCTAACCCCACGATGCGTGCCGCCAAGGCCGCCAATTCGGCCACATCGGGGTGAACCAAATCAGTGACATCCATGGCCATATTGCCTGTGCGCATGACCAGCACTTGATGATCTTTCTCTGGAATACTTTGGGCTGTCAAGCCCTGACGCTTAAGCTCAAGCACGGCGGTTGAGTCATCATTTAAACGCACAATGTCGAGTGGAAAATCTTCCTCTTCGCCGCGACGAGGGTCGGAATTGATTTGACTTTCGACCAATTCTTTAACTGTGTGAATGCCATCACCTACGATGCGGGCCACTTCGCCTTTGTTGGCAGCCACAACTTTGCCACCAACCACCAACAAGCGATGTTCATCGCCCAAAATATGTCGTTCAACCAAGACATCACTGCCTTCGGCTTCTGCCAAATGGTAAGCAGCTTCTATTTCGGCTTGAGTGCGAAGTTCGAGGGATACGCCGCGCGCGTGATTGCCATCGACTGGTTTGACACAAACTGGCAAGCCAATTTCTTGTGCGGCCTCCCAGGCTTCAGTTGGAGAGGACACATTGCGCCCCTCTGGCACGGGGACGCCGCAATTGGCGAGCAAACTTTTGGTCAGGTCTTTGTCTTTGGAGACACCCTCGGCGATGGCGCTGGTTTGGTCTGTTTCGGCGGTCCAGATGCGACGCTGGTTGGCACCGTAGCCAAGTTGCACCAAATTACCATCGTTGAGACGAATAGAGGGGATGTTGCGATCGGTTGCGGCATCGACAATGCATGCTGTGCTGGGACCAATGCACAGGCGATCGACCATTTGGGTGAGTTCGGCAATGACCTGTTTGATTGGATAGGTGCGGTTTTCGATGGCCGCCATGACCAGGTCGCGAGCGGCTTGCAGGGCAGCACGACTGACGGTTTCGTTGCGAGTGCGAATGACCACCTTGTAGATTCCACGCGGTCCAGCTTCGCGGGCTTTGCCAAAACCGGTTTGCATGCCTGCACGGTTTTGAAGCTCTAGTGCGACGTGCTCCATGATGTGGCCTGGCCAGGTTCCTTCGACCAAGCGCTGCAAAAAACCGCCTCTTTCGCCAACGCTACAACGGTGCTCGATGAGGCCAGGCAGCATTTCTTGAAGTCGCTCGTTGAAGCCTGGGAGAACGTTGGAGGGGCAGTCTTCCAAATCGCCGATGTCGATCCATGCTTCCAGAACAGGACGGTAAGTCCAAATATTCGGACCCTTTAGGTGGGTCATTCGAATAAATTTGATATCTTTAGAACTCATTTTCGTGCTTTTCACAATTCTGAGAGAAGGCACGGAGCGATTCGTGTCCGGAGATACAATGATCGGCCAGTTGCAGCACTGGCAATGATCGTCTGATAAACAAGGTGCATGGGCTGTGTCCTGGCCGCTTCTTTTGCTGTTTTTGTTTGCCGCCAACACTGGTTGACTCTTGCTGTTTGAATTTTTATGAACTCCAATACCCATCCTCCCATCGATTTGCTGGGATTGCCGTTTTTTTGGCAGAAGGGCGTGTTGTCTCATGTTCACCATGGTGAAAACGTTCTAGCGTGGCTAGAGGTTGACCTGAATGATGAACTAATCTTTAAAAAGACCCTTGTTATTTTGACCGATCAAAGGGTCATCTCCGCGGATGAGGTTCAAAAAAATTGGAATTCTTGGTCCTTGAGCCCCGATTTGACCCTGCGCGTGGTCGATCATGCTGGCGTTGGCACCTTGGCACTGCAACAAGGTGGTGTAAGGCTTGGGGCTTGGCGCTTTACCTTGGGACTTGAGGCCGCTGTTCTGCGATGGAAGTTGGGCTTCGAAAACCATCTCTTGGAACAGGCTCAGCCCGCTTCATTTTTGGGTCAATCCTTGGCTTCCCCCTTGGCCAGCGCTGACGATTGGGTTGAGCCTGGCATTGGTCAAATGCGACATGTGTTGTGCCCAGTTTGCCAAAGTGTGGTGGATGCGGCAGACGAAGAGTGTGCCAACTGTCTCGACAAGGAGCAGGCACAGACTTCGACATGGACCTTGTTCAAACTTTGGCGTTTTGCCAAGCCATATCAGTGGCAACTCTTGATGGGTTTTTTGTTGACATTGGCGTCTACCGCCGCCACTTTGGTGCCGCCTTACCTCACCATGCCATTGATGGACGATGTGCTCATTCCTTATCAAAATGGCAAAAGCATAGATCCCGTCGTCGTCTCGTGGTATTTGCTTGGCTTGTTTGCTTCAGCCATCGTTGCTTGGTCCTTAGGGTGGGTGAAGACCTATATTTTGGCGCTTGTTTCAGAACGAATAGGCGCTGATTTGAGAACCTCCACTTACCAACACTTGCTTAAGTTGTCGCTGGAGTATTTCGGCGGTCGTCGAACAGGTGATTTGATTGCCCGCATAGGCAGTGAAACTGATCGCATCAACGTTTTTTTATCGCTTCACTTGTTAGATTTTGCAACCGACGTGTTGATGATCCTGATGACCGCCGTGATCTTGTTTTCTATCAACCCCAGTTTGGCACTGGTCACTCTATTGCCTTTGCCTTTCATCGGTTGGCTAATTCATGTTGTCAGAGAAAGATTGCGCACGGGCTTTGAGAAAATTGACCGTGTTTGGTCGGAGGTCACCAATGTGTTGGCAGACACCATTCCAGGCATTCGCGTCGTCAAGGCTTTTGCGCAAGAAGACCGTGAAGCACAGCGTTTCAATGATGCCAACAAACACAACTTGATTGTCAACGATCGCCTTAACAGAGTTTGGTCTGTCTTCTCACCCACGGTGACACTCATGACTGAAGTGGGCTTGCTGATCGTTTGGGGTTTTGGCATTTGGCTGGTTTCCAAAGATGAAATTACGGTGGGCGTACTCACTGCATTCTTAGCCTACATTGGACGTTTTTACACGCGTC
Source organism: uncultured Burkholderiales bacterium (assembly GCA_903961095.1). GTDB lineage: Bacteria > Pseudomonadota > Gammaproteobacteria > Burkholderiales > Burkholderiaceae_C > Limnohabitans_A. Next base: position 952 of record CAJCDH010000209.1, on the reverse strand, counting down.
TTGACTCCATGAGTCGCATTGTCTCTAGCACGCAAAAAGCAGCTTCAGGCGCGAAACGTATTTTTGAAATTTTGGACCATGTTTCAAGTGTGCCAGAGCCCCAAAATCCAATCTCAATGTCCAAAGTTGAGGGCAGAATTACGCTCACAGATGCCAGTTTCCGATATGGCAATCGCACCGTCATCAAACACTTGAACCTGGATATTCAACCAGGAGAAATGATTGGTTTGGTCGGTCACAGCGGGTCAGGAAAAAGTACCTTGGTCAATTTGATGTGCCGTTTTTACGATTTATCGGAAGGCAGCATTGCCCTAGACGGTGTCGACATTAAGCAACTCAAAGTAGCCGATTACCGCAGACACATTGGCTTGGTTTTGCAAGAACCTTTCTTGTTCTTTGGCACCATTGCCGACAACATTGCCTACGGCATGCCTGACGCTTCAAGGGAGCAAATTGTGGCGGCTGCTAGGGCTGCCCATGCGCATGAATTTATCCTGCGCATGCCCCAGGGTTACGACTCTCTGGTGGGAGAGCGGGGGCAGGGCTTGTCAGGCGGTGAGCGTCAACGAATTTCCATCGCCCGTGCCTTGCTCATCAATCCGCGTATTTTGATTTTGGACGAGGCCACATCGGCGGTGGACACTGAAACTGAAAAAGAAATTCAAAATGCATTGGACAATTTAGTTCGCGGTAGAACCACCATTGCCATTGCACACCGTTTGTCAACTTTGCGCAAAGCTGATCGTTTGGTGGTGATGGACAAAGGCTTGATTGTTGAAGAGGGCACGCACGATACACTGATTGAAAAACAGGGTGCTTATTGGCGCTTGTACGAAGCCCAGCAAAGACAGGCAGAGGCTGAAGGCGCTGTTCTTAGAGAGTCGGTGACATCATGAGCGCCAACTTGATTCATTTTCAATTCGACCAAGCTCCCTCTGGCCGTTGGTTTTAT
>CAJCDH010000208.1 GCA_903961095.1 uncultured Burkholderiales bacterium | reverse complement strand
GACAGCACTCCAAAGAAGTTTTGGAGCAATTAGCTTATTCCAGCGATCAGATCGAAGCGCTCTTTGCACAAGGCGCAGTGTATGACCAACACCCTCACAAGCCCAGAACACCGACAGGTAAAAATACACAGGTCTAAAGCTCCAGCAGCAATGGCTTGTTTGGTCCTTGTACGGGCATCTGTAGCACGCTGATTCTTCAACTTCAAAAGGGCCATGCGAGCCAGATTTTAGATAGCCTTTAAGCCTTTGATCTGATGATTTGTGATTGAACGTCCAACAAAACCCGATTCGATCAAGTCTTTGACGAAGTTGGCCAAATAAGCAGCCGCATCAACTCTGCCAAGTGCCACTGAAAAACCGTGATTCACTGTCATGAAATTGCCCTGCAACAACTTGCCCATTGGTAATTGATGCATGGATTCGATCAAATTTGGTTTGAGTCCGGCCACTGCATCTACTTGGTCTTGGTTAAACAACTCAAGTGAACTTGCAAAGCTTTTGGTCCGAACAAGGGAAGCATTTTTTAAAGCATGCGATAAGTAAAGTTCATAGCCTGCTTTTTCTGGTGCTGCAATCTTGACTCCACTGGAATCTACTTGCTCAGCCAACTGAAAATCTGAGTTTTGATGAACGACATAACCCGCTTCAATTTCAGTCATTGCGGGAGAAAATAGAATGGTTTTTGCTCTGGTTTTTTCAATTGCCAAAATGGCAACGTCCCAGACATCATTTCCAACATCATCGGCAACTTGCCCTGGTTGGTTGTAAACGACCATCTGTAGTGGAACACCGAGGCGATTGGCCAGCTCTTGCATTAAGTCGACACTAACGCCATAAAGTTGCCCTGTTTCATTTTGGCGTGTAAACAAGTTATTGCCAATGTTCATACCCGCCCGTAACTTTCCAGTTGGGGCTAGCGCTTTTTTAGCATCCATCACAAAGACTCAACCTTTGTGCTCTGCATAAACAAAGCGCGTCTCGCCCGTCTCGGTGAGTTTGCGAGTAGCTTGGGCATTGGCATATATCCAAAGAATTTTCATTGGCGCTGTGTCTGAGAGGTTGCGAAAACGATGTGAAAGATTTGCAGGAAGCCAAGTTGTGTCGTGTTTTTTGAGAACCACAGAATCGTGGCCATCCATCTCAAGAACAGCATCGCCTTCAAGCAGCATGACACTCTCCTCGCAGTTGTGGCTATGAAATGCAATGGCTGCACTGGGTCCGAACTCGGTAATGCCATTGATAAAACCTGTAGCGCCAATTGAAGGCGAAACCAGTGGAATCGTCTTTGCACCACCGCCACGATCGTGACTTTTTAATTGGTCGGGCTTCAATACAACGGGACGGTATTCTGTCGTGGTCGTCATGGTAGTTTCCTTTTGACTGCAATCATGTTGAGGAATTGTTGATGATCGGATTAATTTTCAGCTCTTCTGCCAAAAGATTCAACTCATTGATTAAAAATGGTGCAATAGGAATACCCTGAGTCTCATACTTCTGACGTCGCTCGTAGCTTTGCTCACCCGGCAACCAAATACGCTCAACGCCCGGTAGGCGTTCACTACCGCGAATATCGCGCACCAATTTGTCGACGGCCTGTTTGAACACTGCAGGATCACCAAATGCAGCCAAGTCAATGACCAAAATTGCCTGTCCCGTGTTGGTGGTTGAGACGTTGTCGGCATTGAAGTCAATCACATCACGACCCATGGCTGCGCCACCCAAGGTGCCCGCAAGCATGCCCACAATCAATGCCAAACCATAGCCCTTGTAATCACCAATAGGTAACAAGAAACCTTCGTTCGCACGATTTGGATCTGTCAATGGCTGACCCTGACGATCAATCATCCAACCCACAGGCATCATCTCCCCACGCTTGGCTTTGGACTTGACTTTTCCATAGGCAGCCACCGTGGTTGCCATGTCAAGTACAACCGGCGGTTCATCGGCACCCGGAATAGCCGCAGAGATTGGGTTGGTCGACAACAACATCTCGGCACCTCCCCATGGCGGTAAGTGATTGGCGTTGCCAACTGCAAAATACAAGCCCAACATATCATGCTGCAAAGTCTTACGCGAATAGAGCGATGCAGGGCCCGCATGATTGCTCATTCGAGTACTCACCCAAGCCACACCACAATGTCGAGCTTTTTCGATGGCTAGATCAACGGCATGCGACACAACCAAGTGTCCCATTGCATTGTCGCCATCTACGACCGCAGAGCCTGGTCTTTCATGGACAACACGAATATTCGGATTCTTATTGATTCCACCGGCTCTAATTCGTTTGATGTACTGAGGCAGTCTGATCACACCATGCCCGTCAGAGCCTTGCATGTCGGCTTCGGCCATGAGGCTAGCGATCTTCAGGGCATCAGCATCGGGCAAACCTTGACTCAACATTGCTGAGCAGATGAAATCCCGCAGGTTCGAATAAGAAACTAAACAATTGGATGGTTGGGTGGTCATAAAAAATTGAAACAAGGAGTCAATGTATCAACCAAAGAAACATCAAGTCATACATAGGATGACTTGACATGCAATCATTGTTCTTTGATATTTTTTTCGGCAATGAGCTTTCCATACTTGGCATACTGCTCACGCAAAGCGCGGGCCATTTCATCAGCGCTTGTGCCTCGCAAAGTCACGCCAAAGCCAGTCAATTTCTCTTGAACAACAGGGTCGGCCAGCGCCTTGCGCACTTCACTGTTTAACCGGGTTACAACTTCACGAGAGGTTTGAGATGGCGCCACCATCGCAAACCACGAGTTGAAATAATAGTCACGCAAGCCTGACTCGTGAACTGTAGGAACGTTGGGATACTGACTCAACCTTTGTTGAGTAGATACAGCCAAAAGGCGCAGACGGCCCCCTTGAATGAGTGAGGTGACTGTGCCAAGGCCCTGCATGGCAACATCGACCTCACCAGCGGCAACGCCAACAGCAGCTGGCGTTGCGCCTTTGTAGGGAACGTGCGTCATGTCAATGCCAGCACTGTTCATCAACAAGGCCATGCCAATATGTTGCGGACTCCCGTTACCCCCGGAGCTGAAATTGAGCTTTCCTGGATTGGCTTTTGCTGCTGCAATTAAGTCTGCGACCGTTTTAAGGGGTGAGTCGTTCTTGACAACGATGCCCCACTCGATGGTGCCAACCAATGAGAGAGGGTCAAAATCTCGCAATGCATTCCATGGAACTTTGGGGTAAATGTGCGGCACCATCGTAAGGACACTGTCATTGAACCCGCCAATGGTGTAGCCATCTGGTGGTGACTTTGCCAATCGATCTGCACCCATTAAACCAGCCGAGCCGGTGATGTTTTCGATATGGATAGGTTGTCCCATGTTCTCTGCCATTTTTTGGGTCAGAACCCGTGCGGCATTGTCAACAGCGCTACCCGCAGCAAGAGGAATGATCATCTTGATTGGCTTACTTGGATAAGTGCCCTGAGCGAACGCGTTAGAGCTCAAGCTCAGTGCCATGGCGAAAGAAACGCCCAGAAAGACTTTTTTCATAATTGCTACCCAGTAGTTTGCGTCTCATTATAAGAGCGACAGACACAGTGGTCCTATACCAATTTTCCTCTTTGCCATATGACGTGAATTGGTCTTGAAAGGGAAATGGGCCACCATCATGTCGGACTCGGCCTTCAAGAAATGATCGAGCAACAATTTCGCCGCCTAATTGCGGCCGATGTCTTTAGTTTGTCTGCGCCCCCTGCATAGGCACAGTTGAAGGCCAATTTTCTTGAATGGCTGACAGATGTCCATAGCGACCCAAATCAATGGCTGTTTCGTTAATCACAAGTCGATCACGATGTTCTAAGGACTTGATGGATACATCAGCTGACTTCACGTAGTGACCCAACCATCGAGCTCTTTGAACAGCCTTTTGCCCAGCATTCAATCGTTGCACAGAATAAGCAGACAAGGCTTGCGATGAGGCACCATGCAAGCGAATTGCATCAGCAATCGCCACCGCATCTTCTGCAGCCTTGGTCACGCCCATGCCGATGTGTGGACGCGCCACAAATGCCGCATCACCCATGATCGCTATGCGCCCCGAAACAAGCTGCTCAGACGCCAAATCAAATATGGGCTGCAAAAAGGGTTGCGCCGTTTTTTCAAGAATTTCAGCAAACTGAGGCGAGAGCAAATTGCGCGCGTCATGTCGCGCCTTTGCAATTTGACGCCAAGATACTTTGTTGGGCGGAATACCTTGTGCAAAGTACAAGCCATCAGCATCGGTCAAAATATCTTGCAGTTCATCACCCTGGGGCACTGGGCGATACCAAACAAAGTTGTAAGCGCGTCGGCCGCGTCGGGTGTCGTTGTTGGAGCCTGCAACGGGATAGCCAATGATTTGCTCATTGGCAGGAACACAAAATCCAAAGTAATCAAACAAAGTACGCAAGGTGAAGTCAGACAGCGAAGACTCCTCGCAAACGCCACGCCAGGCAATGTAGCCTGCGTAATGGGGTTGCGTTTTTGGGAATATCTGTTGCCGAATGCCAGAGCGTATACCGTCGCTGGCGATCAACAAGTCTGCGTCCCATGATAGCTCTTCATTGTCGTTTAATCCAACAACACGCACCTCGCGGTCATCTTGCTCGACCCGCGTCACAGTGACCCCTTGCAGGTATCGCTCAGCGGGAAATGCCTCAAGCAAAATTTGATAAAGGCGACTCCAAGAAGTCAAGACTTGAGGCATATCCAATTTGTGCAAAGTCTGGCCCGAGCCATCTAGCAGCACCCGACCTGGCACCAAAACCCCGAGAGTATCTTGCACATTGAGCCCCAAACGCTCAAGAGCACCGACCAGCGCATCATGGGACACGATGCCAGCCCCGCGGCCATTCATGGACCCTTTAACTTTCTCAAGCACTCGAACATCATGACCGTCGCGCAGCAACATATTGGCCACAAACAAACCACCGAGTGAGCCACCGGCAACAAGAATGCGTGCCATCAATTAGCCAACGCTTGTCAAAGCATCCAAGGCTTGTTTTTCGTCAAATGAATAGTTGAGTTCCACGACAATGCCGTTTGGATCATCCAAAAACAATTGATGCAAACCAAGTCCAGGGACATCCCTGCGACGGGCCTCGATGCCCATCTTCGACAAACGATCCAACATACCAGCCAAGTCAGTTGCAAAAAAAGCAACATGGTCAAGTGCGCCACTGCCCTTCAATTGGCTGTCAGCCCGATCGCCCAAATAATTGTTTAAACCGGCGCTGTCCTCGCGATCAATGCCAATGATGTGCACCGCTGCGTTGGTGTAAATATCAGTAGGGCCTTGATAAAGCCAATGACCTGGAAAGGGAAACTCTGGCCTTGGCCCATCCTCTAAGCCCAAGAGGGAGACATAAAAATTCTTGGTTGCAGCCAGATCAAGCGTTCGAATCGAAAAATGATTCAAGGACAGTTTCATGGAGTCACCTTTTTTTGGCAGCGGACTTGGCGGGCACCGAGCACATGCGCGACAACACATCAAACACAGCAGCCGTGTCGTGACTTTCATGGCCCATTCCCATGGCAGCGTTGTAAATGGGAACCGTGGCGGCAAACAAGGGGGCAGCAACTTGAGTTTCAGCCAGTGCCTGTGAAATTAAAAACATGTCTTTTTGCCAGACAGAGATTTTCATGGTCACCTCTTTCCACCCTTCATCTTCCATGAAGGGGCCCCGAACCTGCAGCATTCTTGATCCACCCGCACCATCGCTTAGCACCTCGACCGCTTTGCGTGGTGATATGCCCCAACGTTGTCCCAACAAAAGGGCTTCTGCAGTTGAAACATTGTGAATGGCCACCAGCAAATTGGCCATCAATTTCATTTTCATGCCATTACCAAAGGCACCCAAGTCAAAGTGCGCTTTGGAGAATCCTTCAAACACTGGAGCCAAGCGTTTGATATCGGCCTTGGAACCACTGGCATAGACTGTGAGGTCTTTGCGCTTGGCTTGTGCACCCGTGCCAGACAAAGGGCAATCTAGCAAAACAACGCCACTCTTGGCCGCAATCACACGGGCCGCCTCCTTGTCTCGGTGGTCAAGGGTACTGGTTTCAATAACCAACAAACCTTTGCGCCCAGAACTGGCCAAAATCTCAGCGCTCTGTTTCAATGCAGCCGAATTGGGCAACGATGTGATCACCACCTGAACCGATTCAACCAGCTCTTCCGGATTTCGGCAGGGTTTGCCCCCTGCCGCTTTGAACTGTTGACGGGCCTTGGCACTGGGGTCAAAACCTGAAACCTGAAAGCCGGCACGAATCAAGTTGGCGGCCATGGCAGAGCCCATGATGCCAAGACCCAGGAAACCGATGCGCTCAAATGGCACAGAGGTCTTTGAAGTTTTTGCAATTTTTTGAGTGTTCATTTGATCTCCTAATTTCACGATACGCTAAACTAATTGCTAAGAATGGTCAATAACAGGAGACACAACCGTGACAAACTCTACAACTTCCCCAGCAAATCACGCTCCCATCAAAGTAGGTTTGGTCGGCTATGGCTGGTGGGGAAAAACAATCGCCCGCCAGCTTGCCAACTCGCAATGGCTACAGCTCTGTGCGGTTGCAGAAATAGATCAACAAGCCAGAACAAGCATGTTCACTGACCCTGCGTTGGCCAATGTCGAGGTTTGCGATTCACCCGAAAAACTCATGGCGCACAGCCCTTTGGATGCCGTTATTTTGTGTACACCACACCAACAGCATGCACAACAAATGATGATGGCTGCTGAAGCCAATTTGCATGTTTTTTGCGAGAAACCTTTGTGCCTGACCTTGGTCGATGCTCAAAATGCCATCGCCCAATTCCAAGCTCGCAAACTGGTTCTCGGCATTGGCCATGAACGCAGGTTTGAACCTGAGATCATGGCCATGCGTCAATTGATAGCAGAAGGGGGACTGGGTGAGATTCTGCAAATCGAAGCCAATTTCAGTCAGGACAAGTTTTTTGCTTTGCCCAAAGACAACTGGCGCTTGTCCAACACCTTTGCACCCGTTGGCCCACTCACAGCCACTGGCATTCATTTGGTTGATCTGAGCATCGCCTTGCTTGGCCCTTGTGAATCTGTTTGGGCACGCCTCGCCACTCTGGGTTCGGATTTTGAAAATGGTGACACCCTGGCCATCATGATGGGATTTCCGAATGGGGCCAACGCCATGATCAGCGCAGTATTGGCCACCCCCTTTGAGGGTCGATTTGCCGTTTATGGATCCCATGGCTGGATTGAAATACGCGATCGCACTCACCCTGAAAATCCAAGCGGGTGGGACATCACAACCGTGCTGCGCGGCAAAGAGCCCCAAAAACGGTTCGCGTCCCCACACCCCACTGTTTTAGCAAACCTCGAAGCTTTTGCAAAAGCTGTGCGACAAATCGCTCCCTACCCTGTCAGCACAGATGAAATGCTGGCCAACGTGGCGGCTCTTGAAGCCATTATGAAGTCTGTACAATCAAAAGGATTGCAACGAGTGGTCTCCGCCTAACACACCAAAATTTTATTCATGGTCACCCAGCGCACCGTTCGTACTACCGTCAAAGCCAGCCCCAAACGCTTGACTGGCCCTGAGCGGGAAAAACACATTGCCCAAGAGGCTGTGCGTTATTTTGCTGAAGTTGGTTTTGTTGGCGACACACGCGAATTGGCCCTGCGACTTGGCGTCACTCAGTCGCTGTTGTACAAATATTTTCCCAGCAAAGAAGCCCTCATCAATCGAGTCTACGAAGAGGTTTATTTGGGCCGCTGGAATCCATTTTGGGAAACTGTGGTCAAAGACCGCAGCCTGCCACTCAAAGACCGACTAACACGCCATTACATTGAGTACGCCAAAGCTGCACTAACCCGAGACTGGGTTAGGATTTTCATGTTTTCAGGCTTGCGCGGCGAAGACATCAATCGCAAATATCTGCAAGTTTTGCGTGAGCGTATTTTGGAGCCTATTGCCATTGAACTGCGCCATGAATTCGGACTCCCTGGCATTGAACAAGTACCCCTTAAGACCAGTGAAATTGAACTGGTTTGGAGCATCAATGCGCGCTTGTTTTATTTCGGTCAACGCAAGTGGATTTTTGATGTCCCCATTGAGGACGACCTGTCCGATCTGATCGGTATCACCATCGAACATTTCATTGCTGGCGCTCGCGTGGTGTTGCCCCAAATTTTGAGCAAACCTGATGCGCCCAAAAAAACCAAAAAACGCTCAGAGTGATTAAGTCAAGCTTATTTCAAACTTGAATAAAAACCGACTTCGGACCTAGGGAAAACACCAGTCCGGGCATCTCACGGATCACGATAAAGTGATCACATGAGTACCAAAATTTCAATCGATCGAATTGACGTCAGTCATGCACTTTGGAGTTTTGGAACTGCCGCTCCAAAAGTTAAATTGGATGCTCTCATCACAAGTGCTTTCCAATGGGACATTGAAGCACTGTCAGTTTTGAACGCATTCTGATTCAAACTCGTGCCGTGACCATGATCAAGCTCCAGCACAATCTGGCCAAACGAAGTTCGGATGCAGACCCCCAGGGTGACCTCTTGCATTTTTTGCGCGATGCATGTGCCGATGCATCCGTTCGCTTTGGATGTGGCAGTGGGCACTGTGGTGCCTGCACCGTGTTGATCGATGGGCAAGCTCAAAATGCTTGTACTACACCTGTTTGGTCTGGCGATGGAAGACACATTCAAACGGCACAAGGTTTGGCCGACGACGAGATAGGGCGGGTTGTTCTGGCCGCTTTCGTTGACGAGCAAGCCGCTCAGTGCGGCTATTGCATCAGCGGAATTTTGATGCGCATCACGGGTTTGCTCAAACACAATCCGGGTGCCACTGAGGCTCAAATCAAGGACAGTTTATCCAGACACCTTTGCCGCTGTGGGGCTCACGCGCGTATTTTGCGCGCCGTGCTCTTGGCACAAAAGAACATTCAGCATGCCAATACCCTCCCCTAGTTTGACCACAGCGCCCCTTGTCAAACAATGGTTGCGCCTAAGCCCCGAAGGCCTGTTCGAATTGCGTTCGGGCAAGGTCGAATTGGGCCAGGGCATATCGGCAGCCTTGACCCAAATTGCGTGCAATGCCTTAGGCATCAAAGCCGAACAAATCATTTGCTTGGCTGGAGACACGCGTTACTCACCAGACGAAGGTTTTACTGCAGGCAGTCAATCCATTGAAGTAGGCGGTCAAGCTTGGCAAAGAGTCGGCGACATTGTCAGGAGTCACTTTGCAGTCGCCGCGGCTGAACTTTTGAATTGTCAGGTGTCCGATTTGCACCTTCGCTCGGGTGCGTTCCATGGACCTTCGGGTCGTCAAACCACCTACCATCAACTTGCTCTCGAACACAAAGTGGCATGGGAGGATTTGCGTGTCGACGCAGAAGATCCCGTGCTTTTGCCCATTCCAATAGAACGCGAGACCGTCACGCGAAGTGATTTGTGGCTTAAGTTCACGGGCGATGGATTTATTCATGACCGCCGCCTCCCCGACATGTGGCATGCGCGAATTTTGCGAGGCCCTCACCCCCACAGCACTGCCGCAGAATGGCCAGTTGCACAACTACAAAAGCTCAAAGGTGTTGAGCAAGTATTGATCAAAAACGCTTTTGTGGCCCTGATCGGACGAGATGAAGGCGCTTTGATCAAGGCCCACGCACAAGCCAGACAATTGACCATCTGGACTGTCCCTCACCTGCCCCCGCAACAACCAGCACACCTCTTGCTCCCAAGCATCGAAAAAAAATCTAGCATTGCGTTGCACCAAGTCAGTCATGCAGCACAAGACCTCGTCACCCGCGTTGACAAACATCGCTTACGCCGCCAATACTCACGCCCCTATATTGCGCACGCCTCCATTGGGCCGTCCTGTGCATTGGCATCACCCACCGAAGACGGCGGGGTTCAGGTATGGTCGCATTCACAAGGCGTGTTCAGCTTGCGAGATCAAATCGCCCAGGCGCTGAAGCTGTCTAAACCTCTAGTTCAGGTTGTGCATGCCCCTGGAGCAGGTTGCTATGGCCACAATGGCGCAGACGATGTGGCATTTGATGCCGCCTTTATTGCACATACTTGGGGCCTGAATGTTCGAGTGCAATGGAGCCGAGAGGATGAGCTGACGGTCTCGCCCATGGGCGCGGCCAGCTCCGTCGAGATAGACGCTGGCTTGGATGCTGAAGGTCGAATTCAGCATTGGCATGTTCAGGTCTGGTCGCACGCCCATGTCAATCGACCTGGCTGGGGTCAGGGCCTTCAATTGCTTGGTGCCTGGTCGGCCTTGCCAGACGAAAAACCACCAGTGCCACATGACATGCCTTTGCCAGCAGGTGGCGGCTTGCGAAACGCGGTGCCCGCATACGATGTAGGTGAATTGACCGTGGAGCACCATTTTCTAGACAGCTCGCCAGTGCGAGTTTCAGCATTGCGCTCACTGGGTGCACATGCCAACGTGTTTGCCATTGAGTCCTTGATAGATGAGTTAAGCGATGCAAGTGGCCAAGACCCACTGGCCTTTCGACTCAAGCATCTAGCAGACCCACGTGCGCGGCATGTGGTTCAAAAAGTTGCTGAGATGTCAAATTGGGACGCGCGCGGCGAAGTCGGAACTGGCATTGGTTTTGGCATGGCCTACGCCCGTTACAAAAACAAAGCTGGCTACTGTGCTCTGGTGGCCCAAGTCGAAGTTAGCGAACGCGTCAAAGTGCTGAAGGTGTGGGCCTGTGTTGACGCAGGACATGTGGTGCATGCAGATGGTTTACGCAATCAAATCGAGGGCGGAATTTTGCAAGCCATCAGTTGGAGCCTGCTTGAATCGGTGAGATGGAGTCAGCAAGGCATTAGCAGCAATGATTGGGAAAACTACCCCATCTTGTCCTTTCAAGACATTCCCCAACTCGATATCCATTTGGTTGACGACCCTAGCTCCCTCAGTCTAGGCAGCGGTGAAGTGGCCACCGGGCCATGCGCCGGAGCACTGGGCAATGCCGTTGCCCATGCGCTTGGGGTACGTGCACGGCACTTGCCTTTAAGCCCTGAAAACTTGATTGCGGCCATGGACCAGAACGTTCAACCTCTCTCCTCTTGATTTTCCCTTTTGATCTATAGAAAGTTATCCATGAAAGCAAACATCGCTGGCATTGAGGTGCATTATGAAATTTCTGGCAACGGCCCATGGCTAACACTGTCTCATTCTTTGGCCGCAAATTCTGCGATGTGGGATGCACAAATGCACGCTCTCAATCAGCACTTCACAGTTTTGCGTTATGACATTCGAGGTCATGGCCAAACCCAGTCTACGCCAGGCCCCTACACACTCAATCAATTGAGCGATGACGTACATGCTTTGCTGGTGCACCTAGGCATCCCATCAACTCACTTTATTGGCTTGTCTCTTGGCGGCATGATTGGTCAAACATTGGCCATCCAGCACCCCGAAATGTTGTCTCACACCGTCATTGCCGACAGCTCTGCCAGAGGTGCACCCAATGCAGCCAGCATGTGGGGTGAGCGTGCCAAATTGGCCCTCAGCCAAGGCATGTCGCCCCTGGTTGAGCCCACTTTGCAGCGCTGGTTCACGCAAGACTATCGCGAAAAGAATCCAGAAATCATGACTCAAATTGGCCAGATGATCGCCAACACACCGGCTGAGGGTTACGCGGGATGCTGCGGTGCGATTTCTGGCCTCGATACGCTTGAAAAACTGCGCGATTTGCGCACGCCCTGCCTGGTGATGGTTGGAGACCAAGACATGGGCACGCCCCCTGCCATGTCAGAGCTCATCCACCAACACTGGCCAGCTTCGAGCTATGTGGTCCTTAAAGATGCAGCACATATTTCCAACATTGAACAGGCTCAGGCATTCACAGAGGCCGTGATGAAATTCTTGCCGCACTGAATACAACTATTTATACTTAGAAAGTCTTTGTAAGACTGTGACATGCCCCTCGCACAAAGCCACTGAAACAATACAAATTCTTCTGCTCGCTTCTAATCAAAATAATGCTTACGATAGGAATACATCATGGGACTTAGATTTCTTGAACATGTGCTCATACTGACTCACGATCCCGAAGGTACCCGCGATTGGTTTTGCGACAACTTGGGTTTCACAAACGGTTACCACCCTGAGTTTGGCTTTCCCGTTTACTGGCTTTATATTGGCGATCAGGATGTCCTTCACATCGGCAAGGCCAGGCATTCCGTCCACCAAGACACTTACCTTAAAACACCCACTGATGTTGCAGGCGCAGATTACTCAGCCGCTGGTGCTTTGGGCTCCGGTCGCATTGACCATGTGTGTTTCAATTGCGATGGCATGGAAGAGTTTGTGGAACGCTTAAACAAAAAAGGCGTGGAGTTCAGTGAACGCAAGGCACACAATTCAAAAGTCTATCAACTTTTCATGCGTGAACCCATTAATGGCATCAAAATCGAATTGAATTTTTCCTGGGAAGAAGCGGTTCAAATGGGTCGCGTGCCGCAATATTACGACAATGGCCCCAATACCGAGCCCGACACAAAACCGCAAGGCTCCTAAATTACGCCTCATAAAACCTTTACCATTTACACACTCACAAGGAAAAAATGAAAGCCATCCGTATTCACGAAACAGGCAGCCCTGAGGTTCTCAAAATTGAGGACCTGCAACTGCCCGATCCGCAAAAAGGTGAAGTCCGAATTCGTCACACGGCCATTGGTCTTAATTTTCAAGACATTTACACACGTTCAGGACAATATGCTGCGCCCTTGCCCACCGGTTTAGGCACTGAGGCCGTGGGCATTGTTGAAGGCATTGGCCCCGATGTCACTGACTTCAAAGTGGGTGACCGAGTTTGCTATGCAAGCGGGCCCGTGCTGGCAGCTTGTGCCACACATCGCAACTATCCGGCAGCTCGCTTGTTGCACGCACCAGCGCACATGAAGGATGAAGAAATTGCAGCGTCTCTGCTCAAAGGCATGACGGTCGAGTACCTCATGGAGCGTTGCTATCCCGTGCAAAAGGGTCAATATGTCTTGATGCATGCGGCTGCTGGCGGGGTCGGTTTGTTAGCAGGTCAATGGGGACGGCATCTAGGCGCCCGCATGATTGGGGTGGCAGCTGGCGAAGAGAAAGTCAAGCTGGCCTTGGCCAATGGTTATGAGCACTGTCTTGACCGACTCAAAGACGACATCCCTGCCCGCGTCAAAGAAATCACGGGTGGTGTTGGGGTTCCGGTCGTTTACGACTCAGTGGGCAAAAACTCCTTTGACCAATCGCTCAACAGCTTGGCGCCACGAGGCTACTTTGTATCCTTTGGAACCACAACGGGTGCCCCCGCACCTGTCGCAGCCAGCACACTTCAAAAAATGGGGTCTCTGTACTTCACTCGCCCAACTTTGGTGACCTACACAGCGTCTACAGAAGATTTACGCCATTCAGCTTCAACTGTTTTCGACATGTTTGCCAAAGGGGCCCTCAAAATCACCATCAATCAGCGCTACGCACTGGAAGATGTTGCCAAGGCGCACGCCGATTTGGAGACTGGCAAAACCAGCGGCTCGAGTGTTTTCATTCCCTAAGCACTGAATACCTCACTCAAGCAATGAGTGAAAAAGCTAAAAAGCGCACTTCCAGAGTGCGCTTTTTTTTAGACTGTAAACTCGCCGCCCTCAACAATGACGTTTTCGACCACGCCTGCGCCAGCCCTTCGAAAGGCAGCCGCTGCCTTGTATTCCTCAGACTCGAAACAAGCTACTGCTTGCGCATGCGTGGGGAACTCGATGACCACAAAGCGATGAAAGTCCTGCGGGCCTTCCATGATTTGGTATTTGCCGCCACGGGCCAATACCTTGCCGCCGTGTTGCGCCAAAATACCCGGCACCAAATCGGTATATTTTTTATACTCAACCGGATCGGTAATACGCGAACGTGCAAGCCAATAAGCAGCCATGTGAACCTTTCAATACACCCCAATTAACGGGCGAACTCGTTGCCCAAATTGGGCAGCCAATTGGCTATTTGCGGAAAAATAACGATTAAAACGATAGTGACAAGAAGAACAATCCAGAAAGGCACTGAGCCACTGAAAATTTCTCCCGGTGTTAAATCTTTTTCATCCGTGACAGCCGCTTTCACCGTGAACACCAATATCCCAAATGGCGGTGTGAGCAGACCCGTTTCGATGGCAAGAATTCCAATGATGGCAAATGCAAGCGGATCAAAACCAAGTGCCATGGCCAAAGGAGCGAAAACGGGAACCGTCAACAAAATGATGGATATCGAATCGATGATGCATCCCAAAATAAACCAGACCAGCACCATCAATCCCAAAATCATGTAAGGAGACAAACCCGAAGCAAGGAAAAAATCTTTGGCTGCACCAGTGACCCCCGTCATGGCCAAAACCCTTGAATACAACTGAGCCGCCACCAGCAACAGCAGCAAAGGCGCAGAAGTACGGCCGACAGACAAAATGGCAGACTTCATTTCAGACAAGGTCATGCCACGCATGACGGCCAAAATCAAAGCCATAGTTGCCCCAACACCAGCACCTTCAGTGGGTGTGAAAAAGCCTAACCAGATTCCGCCAAGAACCAAGACAATCAAAACCAGCAAACCCAAAGTGCTTTTGAGAATGGCGCCCATGTCCTTTTCTGCAATCAAATCATTGGCATCTCTGGCATCCTGCTGGGCTGTTGGCAATACTTTGCCCTCGCCAACACGTTCCGGATGGCGAATGGCCACCCAAAGAATGTAGCCAATGAAAAGAGCTACAACCAGAAAACCGGGAACGATTCCTGCAATGAACAAACTGCCAATTGACATCTCTGTAATCACGCCCCAAACGATCATCAGAACAGAAGGCGGAATGAGCATGCCAAGGCAGGCACTTCCGGCGATGCAACCGAGCGAGAACTTTCTCTCGTAGCCATGCCGGCGCATTTCTGGGTAGGCGATTTTTGAAAACGCAGCAGCAGCAGCTATTGACACACCTGTGATGAACGCAAAAACGGCATTTGCAAGCACTGTGGCAACACCCAAACGGCCAGGAATGCGTTTGAGTGCTCTGTTGATGAGAGCAAACAAGTCTGTTGCAGCGCCAGATTTGGCTAGAAACTCGCCCATGAGCATGAACAATGGAATAACTGCAAAGATGTAATCGCGCAAAGCCTCATAAGCCGTATTGGAGGCAAAACTCAACACGGTGTCTACCTGTCCGGTCATGAGGTAAATACCAAGCATGCTGGTAATGCCCAAAGAAACAGCGATGTGAACGCCACTAAATACCATGATCAGCAACACGCTGACCAAGGTAATCATTTGAATTGGATCGAACATAGAATAACTGCTCAGTGTTGCGAAGAGGACAAAACAGGAGGCTCACCCTTGATGACCCGCTGTAGGTTTTGAACCATCAAAATGAAGTAACAAATTGACGCCAAAGCTGTACCCAGCACAATGACGAACCTGGTTGGCCATACAGGAACACGCATGGCCCCTTCCCCTTCAAACTCGTTGGACGTCCAGGCATGTGCGGCGCCATCCAGAGTTCCGTAACAAATAAACGCAAAAAAGAACAGCCCTGCAAAGGCACCAAAGACAGCAAAGATGCTTTGCCAGCGGGGCGAAAATTTAACGACCACCGTATCAACATTAAGCATGCCCCCCGAGCGAATGGCATACCCAGACTGAAGAAAGCAGATGGTCACAATGGCCAAGGAGATCACCTCGGTAGTCCCTTTGATGGGACTACCGAAGAAGACGCGCCCACTGACATCGCCAACGACAAGAAAGCACAATAAGAAAGCCAAGACGGCTGCAATAACCATCAGGGCCTTGCTGACCCAGTCGATGAACGCTGTCATTTGGACGACCTCTTTACTTGATCACGTAACGCACGGGCCACTTGTGACCCATTTTTTCGGCTTCTTCAAGGGTGGTTTTCAAAACCAATGAGCCAGGCATGCCGCGGGCATCCAAATCGCTTGCCATGGCTTGCGGCCAATCTTTCAGAGAGTTGGCCCAATCAAGCTTGACCGAGTCAGGGACGGATTTGACATTCACACCCAAGGTTTTAAGCTGTGCAATTTGCTTGGGGTAATTTTCCTGATTGACCGAGCCTGTTTTTGCTTCAAACTCTTTGGCAACTTCAATGATGATGGCCTGAACATCTTTGGGAAGCTTGGCCATGCGATTTTTGTTGATCGTGAGCCCGTGCCAAGTGATGGCACCGAAGCCAACTTCGGTGTAATTTTTGGCCACTTCATAAAACTTGAAATTGACCCATGCTGATGGGAACATGATCCAACCGGCGTAAACGCCAGTTTGAAGGGCTGTGTAGCCATCGGGCAAGGTGGATTGAACTGGCGTCACGCCTGCATACTCCAACCATTTTAGATTCAGGCCTGCGCCGGCAATTTTCTTGCCCTTCAAATCGCTGATGTTGTTCCACTCAAAGGTGGTACCAATGTTGTAGCCATTGTCAGAAATCAAGGCGATCAACTGTTGGTTGTACTTGTCTTCAAAGACTTTGGACAGAGCAGGAACTTTGTCATAAACACTGCGAGCCAACTTCACGCTGGTTTCCGAGTTCATGGTACCAAATGGCAACATCACTTGAAATGCATTGAGCGGAAGGTTTGAGGCCTCAAAGCAGAAGCAATAACCGCCAATATCGATCAACCCAGACTGCACACCTTCAAGCGTGTCGGCCACCTTGACCATGGAGCCACCATAGCCCTCCACAAATTCAACCTTGTGCTGGGTTCTTGCAGCCACGCGCTTGCTGACTTCTGGCACAAAAAAGTTTTGCATCAAATTGACATAGGTGTTGACTGCGGGGTGTCCAGAGGCAATACGCAGCCTGATATTTTCGGCGCTGACAGCGGATGCACCAAACAGCCCAAGCAATGCCACCAACAGTGCTGGTTTGAATTTTTTCATCATGAATGTCTCCTGGTTGTTAAAAGCAGTGACAATTTAATTCATCAAGCGATCACCGTCAAACACTTCTTTGACATCGCTCAACAGATTTAACTGCTCTCACTGATAGATCGCACAAGCCGCCGTTCAAAATATGTTAGGCATGCGATGAGGCTTTCTCAGAGAGAAAATCAGTTTTTTGCTGGCAGTGAAGGGCTAAATTTGAAGACTCAATTGAGGCCTCAATTAGGCAAGATTGGAATTTTCAACATAGGGAAAGCACTAGGTCTGAGCATCCCCAAAGACCCTATATTTTTTTGATTATTTTTAGAGACGAATCGTCATGAATGGGTCTGGTTAGCGGGCTTCATGGCTACCCATATCAGCACAGCGGTTGCCGTCACCACCGAGCTGACAAGTACCAAAGAAATTTCTTGCGGAAATGACAACGCACCCGCGACCCAAGCGACCAAACCGCCTGTGGTCATGTGGATGGTTCCAATCATTGCCGAGGCAACGCCGGCTTGCAGGGCTCGCCCTTCAAGCACCAGAGAAAACCCAGCTGGAAACACGATGCCCTGACCCACCGCATAAACGCTTAGTGCCAAAGACCAAAGCCACAAAGAGGGCCACCAAATTGTGCAGACGAACATCAACATGCTGGCACCAATTAGCCAAAGCCCTTGATTGATCAGCAAGACGCTAGGCCACGATGCATTTTTTCTGACCCAAAAATTACCGCCAGCAAAGCCAAGGTAAGTGATCCCCAAAATGGCGGCAATCACACCCTCACTGCCTCCCGTAGAGTGCTTGATTGCAGCTGGCCCTATGGCCGCCACCACAAAAAATGGGGCGCACGCGCAGGCAAACGTCAGAGAGGTTCGCAATATGAGGGCATCCGTTGCAACTTCAAACCACACCTGCCACTTAGGTGCAGAAGTCCCAGTAGCGCGTGTTTCGGGTTGCCAGCGCCAAGAAACAAAAAAAACAAACACCACACAAACCACCAAGGTCAGCAGAGGCACACGCCAGTTGAACCAATAGCCAAGTGCCCAAGCCAAGGGTTGCGTGATCACGGGCGTAGCGGCAAACACATTTGACAGGGTTGCCATGTTGCGTTGAAGAATGGCGCCTTGATGCAAGTCGCGAAGGCAAACGCGTGGCACCACCATACAAGTTGAAAGCCCAAATCCAGAGATGAACCGTGACCACAGCAGCTGGGTATCACTGGTGGCCATTGAAGCCGCAATGGCCCCCAACAATCCCAATAGCAACCCGCCCATCATGGCTGGGCGGCGTCCCCAATGGTCTGCAGCACTGCCCATAAAGGGTTGACCAAGACCCAGGCCCAATACATACAAAGCCACGGTTGCCGCTCGGGCTTGGGGATCCATGAGCGAGTTATCTGCAAAAACTGGCGATATGCCTACCGCAAGATTGACCCCAAATGGCGCCAAGGCAGCAAGCAAAGCAAAAAAGGCAGCACCGTAGAACCAGCCATCAACTCCACCTGAAGCAGACTTCGAGTCTGAGATCAATGGCATCCTGTCTTTCAATCGGTCACGCGCGCAACGGACTGGCCGTTTTCGCTCATGAGTTTGACGGCCTCAGGAGACCACTCGACAGCGGGCGACTCACCACTGATGATGGCAAACAAAATGCCTTCATCTTTACCTTTCGGTACATCGATGCATTCGAAGCGACGTTGCGCCCCTATGGGGACAGCGATGAAATCCATAGGGTTAAGGATCACATGGTCGTTGCCCTTGTCGCCCTCCCACTCAATCATCCAGCGTCCTTCGATGGGCATAAAGCATTCGGAAGTGTCGTGGGTGTGCATGAGGACGCCACAGCCGGGACGCGCCCTGACAAAAGCAGCACCATAGCCAGTCGGTTGACTTGTGATACGGGCAGCCACGTGGTTGCCAAAAGGCGAATGTTGAATTTCACCTTTTGGCTGCTCAAAACCCAGCACGCTGAGGAAGGTGCGTTGGCAATTGGCCAAGTGCATGTCGGGCAAACCGGTGGTGACTGGGTTCAACTCATCGTAACGGGCCACACAGTTGAGCACGCTGCTGCGCTCGGGCTTGATCACCGTAATGGTCATGTTGGTCTCCTAGTTAAAAAATCGGTATAAGGAACTTGTTCGCGATACCAGTTCGAAATTTGCTCACCCGTTTTGAATACGACGCCAGTCTTAGACTGAATGTGATCAAGTAATTTTTCAAAATACCCAATTCGGTGTGGCACACCGGTGATGTAGGGATGCACACTGATGGCCATGACACGTGGAATTTTTTCGCTTTCACTCCACAAGCGCTCAAATTGGTCAATGCCACGCACAAGCATTTCCTCAGCACGATGTTGCTGCAACAACATCATGGGAATATCATTAATTTCAACGGTGTATGGCACAGACAAAACAGGCTTGGGTTTTGCATGCAACCAAACGGGCTGGTCATCCAAGACCCAATCGGCCACGTATTCGATGCCCGCTTGCGAAAGACAATCTAGTGTGTTGTCATCCTCCGTCAGGCCAGGACTTTCCCAACCAACCGGTGGCTTGCCAGCGACACGCTTGATGGTCTCCACGGTTGTCATAATGGACTCGGCTTGGTTAGGCAACTTGTGCATAGGGCCCTGCACAAAACCGTGGCCCATAATTTCCCAACTCTCTTTAAGGGCTGCTTCTACAATGCGCGGGTAGCTTTCGCAAACAATGCCGTTGGTGGCCATGGTGGGCACAATACCGCGTTGATTGAGCGCATCATAAAGACGCCAAAACCCCACCCTCATGCCGTATTCGTGCCATGCCCAATTGGGCAAATCAGGCATCAAGGGTTGCCCCATGGGTGGGCTGAGTACCATGCGTGGCATGGCACGTTCAATGCTCCAGTGCTCAACATTGACAATGATCCAAACCAACAAACGGCCTTGATCGGGTAACTGCAATAAAGGCCGGTCGACAATGGCCGAGTAGGGAGATCGTGCGCTGAGTAAATCGGTCATAAAGGCTCCTCCGTCAGGTTTAAATTATCAGTTGCAGTGCGCGAGTGAGTCTGAGACACCTGAGCAATTGTTGCAACACACGCTCACATACAAACTCACATTCAAACTCACACTGACATGATGAAAAATGTTCATACAAACATCCAAATTTTTTTAAAAAAGCTTTCTCCAAATGAAGACCAAATGAGCTTGAGTGAAATTAAAAACAAGCCAATTTGAACCCAAAGAAAGAAAAGTTTGTCTGGGATTTTCTTGGTCAAAATAGCGCCGGCATAGGTACCTGCAATGGCAAAAGGAATGAGATAAACAGCGTCCATCAGATCGCCCCATTGGTAGGGTCTTAAGTCTTGATAGGGCCATATTTTGGCCAGATTGATAGCGGCAAAAACCAAAGTTGCGGTGCCAGCAAAATCGGCTTTCGAAAGTTTTTGAGGAAGTACATAGACCTGAAAAGGTGGCGCACCTGCATGAGAGATGAAACTTGTAAATCCCGCCAAAGAACCCCAAAACAAACCTGGCAGGGTTTTCGGTTGTTTGGGTTCATCATTTTTTACTTTTCTGAGCCAAGAATTCAAACAAAACGAAATGCCAATCAATCCAATCAAAAAAGTAACTACTATTTCAGAAATGATGGTTGCAGTCAGCCAACCCACAAATACCC
Organism: uncultured Burkholderiales bacterium; assembly: GCA_903961095.1. Lineage (GTDB taxonomy): Bacteria > Pseudomonadota > Gammaproteobacteria > Burkholderiales > Burkholderiaceae_C > Limnohabitans_A. The sequence continues at coordinate 6,986 of CAJCDH010000208.1, read as the reverse complement.
CCAGAAGTCCGGCTTGCGTGAGTATTTTGACGTTGAAGGCACTGAAGTTTTTGCGGTAAAGCCAGACACCCACCGCATCCGAAATAATGTAAATAGGCAACAACAACGTGGTTGCATGGATAGGCGAAATTGACAAAGAAAGGATGGGCACAGCCAACATGCCCGTTGAAGGCAAGCCGCCCTTTGAAAGACCCACCAACACAGAGCCCAGTGCAGCATAGAAAAAATAGGTGATTTCAAAATTCATGAAATTAAAATCTCAACAAATTTTGAACGCACAAATCATGCGGTACTGTAAATAATGAAGGCTCATTATTTAACAGTTTTTGCATCTTGATTGAACAACAGGTCCCTTGAACTTTCATTCACGTTGGGCGCTGTATTGATGGATCTTGCAAGTGCATAGGCACGCTCAGTAGCTGGGCGTTGTTGAACGCGCTCAAACCATAATTTCAATGCAGGAAATTCGGTCAAATTTTGACGTTGTTTTTCATGCGGCACGATCCACGGATAAATGGCCATATCAGCGATGGAGTAGTCACCACATATAAACGGGCCGGCATGCGTAAGATGTTTGTTCAAAACGCCGTATAAACGCGAGGTTTCCCTCACATAACGGTCGATGGCATAGGGCACCGGCTCTGGTGCATATTGAACAAAGTGATGATTTTGTCCCGCCATAGGACCCAAGCCACCCATTTGCCAAAAAAGCCACTTCAAACACTCAACCCGCCCTTTCAAATCCTGTGGCATGTACTTTCCTGTTTTCTCAGCAAGATAAAGCAAGATAGCACCCGATTCAAATAGATTGATTTTCTGGCCCGGAACTGAAGGATCATCGTCCACAAGCGCGGGAATTCTGTTGTTGGGGGCAATCGACAAAAATTCTGGGTTGAATTGATCGCCCTTTCTGATATCAATCAGCTTCATCTCATAATCCAGCCCCGATTCCTCCATAAACATGGTGATCTTGTGACCATTGGGGGTGGTCCAGTAATAAAGCTCCATCATTGAATGTTCCCTCGTTGGCTTCTTGGCCTTAGGCTTGATGCGCATGAAATCATCAGCACGCAAAAAATGATCACCTGATCACTTTTGAAAGGTGCTAATTTAAGTGAACAAGTAAATTAAATCAAGACCCTCAGTCGTTTAAGCAGACTCAGTCACTTTGAATATTTGAAGGTGCTCTCCTTTAACACCCTTGTCATCTGTCCACGCAGCCTTGAATTCAGCAGTGTGTGTGGCTCGCACATAGAACTCAAAAAATGGATTGGCTGATATTCCCGATGAGGGCTCAATTCGAAACACCTCTTGCTTGCCCAATTGGCATGTGAGCAATCGAATGATGTTTCTAGGCACCAGTTTGCCTGTGAAGTCTTGCAGGTAGCCCGTGTCCATGGGGTGCTGTATGAGCAACCTCACTTTGACCACATCGCCCGCCCGAACCATGTCAGGCCATTGAACTCGGGCAATGGTCATGATGCGTCCACGCAGGCCGATTCAGTCACAATAATCTCCATTTGTTTGTATCTGAATTCGCCATTAGACAACTGGGCTAAAGCAAGCACTTCTTGCGTACCGGCCAAACGCACCCGTGTGCTCACCATGGCACGACCGTTCCAAGGACCTAGTTGAAACATGACCATTTGGGTGACCGGATTTCGTTGTGACAACAAATAAATGTGTGTCACGTGGTCTTGCTCTGACATGGGGCTCTTAACCTCAACTTGGATGGGCACCAAGGAGCCATTGTCTGCCAATAGAGGGGCTTGAATTTCCAAGTCTTTGTTCAGGAGTAAGGCACCCTTCACAATGGGTTGCACCATGTCCTCAAGAGAAAGTAAGCGCCCTGAATTCATGCGCTGCGCATAGCCAACTCTGCTCATCAACCATGGCCATGAAAAGCCTGCAAGCAAGAGACTTCTGAGTCCCTTGCGTCTAGGCCAACTTGCAAGCTTCTTCACTTCATGCCTGCCTAGCATCAGACCTTCAAGGTCAAGCCGTGATTTTTGAGTGGTAGGGAACGAATGCGTTTGCCCATGGCAGCAGAAATAGCATTCACCAGTGCGGGTGCCAATGGGGCTTGTGCCGGTTCACCTACACCGCCCCAGAAACCTCCAGTGGGCGCAATGACAACTTCTACTTTAGGCATTTCGTTCAATCGCATCATGCGATAGTCGTGAAAATTGGATTGCTCGACACGACCTTCCTTGATGGTGTTTTCGCCCCAAAAAATAGCTGTCAAACCATGCACCACACTGCCCTGGAATTGGGCCACGATGTTGTCTGGGTTGACCGCATAGCCAGGGTCAATGCCAATGACCACACGGTGAATCTTGACTTCGTTTTTGGCGTTGACAGAAACTTCGCACACACATGCCGTCCAACTTCCATAGCCTTCTGTTTCGGCTACACCACGAAACACGCCATTGGGCAATTGACTGCCCCACGCTGCTGCTTTGGTCACGGCTTCCAGAATGCTTCTGTCGCGTTTTGACTTTTCGATGTTGGGCAACATGTTCAAACGAAAAGCGACAGGATCTTTGCCTGCAGCCAGTGCCAATTCATCAATGAAACACTCACGGCCAAATGGATTTTGCGAGTGGCCCACAGTGCGCCAAAAACCAACTGGCACATTGGTGTTGCGCTGCGCATAATCGACCAATGTATTTGGAATGTCGTAGGGGTGATCGTTGAAACTTGCAACTGCTTGACCGTCAACTCCTCTCGGCAATGGCAACTTCAAAAGCGTGGCCAAAATAGACGGTGCGCTTACTCGAATGTGCAGCGCCTCCACTTGTCCACTGGCACTCAGGCCTCCTTTGAATCGCATCAAGCTGGCAGGCCGATAAAGGCCGTGCTGAATTTCTTCTTCACGCGACCACAACATTTTGACCGGCTTGCCCGCCATGGCCTTGGCAATCATGACTGCTTGACGCGTAAAGTCTTGTGGGCTCTTGCGACCTAAGCCTCCACCCAATTGCACAGGGTGAACTTTGACATTGAGCTGTGGCACGCCTGCGGCGGCTGCACTCACCGCAAGTGTGGCCTCAGGATTTTGAGTCGAAGACCAGACTTCAAGTTTGTCACCTTGCAACCAAGCCGTACACACCATGGGCTCCATGGTGGCGTGCGCCAGGTAGGGTGTGAAGTAATCAGCCTCAAGCACTTTGGCCGCTTTGGAAAGTGCATCTACTGTATTGCCATCATTGCGCGCTACAGCCAATTCAGTTTGCGCCATACCAGCTTTTAAGTGAGCCATGATGGCTGCACTGCTGAGGGTGCCGTGCTCGCCCACATCCCAATCAACAGCAACTTCGCGCAAAGCTTCTTTGGCACGCCACCAATTGTCTGCAACCACCGCTACAAACTCACCCATGTTCAAAACCTTGACAATACCGCGTCGGTTTTCAACCTTAGACGCATCCAAGGATTTGACTTTGCCATTGAACACAGGACATGCTGCCACCGCAGCATGCAACATGCCTGGCAATTGGGTATCGATACCATAGTTGACCTTGCCTAGCACAATGTCGGGAATGTCAACACGCGGAATAGGCTTTCCAATCAGCGTCCAAGTTTTTGGATCTTTCAATTGAACATTTTTGGGAGCTTCTAACTTGGCGGCATCAGCAGCCAATTGGCCATAAGTCAAACTGCGTTTGCTTTGCGCATGCGTCACTTTACTCAATGAGGCTTTGCACTCACTGGCCGGCACATTCCATTTTTGGGCAGCTGCAGTAACCAGCATTTCTCGAGCTGTTGCACCTGCTTTTCGCAAATACTCTTGCGAATGGCGAATGGTGCGACTACCCACGGAAGCCATATCGCCATAGGCGCGTTTGGTTCGCAAATTTTCATGGGCAGTGGCGTACTCAACGCGCACTTTTTTCCAATCAGCTTCGAGTTCTTCGGCAATCATCATGGGCGCGGATGTCATGCTGCCTTGCCCCATTTCTGCTCGCGCATATCGAATCACAATGGTGTTGTTGGGTTCGATTTCAACCCACACATTGAGTTGAGGTGCGTCTGCCGCAAGAGCACGCTCAGGCAAGAAAAAACCCAATGACATTCCAGCGCTAGCAGTACCAGAAACTTTGAGAAAGTGACGGCGATCCATGCCAACATTCTCCGCATTTGAATGGCTTGAATGGAGTTTCGAGTTCATGCGCGGCCTCCCTTCTTGGCCACGGAATGAATGGCAGATCGAATGCGTGCATAAGTGCCACAGCGGCAGATGTTGGTCATAGCGGCATCAATGTCTTCGTCGGTAGGCTTAGGCTTCTTCTTTAGCAAAGCCACTGCAGCCAACATTTGGCCTCCTTGACAGTAGCCACACTGCGGCACCTGGTGGTCGATCCAAGCTTGCTGCACAGCATGTAATTTACCTTTGTCTGCCAAGCCTTCTATGGTGATGACCTTTTGACCGGCCGCCACAGATACTGGATATGAGCAAGATCTAACCGGCTCTCCATTGAGAAGTACCGTGCAAGATCCGCAAAGCGCAACACCACAACCAAACTTAGGTCCTTTGATGTTGAGCTCGTCGCGCAAAGCCCACAACAAGGGCATTTCAGGCTCAACATCGAGCGTATGACTCTTTCCATTGACAGTCAGCTTCATATGCAGGGGCTCCAAAAGATTGAAATAGCATTTGTAGCTTTTTTTGCAAACTCACAAAGAAACAGCAAATGATGTCCTTGAATATTGCAAGGTTGTCTTTACTTTTGGCTAGCCAATTGGATTAAATTTTCACGGTGTAATTCAAGGCCATTCGCCCACCGTCCACCGTAATGACCTCTCCAGTGATGTAACTGGCTGCGTCACTGGCTAAAAACGCCACGACATTGGCCACTTCCGAGGGGTCTCCCAATCGCTTCATTGGCGTTCGGCCAAGAATTTTTTGGCGAGCTTCCTCACTGGTCAAAACCGCCTTGTTGGCCAATTCAGTGGCAATGGTGCCGGGTGCAACTGCATTGACACGAATGCCATCATCGGCTAAGGCAAGTGCCATTGCTCTGGTCAATTGGTTGAGCCCGCCTTTGCTGACGTTATAGGAGGCAATTTCAGGAATGGCCAACACAGCATTGACAGAGCTCATGTGAACAATTGACCCGCCACCCTTTTCCTTCATGACGCGGGCTACGGCTTGACCAATTAAAAAGGCACCCCTTAAATTAACGCGCAAGACCTCATCAAAATCAGATTCTGTGACTTCTAAAAATGGGGCTGCCTTGAATATGCCTGCATTGCTAACCAGGACATCCACCCGACCATATATCGCAAGCACTTGAGTGATGAGGGAGTCGACTTCAAATTTATTGCCTATGTCACTGGCCAAAAATAGAAGGTCGTGCCCAAGCTGTCGCATTTGAATTTGAAGAGCTTCCCCCTTCTCTTTGTCAACATCAACAATAACGACTCGGGCACCTTCTTCTACAAAAAGACGTGCACAAGCTTCGCCAATCCCTTGAGCACCTCCCGTGATCAGACAAACTTTATGACCCAGACCGTATGAAATTTTATTCATGCTTGTAACCTTGATGAAGCTCGAATCGCTGCGATGGACTTGAATCGAAGATAGAACAATGATGCGCCAATCATAAATCTTCAACCAAAGTTGAATCAGCGCTTTTCGATACCCCATATTTTGACAAAGGAATCTGAATCTTGTCGAATTTTGAATGGTTTGCGCGAAACAACCGTTCCTATACTCAAAAAACAAATGGCATGTTCTCCAGAATGCAGGCCAAGCCCTAACCGAAACGATTCAGACTTTAGTGCTTTGCCACTGGTCAATCCAGCCCCATATCCCATTGTGTGTGCTAATAGCAAAATGTTTTGTACTGCACACCCAGCACTCAATGTGCGCTCATTTAAATCAATCTGCGAATCGCCTTTGGTTTCATCGACGATAACAAGCATCAACAAGGGTGCTCGCATGGCCTTTTCGCGTGCTTGTTCAAGTTGTTCATTGGTCGCGCTTGGGTCACGTTCGCGCAAAGCGATGGCAAACAAATCACCTAAGTCCAGGCGTTTGTGAAGAGGAATCATTAAGAAACGCCAAGGATTGATGAGATCATGGTCTGGCGCAGAGGATGCTGCTACGAACAACTGTTCGAGTTCGTGTTCGTTGGGCCCAGGCGCAAACAAGCGCTTAGGTAAAATAGTTTGCCGCGTACCGATTAGATGAACAATACCAAGAGGAAGGATAGCCTGGTTCATTGCACCAATGGCGATTCATCCCCATCAAGTTGTACACCTTGAATACTTGCCAAGCCAATCAGGCGTCTCATGTATTGACCCAAAGCCGTCGGTCTTGACTGCCATTGCAAGCGCGAATTAACTTGAGCTTTCAACTGATCAAAGCTAGGCAAATGCCCAAGGTCAAGTTCTTGCACATCAACGATATGAAAACCAAAACGCGTATTCACCAAACGAGAGCGCAATCCAGTACTTTGACTAAACTCATTGAGGAAAAAAAGCTCTTTTGCAAATTCTGGGGCGCAGTCTTCAGGCCTTAGCCAACCTAATTCTCCGCCAAGAGCACCCGTTGGACAATTGGACAGTTCTGCAGCCAATTGTGCAAAGCGTTCTGGCAAAACGCCATTTTTCGACAACTCCAGCAAGACCATTTCGGCGCGTTGTGCCAAGGCTTGCACGTTAACCCCTGGGGTGACAGCAAACAAGATGTGTCGCACTCTTCGGGCTTGGCCCACCGTCAATTGTGCTTTGTGTGTGTCGTAATAACGCTCACACTCTTCGTTGGTTGCTTGAGGGTAGCTCACTTCGGTTTCCAACATACGGTCAATGACCTCCTGTTCTTTGGCATGAAGTATCGGTGCTGTGAAAGCTGCTTGATTTGAGAAATTAGGTGGCAGTAAACCAAGCCTAACCGCCTCTTGACGCAGCAGTTCGGCATAGGCACGCTCACGCAAGTCCTGAGCTTCCATTTTTTCACCAACAGCGCACAGTGCAATGCCATT
>CAJCDH010000207.1 GCA_903961095.1 uncultured Burkholderiales bacterium | reverse complement strand
CCGAATTCAGGAAAAAGAGCGCAGTGAACGAGCAGCCAAAGACGCGGCTTTGCGCAAAGGCTTGATTGGCAGTGGCGACCGGTCTGACCGCATTCGAACTTACAACTTTCCACAAGGACGGCTGACCGACCATCGCATCAACCTCACCTTGTACAAGCTGAGTTTCATCATGGAAGGCGACTTGGAAGAAGTGACGCAAGCCCTGCAACATGCAAGGCAAGCTGAGCAATTGGCTGAACTCGAGTCGAGCTTGCCCGCATGAACATCGCGCAGTGCTGCATGCGCGGCCATGTTTTAGGGCTACCTAGACTGGAATCGCAAATTTTATTGTTGCATGCCCTAGGCCGGCCACTGCATGATCGCGCTTGGTTATTGGCTCACGATACAGATCAAGTGCTGCCTGAAAAGTTCTCAGCGTTTGAAACCTTGGTGCAACGCAGGCTGCAGCTCGAGCCCGTGGCCTACATCGTGGGTCAAAAAGAATTCTTTGGGCTTACGCTGCAAATTGACAAGCGCGCTCTAGACCCCCGAGACGATACCGAGGTCTTGGTTGAATGGGCTTTAGATTGCAGTGCAGCACTGGCAGCTCCCAGCTTTTTAGATTTGGGAACTGGCAGCGGCGCAATTGCTTTGGCCCTCAAATCCCAACGCCCTGATGCGAAGGTGATTGGCACCGATGCAAGCCCTGAAGCACTCAGTTTGGCATCTCAGAATGCAAAAAAACTGGGGCTAGAGGTGAGCTTTCTGCAAAGCAATTGGCTGGGTCAAGTCGATGGACAATTTAACGTCATTGTTAGCAATCCCCCCTACATTGAGGCCGGCGACCCCCATTTAGTGCTGCTCCTGCACGAACCCCAGCAGGCCTTGGTCAGCGGCAAAGGTGGCCTAGAAGATATACAGAACATTGTCGAAACCGCACAGAAGCACTTGACCCCTGGCGGATGGTTGCTGGTTGAACACGGCTGGCAACAAGCCGCTCAAGTGCGCTCATTGCTAAAGGGCGTTGGCTACAGCCAAGTTGAGACTAAACTTGACTTGGCAGGCATTGAACGTTGCTCTGGTGGTCAAAAATAGACCCTAAACAGCACAAGCCCTTGCAACATGAAATAATCACCCCATCGAAAGTTAACGAGGAATTCCCATGAGCGATACCCAAGCCCGCATTGACGATTTGGTTAAACACAACGAAGTACTGCTTTTCATGAAGGGCAGCGCCAGTTTCCCCATGTGCGGATTTTCTGGTCGTGCCATTCAAATTTTGAAGGCTTGCGGGGTCGACCCCAAGGCTGTGAAAACCGTCAATGTCCTAGATGACGCTGAAATCCGGCACGGCATCAAGGAATACAGCAACTGGCCAACCATTCCTCAGTTGTATGTCAAGGGCGAATTTGTAGGTGGCTCAGACATCATGATGGAAATGTACGAGTCGGGTGAACTGATTCAAGTGCTAGGCACCACACCTAAAGAGTAATTTCACACTGGTAGTGAGTTCAGGCTTCGAGTTTGAAGCTTGGGCAAAGATGGTTTCAGTCAACCGACTGAAGCCATTTTTTTTGTGCAGACAAAACGGCATTGGGGTAAGCAGCCTGCCCGCGACTGCCGTTGTAACGGCCCAGCGCAAAAAACAAATTGCCGTTTTCACGCGCCATCATGTGCCGCAAAATGACACATCCAAACCTAAGTTGAGTTTGGGTGTGAAACAAAGTGCTTTCGTTGCCATCGCCAATGCTTCGCGTCCAAAAAGGCATCACCTGCATGTATCCCCGAGCACCCGCACTTGAAATGGCGTACTTTCTGAATGCACTTTCGACTTCGATCAGGCCCAAAACCAAAGACAAGGATAATCCTGCACGCCGAGCTTCGTACCAAAGGGTGTGCAGAAATTCTTGCCGATCGTCTGGATGCTTCATCCATTGACTTAAGCGACTGGACGCCTTAGCCATCCACTCGTTGAACTCTTTTTTCTCAAGCTCAGTATGGAGAACAGGCACAGGCGGGCCGCTTTGTGCCACCGCTTGGCTCAGAGCTGTACGCATTGAATCAGACAAGGCTTCTTCGACTTGATTGCCCGCCCAAGCAGTTTGAATCGAGGGCTGAATTAGCCAAAAAGAAGGTGCAGCGCAAGCTGAAATCAAAGGCCAAAGCCCTGATTGGCGCAAAAATTTGCGTCGGTGCAAATTCATGCGCTCTGCTTTCAATTTGCCTGGTTCAGGCTCACTTGCCCAGTTTGCCCAAGACAAAACCCGCAATATCAGCAGGTGCCACAGCCGTGGCAGCTTCATCGCGGCGGTGTTGGTATTCCACCTTCCCTTCCTTCAAACCTCGGTCGCCCAGCGTCACGCGGTGCGGCACACCAATCAGTTCCCAATCGGCAAACATGGCGCCTGGGCGCTCGCCACGGTCGTCTAGCAACACATCTACGCCTGCAGCCATCAGATCGGCATAGAGTTTTTCTGCAGCGGCTTTGACATCAGGGCTACGGTCTGCGCCAATTGGACAAATGACCACGGTGAAGGGCGCAATAGCGTCGGGCCAGATGATGCCTTTGGCATCGTGGTTTTGCTCAATGGCAGCGGCCGGCAAGCGAGTGACACCAATGCCGTAACAACCCATTTCTAAAAATTGAGGTTTACCGTTTTCGGCCAAGAAAGTGGCGTTCATGGCTTGGCTGTACTTGGTGCCTAAATAGAACACGTGCCCTACTTCAATGCCACGCTCAATGGCCAATGCGCCTTTGCCATCAGGCGACATGTCGCCTGCTACGACATTGCGTAAATCGGCCACCATCATAGGCTCGGGCAAATCACGGCCCCAGTTCACACCCGTGATGTGGTGGTCCGGTTGGTTGGCGCCGCAAATCCAATCAGCCATGACGGCCACTTCTCGATCGGCCACCACGTTCAAGGGCTTCTTCAAATTCAGAGGGCCCAAGTAACCTGGTTTGCAGCCAAAGTGCTCGTCTATTTCTGCCAAAGTGGCAAAACGAAAGCCGACATTCAAACCAGGCAACTTACCCACTTTGACTTCGTTCATATCGTGATCGCCACGTAACAAAAGCAACCAAACTTTGGAAGCCTTGAGGTGGCCTTGTTCATCTGTTTCATCGGTGGCCAAGACCAAAGATTTGACCGTGGTTGACAAAGGGACACTCAACAAAGTGGCCACATCTTCGCAGGTACTCTGACCGGGAGTGGGGGTGAGAGTTTGAACTTTGGTCGCTGAAGGACGCGGCTGCGCAGGTGCCAAAGCTTCAGCCTTTTCCATATTGGCCGCGTAATCGCTTTGAGGGCAATACACGATAGCGTCTTCGCCGGTGGCCGCTATCACTTGAAACTCTTCGCTCAGATCGCCTCCAATGGCGCCACTGTCGGCCGCCACAGCGCGGTAGCTCAAACCAAAGCGGTCAAATATTTTTCGATACGCATCCGCCATGATTTTGTAGCTTAGCTTGGCAGACACCTGATCGCGATCAAAGCTGTAGGCATCCTTCATGATGAACTCTCGGCCGCGCATCAAACCAAAGCGGGGACGACGCTCATCACGAAATTTGGTTTGAATTTGGTAGAAGTTTTTGGGCAGTTGTTTGTAGCTGCGAAGTTCTTGGCGTGCTACATCCGTGATCACTTCTTCGCTGGTGGGTTGCACCACAAAGTCACGGCCATGACGGTCCTTGATGCGCAAGAGCTCAGGGCCCATTTTTTCAAAACGTCCGGTCTCTTGCCAGAGCTCAGCAGGTTGGACCACAGGCATGGTCATTTCAATCGCGCCCGCACGGTTCATTTCCTCGCGCACGATGGCTTCTACTTTGCGAATCACACGCAAGCCCATGGGCATGTAGTTGTAAATACCTGCGCCCAAGCGTTTGATCATGCCGGCTCGCATCATCAGTTGATGGCTCACCACCTCGGCATCAGCAGGCGCTTCTTTGAGGGTGGAAATTAAAAATTGACTGGCTTTCATGGGCTATTTCCAAGCGTACTCAGGGTGAGTCCTAATGTTGCACAGAACCGTCCGTGCATAATGGACACAGTTTAAAAATTTGGGATTTGATTAT
>CAJCDH010000206.1 GCA_903961095.1 uncultured Burkholderiales bacterium | reverse complement strand
CCAGGCGACGACAGACCCAGACGTGGTCGTGGGCTTGGATGTGATCTAAAAATCTTTGCAAAGCGGTGATGCGGCCAGGTCGCCCTAACAAGCGGCAATGCATGCCAATGCTCATCATCTTGGGACGGTTCAGGCCTTGTGGATCACCTTCTTTGTAAAGGGCGTCAAAAGTGTTTTTCATGTACTGAAAAAATGGGTCGGCATGCGAGTAGCCTTGGGGCAACGCAAAACGCATGTCGTTGCAGTCAAGGGTGTAGGGTACGATGAGCTGGGGCGCCACTTGGCCATCAGTTTTTTCAACCTTCATCCAAAATGGCAGATCGTCACCGTAATAGTCGCTGTCGTATTCAAAGCCGCCAAAGTCTGCGACCAAGCGGCGGGTACGGGGGCTGTCACGGCCGGTGTACCAACCCAATGGCCTTTCACCGCTAAGCTCTTGCATGATGGCCATGGCCTCGGCCATGTGAGCACGTTCGATGGCCTCATCGATGTTTTGATAGTGAATCCATTTCAAGCCATGGCACGCAATGTCATAGCCCAATTCTTGAAAGGCAGCCAACACATCGGGATGTTTTTGAAGCGCAGTGGCCACACCAAACACTGTGAGGGGCAATTTGCGTTGTTCAAATTCGCGCAGCAAACGCCACACACCAGCGCGTGAGCCATATTCATAAATGCCCTCCATGCTGATGTGCCGGTCTGGAAAGGCTGCTGGGTTGAACATTTCCGACAAGAATTGCTCAGAGCCTGCGTCGCCATGCAAAACAGAATTCTCGCCACCTTCTTCGTAGTTCAAAACAAACTGCACCGCAACGCGGGCTTGGCCCGGCCACTGTGCATGAGGTGGATTGCGGCCGTAACCTATTAGATCGCGAGGATAGGCGGCTGTTGAGTCGTAGACAGATGAGTTCATGCCAGGGCCATTGAGATGTCGTGAGTTGGAACTTTTTTGTCGAAACTCAGACTGTTTTCGACAAAAATCAAATGCTCTTCCATGAGACGCGCTGCCAAGTCTTCATCTTTCTTGGCCATGGCATCCACAATGGCTTCATGCTCATCGGCAGAGTGCTCTGCGGCGTTGCGAGATTGGTACATGAGGGTGATGAGCGCGCAGCGAGAAATAAGCTCGCCCAGGCTTTGAGCCAAAACATGGTTGCCCATAAGCTCCGCAATGCGCACATGAAAATCACCCAATAATTCTGTTCGGCCGCGCACATCTTCTTGAGCTACCGCTTCTTTTTCTTGTTTGGTATGCGCTTTCAGTGCGCGAATCTTGGCGGGGGTGATATCGCGCACAAATTCGCGAGTCATCTGAACCTCCAGCATGCGGCGAACTGCAAAAACCTGTTTGGCTTCATCGGCAGAGGGTGCAGCCACAAAGGCACCCCGAGCAGGTTCCATGCGGATCAATCTGTTTTGAGACAGCTGAAACAAGGCTTGTCTGACCAAGGTTCTGGATACGCCGAAATGGGTGGCCAATTTTTGCTCAGCCAATTTGGAGCCGGGCAACAGCCGGTGTTCCACAATGGCTTTGGTCAAAGCGCTGACAATGGCGTGGGTTGATGAGGTTTCCATGCGGAAGGATGATAGCTTCAAAAGCCAAAAGTGTATACACTTTCAGTCGACCAATTCAATGAAAGATGGACCATGGGTTTAAGCACACACGTTTTGGACACCATGCATGGTTGTCCCGCAGCAGGCATGCAGGTTAGCCTGTACACCACCGAGGGGCAATTTGCCACGCTGGTAAAAAGTTTCAAATTGAACGCAGACGGGCGCAACCCCGATGGCCCTCTTTATGACAATGCCAGTCTGCAAGTGGGAACATACCGCTTGGTATTTGACGTGGCAACTTATTTCAAAGCCAAGGGCGTGAAGCTGCCAGAGCCTTCGTTTCTGAACTTGGTGAGCTTGGATTTTGGGGTGGCTGATGTCACTCAGCACTACCATGTGCCGCTCTTGGCAAGTCCATGGAGTTACGCCACTTACCGCGGCTCTTAAATTCACAATTATTTCTAATTGAAGCCACCCTTGAAGGCCGGTAAGTCAATAAAATCAGCTTTTATTCAGAACTCAACCCAATCCACTCCTTATGAGCCAAGTGACCAACACAGTTCGTTTTGTGCTTGACGGCAAGATCGTCGAAGCCCAAGGCGCACGCCGCACCACCACCGTTTTAGATTATTTGCGCGAACAATTGCATCGAAAGGGCACCAAGGAGGGTTGCGCTGAAGGCGACTGTGGCGCTTGTGTGGTCATGGTGGGCTCATTGAATGCAGCGGGCCAAGGTGTTAACTATGTGCCGGTCAACAGTTGTATCCAGTTGTTGCCAACCCTTGATGGCAAGTCTGTCAAAACAGTAGAGAGTTTGAAAAAGCCTGACGGCACTTTGCATCCTGTGCAACAAGCCATGGTCAACTGCCACGGCTCTCAATGCGGTTTTTGTACCCCCGGCATTGTCATGAGCTTGGTCAACTTGGTTCAGGTCAATCAATCGCCCAAACGCCAAGATGTGAGTGATGCCCTCAGTGGCAACCTGTGCCGCTGCACAGGTTATGCACCCATTTTGGATGCAGCTGCCAAAGCTTGTGGCAACAAATCAGCCTTGAAGCTAGACGATGCTGCCGATGTGCCTTTGCTCCTAGAAATTCAACGCGCTTCTTCGCCCACGCTCAGTTTGGAAGGTGAGATCATTGTTCAACCCGTGGTTCGCACACGCAAAGGCAATGAGTTTGTCTCACCCGCCACCTTGGCTGAAGTGGCCGACTATTTGGTCAAGCACCCCACATCCACCTTGCTCGCAGGCAGCACCGAAGTGGGCTTGCAAGTGAATAAAAAATATTCGCGTCCCGACCACATTGTGTATTTGGGCAACGTGGCCGAGCTCAAGCGAGTCAAAGACACGCCTCAGGCTTGGCACATTGGCGCGGTTGTCTCGCTTACTGAAGTCGAAACATTGATCGCCAAGGCTTACCCCGATTTTGCTGAGGTGCTGCGCCGTTTTGGTTCGCCACCCATTCGCTCTACGGCCACACTGGCAGGCAACATTGCCAACGGCTCGCCTATTGGCGATTCCATGCCTTGCCTCATGGCCCTTGGCACCACGCTCACGCTGCGTCGTGGCGACACAACGCGCACGGTTTCTTTAGACAAGTTTTACACCGGCCAAAAACAAACGGTGTTGCAAGCTGGTGAATTCATTGAAGCAGTGGTGTTGCCCAAGCCCCAAGCTGGCCAAGTGTTTCGCGCGCACAAAGTGAGCAAGCGATTTGAGCAAGATATTTCTGCCACCTGCGCTGCCATCAGTTACACCTTGAAGGCTGGCAAGTTGAGCGGCGTGAAGTTGGCATACAACGGCTTGGCACCTTCACCCTGCAGAGCGCCCAAACTTGAGGCGGTCTTAGAAGGCCAAGCCCCCGCCGATGTCAAGGCATCCGATTTAGATGCCGCCATTGCCGCCAGTTTTGTAGCCCGAGATGGCCTGCGTGCCACATGGGCCTACCGCGCATTGGTGGCGCGCAATTTGGTCATTGATTTCATTGAAGAACAAACTCAAACAACCACGGAGGTGGCATAAATGAACGCGCCAATTTCTTTGCACAATTTATTGCCTGTCTCGGGTATTCAGCAAGGTACCGATGTCATTCATGAGTCTGCACATTTGCATGTGACTGGCAGCGCCACGTTCACAGACGACATGCCAGAGTTGGCGGGCACTTTGTATGCCGCGCTCATCAAGTCACCCGTTGCGCATGGTGAACTCATTGGCGATGGCATTGACCGCGAAGCTATTTTGAAAGAGCACGGTGTGGTTGCGGTTTACACAGCCAAGGACATTCCTGGCGAAAACAATTGCGGACCCATCGTTCACGATGATCCCTTTTTGGCTGTTGGCAAAGTTGAGTTCATTGGCCAGGTGGTTGCGGTGGTGGTTGCGCGCGAAATGTTGTATGCCCGTGAAGCAGCTCACAAAGCCAAAGTGATGGTGAAAGAACTCCCGCCCATTTTGACCATTGACGAAGCCATGGCGGCACAAAGTTTTGTCATGCCCGCCAAAGGTATTACACGCGGCAATGCATCGCAAGCCATTGCCAATGCCCCCCGCAAAGTGAAGGGCAGCACCGAAACAGGCCAACAAGAACAGTTTTACATGGAAGGCCAAATTACCTACGCCGTGCCGCGTGAAGATGGTCAACTCACCTTGTATTCTTCAACGCAACACCCTGATGGCAACCAGCGTGAGGCCGCTGCTGCTTTGAACTTGAGCACCAACGATGTCGAAGTCATTTGCAGGCGCATGGGTGGCGGTTTTGGCGGTAAAGAAGGCAACGCCAGTATTTTCAGTCAAAGCGCTGCGCTGGCTGCATTCAAGTTACAACGACCCGTCAAATTGCGCGTGAACCGCGACGACGACATGATGATCACGGGCAAGCGCCACGATTTTCGCATCGACTACGAAGTGGGCTACGACGACGAAGGCCGCATCTTAGGAGCCGACATCACCTTGTTATCTCGTTGTGGCTACAGCACCGACTACTCAGGTCCTGTGAATGACCGCGCGTGCTTACACATTGACAACTGCTACTACATTCCGAATTTAAAACTCATCAGCCATCGCTGCAAAACCAACACCCAAAGCGCCACCGCGTTTCGTGGTTTTGGTGGCCCGCAGGGCATGTTTGGCATAGAGACAATCATCGAGCAAATTGCCAACGACATTGGCAAAGACCCCTTAGATGTTCGCATGCTCAACATCTACAAAGACCCGGCTGTATCTGGTAACCCTGCCACCATGGTCACGCAATATGGTCAAACCATTGCCGACTGGGTGGGCGACAAGGTAATTGATCAAGTGGCCTCTGAAGCCAAATACCGCGAGCGCCGAGACAGCGTCAATGCGTTTAACAAAGTGAACAAGCGACGCAAACGCGGTCTGGCTTTGGTGCCTTTGAAGTTTGGTATCAGCTTTACAGCCACCATGCTCAACCAAGGCGGTGCATTGCTCAATATTTACATGGACGGCTCAGTCAGCGTGAACCATGGCGGAACTGAAATGGGCCAAGGCCTTAACACCAAGATGGCTCAAGTGTGTGCCGATGGCTTGGGTATCGATTTGTCCTATGTTCGCGTGACGGGTACCGATACGCAAAAGGTGCCCAATGCATCTGCCACGTCTGCCTCTAGCGGAGCCGACATCAATGGTGCGGCCATCATGAACGCAACCGCGCAAATGCGTGCTCGCTTGGCACCTGTTGCTGCCAATATGTTGGGTTGCAAAGACACCGAGGTGAACTTTGCCAACAGCATGGCCCATGGCGGTGGCAAGTCGGTTGAATGGACGGCAGTTGCCAAACAAGCATGGCTAGACCGAGTGGGCCTGTCAGTAGCGGGTTTCTACATGACGCCCGAAATTAAATATGACTTTGACACGCTGTCGGGGCATGCGTTTTATTACTACTGCTACGGTGCGTCAGTCAGCGAAGTAGAAATTGATACCCGCACTGGCGAATGGTGGCTCAAGGCTGTCGACATTGTTCACGACGCAGGCAAGAGCATCAACCCTGCTATTGACAAAGGCCAAATTGAAGGCGGCTACGTGCAGGGCATGGGTTGGCTCACTATGGAGGAGTGCATTTGGGACAAGAAGGGCAAGTTTCTGACTCACGGCCCTAGCACCTACAAAATTCCAGTGGCAGGCGACATCCCAGAGCACTTCAATGTGACCTTGTTTGACGGCAGCAACCTCAAGCCAACCCCCTTTAATTCAAAGGCAGTGGGTGAGCCACCCTTGATGCTGGCCTTGTCTACTTTCTTTGCATTGCGCGATGCTGTCAGTGCCAGTGCCGATCACCAAACAGTGGTCCACATGAGCGCACCTGCTACGCCAGAGAAAATTTTGATGAGCTGCGAAAAAGCCAAGGCGGCGCTTTAAAACTTCAGTCTTGCCCCTCGGTGAGGGTGTCGAGTTGAAAAAGCCCGCTCTTGTGCCACAGCCAAACGTCGGAGTACACCACCTTGGCCATGTGGACAGGGACAGGATAGGGCGCTGCTTGGCGAACGGTTTTTTCAATTTCTCGCATCACTTCGGGGGCATGGCCTGGTGCTCTGACCCAATACGTGCGTGTCACTTGTCCTTGCTTGTCAACCTCGACATCTAAAACGCCCACAGCGTAAAGCATGGGCGGCATGCGGCCTTTGAATATGCGCTCGCCATTGAGTTTGTAGAGATGTTTGGCGGCATCCAATCGGTACTCTCGGGGGTTGCGAGCACTTGAAACAGGCAACTTAGGTTTGGCTGGTTCTGCTGGAAGCACAAGAGTTGCTTCAGGTTTAACTTGCTGGGGTGCAGGGGTAGGTAGGGGCGCTCTTGTGGCTGGAGGTGGGGGCTTGGGTGGTTCAGGTTTGATTTCAGTTGTTGTGCAAGCTGAGAGCCACAATGCCACAAAGCCAGTGGTTGAGACCCAAAATACAGGTTTCAGAAGATGGGCGATGGAATGAGTCATGGGTCGATGGCCTTCAAAACAACAAGTGCCATTTTGTCACTGTACAGTGTGGTTTGAAAAGCATTGAATTGAAAGCAGAAGCAGGTGCATTGGTCCTCAACATTGAAATTGAAATTGGCGCAAATGCCGGCCATTTGGGTCACGGTCCTGCAAGCGCAGGGCTCTGTACCTCGGGGTGTTGGCACTGTCATGGCTATTTTTGCCGATGAATTCTTGGGCACAATCGGTGGCGGCCACTTGGAATTTGAGGCCCTTGCGCTGGCTAGGCTTTACTTGCATGAGCCTACAACTGCGCCCGCTTTGCCTCTTGAAAAGCGAATTGCCTTGGGCCCCAGCCTTGGTCAATGTTGTGGTGGTGCATTGGTCTTGAAGTTTGAACGCGTGACGGCAGCCGATGAGGTTCGCCTGCAAGCCATTTTGTCGACTCAAGCGCTTCAAAGATTTCAGCCGCTGGCCTTGTTTGGCGGTGGCCATGTGGGCAAAGCCTTGGTCAAGGTCTTGGCACCCTTGCCATTTCATGTGAGATGGATCGATAGTCGGGACGAAATTTTTCCCAGCGATGTAGCGCCCCAAGTGGTGTGCGAGCACTCCAATCCAGTGCATGCGGCTGTACCCGATTTGGTGCCCAACAGCCACGTACTTATTATGAGTTTTAGCCATGCAGAGGATTTAGACGTGGTGGCGGCTTGCTTGCTCCGACAGCGTCAGAAAAAAGACTTGCCCTACATTGGACTGATCGGCAGCGCCACCAAATGGGCCAGTTTTAAGCGGCGCTTGGCAGAGCGTGGTTTTTCTGAAGAGGAGTGCCAACAAGTGACCTGCCCCATTGGCGTTCCAGGCATTGAGGGCAAAGAACCCGAGGTCATTGCGGTTGCTGTTGCAGCCCAACTTTTGCAAGCCTAAAAATTGTATACACTTCGGTAAACAGTTTGGAGCCTTATCGATGGAAGCCTATTTGCTAGATTGGGTTAATTTGCTATTGCGGTGGGTCCATGTGATTACCGTCATTGCTTGGATTGGCTCGTCTTTTTACTTTGTTTTTTTAGACAACAATCTTTTAAAACCCAACTCTCCCGATTTGCTCGAAAAAGGGGTCGATGGCGCAATGTGGGCAATCCATGGGGGTGGTTTTTACAACCCCCAAAAGTACATGGTGGCGCCCAAGAAAATTCATACCAAGTTGCACTGGTTTTATTGGGAAAGCTACTCATCGTGGTTAAGCGGCTTTGCCCTGTTCACCGTTTTGTACTTGTGGAATGCCAGTACCTATCTCATTGACAAATCACTCATGGATTGGTCACCCGCAGCGGCCATCACGGCAGCTCTGAGTTTCTTTGTGGTTTTTTGGTTCGTTTACGACGCCATTTGCCGCCTGTTTGGATTTCGCAAGAACGGTGAATTGATTGTGGCCACACTCATGCTGTGTGTGGTGGCCTTTGCCTCTTGGTTAGCCTGTCAATTGTTTGCGGGCAGGGCCGCCTTTTTGCTGGTGGGTGCCATGATTGCCACGGCCATGAGCGCCAACGTGTTTGTTTGGATCATTCCTGGTCAGCGCAAAGTGGTGGCCGCCATGACCTCAGGCGAGAAATACGATGCCATCGCCCTGGCCATTCACGGCAAGCGCGGCAAGCAACGCAGCGTGCACAACACCTACTTCACATTGCCCGTGATTTTTGCCATGCTGAGCAATCACTACAGCTTTTTGTACACCCACCCACAGCGTTGGCTCATCTTGTTTGTCATGATGTTTGCTGGCGCCCTAATTCGCCAGTTCTTTGTGCAGCGCCACGGCTACCACTTGGGACGAGCTCGCAATCCTTGGCCATTTGCTGCCGTGGGTGTCGTTCTGATTTTGCTGGTCATCGCGGCAATGGCACCTTGGGGTGCCAAAGATGCTGCGCCCAAAGTGCAAGCTGCGCCTGCCACTTTTGCGCAAGTTAAATCGGTCATGGATCAGCGTTGCCTGAGTTGTCATGGCGAACAAGTGCAAATGAAAAATGTTCGTTTGGACACTGCTGAAAGCATCAAGCTGCATGCTCAAAACATTTATCAGCAAGTGAGTGTGACGCAACAGATGCCCATGAACAATGCCACAGGCATTACGGCAGAAGAAAGGCAATGGGTTGCCAACTGGTTTTTGGCTGGCGCAAAAGTTGATCCTTGATTGAGCACGTTGCGCAAATTGAGCAAACTAAGTCAATGACCCGCCGCCAATTGAACGGCAAATCGATTGTGCCGTTCAATCACCCTGCCAAGGTCAACAGTGGCCAACTGTCCTTCACTCACCACCACTTTGCCATTGACCACGGTATATGCGGCAGGCGCACTGGCGCACAGCATGAGGCTGCCTACAGCGTCGTGCACGGCACCACCAGCAAAACTCAAATTGCGCAAATCAAACAAGGCCAAGTCGGCACACAAGCCAACGCTCAGTTGGCCAATGTCTTGACGACCCAAAACTTCTGCGCCACCTCGCGTGGCCAACCTGAGCGCATCACGCGCTGTCATTTCCATGGGCGCGGTATCGCAGCCAAAAATGGTTTTACCCTCGACACTCACTTGTGGGGCTTCAAGTGATTTTCTGAGACGCGCCAATAGCATGGCCTGCCGCGCTTCATTGACCATGTGAGCAGCATCGTTGCTGGCGCTGCCATCAACGCCCAGGCCGACAGGCACACCCGCATCAAGCATTTTCCTGATAGGGGCAATGCCGCTGGCCAAGCGCATGTTGCTGCAAGGGCAATGGGCGATGCCCGTGCGAGTGGCTGCAAAAAGAGAGATACCTTCATCGTCCAATTTGACGCAATGGGCGTGCCAAACATCGTGTCCCAACCAGCCTAGGTCTTCTGCATACTGCGTGGGTGTTCGATTGAACTTTGCCAAGCTGTAGGCAATGTCATGGTCATTTTCTGCCAAGTGGGTGTGCAGGCGGACGCCATAGTGCCTGGCCATCTCTGCCGACAATCGCATCAGGTCTTGACTGACACTGAAAGGCGAGCAGGGGGCTACAGCCACTTGCGTCATGGCACCATGCGATGCGTCGTGGTAGCGCTCGATCAAGCGCTGAGTGTCTTTGAGAATGGCATCTTCTTGTTCCACCACGCGATCGGGTGGCAAGCCGCCCTTGGATTGGCCCACGCTCATACTGCCCCGGGTGGCAACAAAGCGCATGCCAATTTCTTGAGCTGCTTCTATGCAATCGTCTAATTTGACGCCATTGGGGTAGATGTACAAGTGGTCACTGCTGGTGGTGCAGCCTGAGAGCAACAATTCAGCCATGGCAGTCTGGGTGCTGGCGTAAATCATGTCGGGTTGTAGGCCAGCCCAGATGGGGTAAAGACCCGTGAGCCAACTGAACAACTCGGCGTTTTGAACCCCAGGAATGGCGCGCGTCAAGCTTTGCGACATGTGATGGTGGGTGTTGACCATGCCTGGAATCACGACATGGTGTTCGGCATTGATCACGCGATCGGCAGTTTGAGGCAATTGGATGGCAGGTCCGATGGCCTCAATGCAGTTGTCTCTGACAAATACAGAGGCATTGCGAAGTTCATCGCCTGCATCGTTGAGCGTGGCAATGGTATGAGCGTTGTGGATGAGCAAGGTGGTCATGGATGATCATTTTGCACGAAGAAATTGCGTGTGCTTAAGTCAGGCACTACACTCTGACGTCATGACTGCTACCTCCAATCTGCACAGCGATATTCAGCAAAATCCCCGAGCCTTTCTCAGACAATTGTTTGATCAGGCTGTTCAAAGGGCATTGCCACTTCACAACACGCCCGCCTTTTTGCCCAAGGTGCCCAAAGGCAGAACTGTGGTGTTGGGCGCGGGCAAGGCAGCGGGTGCCATGGCGCACGCTGTTGAGGCTTTGTGGCCCAAAAATGCACCCTTGTCTGGCATGGTGGTCACCCGCTACGGCCATACACCTGTGAGGCCTGAAGGCGTTGCCGAGCGTTTGAAAATTGTAGAAGCTTCACACCCTGTGCCTGATGCCGCAGGCTTGGCTGCAGCCGAAGAAATTTTGTCGCTGACGCAAGGACTGAGCGCAGACGACTTGGTGCTGTGCCTTATTTCTGGTGGCGGCTCGGCCTTGCTCACTTTGCCAGCCGATGGCTTGAGCTTGGCTGAAAAACAAGCGATCAATCAAGCCTTGCTGAAAAGCGGTGCCAACATTGGTGAAATGAATTGTGTTCGCAAACATTTGTCGCGCATCAAGGGTGGTCGTTTGGCGGCTGCTTGTGCGCCTGCGCAAGTGGTCACCTTGGCCATCAGCGATGTGCCCGGCGACGACCCCTCTGTGATTGCCAGCGGCCCCACGGTGCCAGACGCCACAAGCTGTGCCGATGCGTTGCAAATTTTGCGGCGCTATCAAATTGAAATATCAAGTGAAGTTTTGAAGGCGCTACAAGATTCAAGCTGGGAGTCGCCCAAACCTGGTGATCAGGCATTTGAAAGAAGCACGGTGCATCTGATTGCCACCCCTCAACAATCCTTGTTGGCTGCAGCCAGCTTGGCTGAATCTAAAGGTCTGCGTGCCTATGTTTTGAGCGATGAGATGGAGGGCGAATCACGTGAGGTGGGCAAGGTGCACGCCGCACTGGCCAGAGCGAGTGCGCATGGCCAAGGCCCATTTCAAAAGCCCTGTGTCATTTTGAGCGGTGGGGAAACCACTGTGACGGTTCGCGCCGTCAAAGCAGAAACCAAAAAACGAGAAGGGCGAGGCGGCCGTGCTGGCGAGTTTTGCATGGGCTTGGCGCAGGGCCTGCAGGCACAAGCCGGTGTCTGGGCTATTGCGGCAGACACCGATGGCATTGACGGCATCGAAGACAATGCGGGTGCTTTGGTGACGCCAGACACCCTTGCTAGAGGCGTGCAGGCTGGTCTTGTCTTGGACGAGTACCTGTCTAACAACGATGCATATGCTTACTTTCAAGCCCTGAATGATTTGGTTTTTTCTGGCCCAACGCACACCAATGTGAACGATTTTCGCGCTATTTTGGTGTTGTGACAAAGTATTGATTTGTGTCAACGCATTGAAGGCTGGCCTCTGGCAAATTGGAGGCCATGTTGAATCGTGTCCTTACTCATGCTCAATCCCCAGTTGAAGAGTTCCCTTGCGGGACCGTGTTAATTCACAGGGGGGAGCTGGCTAACAAGGCGTTTCATTTGCTTAGCGGCCGAGTGGCTTTTGGTGTCATTGAACACGGCGTTTTGGTTCACCAATTGGGCACCATCGAAGGGCCATTGTGGCTGGAGGCTGCCGCCGCCATGCTGGACTTGCCGCACGCTGTCGATGCCATGGCAGAAAGCACGGTCAGGATTCAAGGCATGCCCGTGGGACAACTCAAAACCCACCTCAAAAATTTAACCGAGCCCATGCACACCCTGATGCTCGATTTGGCCAAGGCCCAAAGGCAACAAATAGAGGTGGCGGTAAGTCGCTTGGCCAAAGACGCAGATGCGCGTTTTGCTGAATGGCTTTTGAGGCATGCAGAGCCAGCCGATGCGCAGGGCAGCTTGGCGGTTATATTGCACGATAGAAAGCGTTTGATTGCAGCACAACTGGGCATTGCACCAGAAACCTTTTCTAGGGTTCTCAAGCATCTGCGAGATCGCAAGCTCATCAGTGGCGGTGGCCGTGTTTTAAACCTGCTTGACCCCTTGGGATTACAGTCCTTGGCAGGTATTTAGTCACATTCGCTTGGTTGGGACGCTCTGGCGTCTTAAAGCTCGATAGAATTTGTCGAACTTTGAGAATTCCATGCAGTCTAACGAGCCATTGCGCCTCTCACTTTCCAATATCACCAAGCGCTATCCTGGCGTGGTGGCCAACCGCGCCGTTTCTTTGTCTGTCAAGCCAGGCGAGGCGCATGCTGTTTTAGGTGAGAACGGTGCTGGCAAATCGACCCTCATGAAAATCATTTATGGCTCGGTCAAGCCTGATGAGGGCAGCATTCAATACAAGGGTCAAAGCGTTCAAATTCGCAACCCGCAGCAAGCGCGCGCTTTGGGCATCAGCATGGTGTTCCAGCACTTTAGTTTGTTTGACACACTCAGTGTGGCAGAAAACGTTTGGTTGGGCCTCGATCAATCCTTGTCCTTAGCCCAAGTAGCAACCCGAATCAGTGCCAAGGCCAATGAGTATGGTCTTGACATTGATCCTTCGCGACCCGTTCACACCTTGAGTGTCGGCGAGATGCAGCGGGTGGAAATCATTCGGGCCTTGCTCACAGAGCCTCAATTGCTCATTTTGGATGAACCCACTTCGGTGCTCACGCCACAAGCCGTCGACAAGTTGTTTGTGGTCTTGAAAAAACTCGTGAGCCAAGGCTGTAGCTTGCTCTACATCAGTCACAAGTTGCATGAAATTCGCGAACTGTGCTCGGCTTGCACAGTACTTCGGGGTGGTGAAGTCACAGGCGTGTGTGATCCTAGGCAAGAGTCCAACGCTTCTCTCAGCCGCATGATGATCGGCGCAGAACCGCCAGCCTTGAAACACCAAGACCGCAAGCCTGGCCAGGTCTTGTTTGAAGCGCGTCATTTGTCCTTGGGCAAAGAGGATCAATTTGGCGTCAACTTGCTTGACATCAATTTGCAAGTTCGCGCAGGCGAGGTTGTGGGCATTGCAGGTGTTTCTGGCAACGGTCAACGTGAACTCCTTTATGCCTTGTCTGGAGAAGATACGCGGGCAGCAGCCGACGCCGTGCATTTAGACGGACAAGCCGTCGGTCAAGTTGGCCCTGCACAACGCCGCCAAGCAGGTTTGCATTTTGTGCCCGAGGAACGCTTGGGAAGAGGTGCTGTGCCTTCGCTTAGTTTGTCGCACAACATGCTTCTCACTCGAAGTGAGGCGATATCGTCCAGTGGATGGATTGATACACGTGTGCTCCAAGTTCAAGCTCAAAAGATCATCCAACGCTTTAACGTCAAAGCCAATGGTGCCCAAGCGCCCGCGCAATCCTTGTCGGGCGGTAACTTGCAAAAATTCATTGTGGGTCGCGAGATCGATGCCAATCCAAAAGTGCTGCTGGTATCGCAACCGACCTGGGGTGTCGATGTGGGCGCCGCGGCTCAAATACGCGGCGAGCTATTGGCCCTGCGAGATGCGGGTTGTGCGGTCCTCGTGGTCAGTGAAGAGTTAGACGAATTGTTTGAAATCTCCGATCGCTTGTATGTCATGGCCAATGGCAAACTCTCTCCCTCCATTCAGCGCAAAGATGCCACTGTGGCTCAAATAGGCGAATGGATGAGCGGTTTGTGGGAGGCGCATGCTTAAACTAGAACTGCGGCCCCAAGACTCTTCTGTTTGGCGTTATGCCTCGCCTGTGTTGGCCTTGCTCATCACGGTGGCCTTGGGCATTGGTTTGTTTGTCTTGCTTGGCAAAGATCCTTTACGCGGTCTTCAAATGTTTTTTTGGGAGCCTTTGAAGTCAAGCTATGCCCTAGGCGAGCTCATGGTGAAGGCCACGCCACTTTTGGTCATTGCCTTGGGCTTGGCTGTTTGTTTTCGGTCGAATGTGTGGAATATTGGCGCAGAAGGGCAGTTTGTCATTGGTGCAGTGGCGGCTGGCGGTGTGGCTTTGTTGGCCGACAAAGAGACCGGCCGCTGGATTGTGGTGGCTGTGGTTTTGGCGGGCGTCGCAGGTGGCATGTTTTGGGCGGGCATCACTGCTTGGTTGCGCGATAAATTTCACGCCAACGAAATTTTGGTCAGCTTGATGTTGGTTTATGTGGCCGACATGGTGTTGGGATATCTTGTTTATGGTCCCTGGAAAGACCCTGCTGGCTACAACTTTCCGCAAACAAAAGCCTTTGAAGCCGTGACGCAAATTCCTCGGCTGATGAGCGGCTCACGCGTTTCTGTGGGACTGATATTGGCTTTGGTCGGTGTTGCCGCAGTTTGGATCTTTTTGTTTCGAACGCGCGCTGGCTTTGCTCAGCAGGTGGGGGGCTTGGCGCCGTCTGCTGCGCGTTATGCGGGTTTTTCGTCGCGCAAAGCTTTGTGGTTAGCCCTGCTGACCTCAGGTGGTGCAGCTGGGCTTGCAGGCGCTTTGGAGGTGGCTGGGCCGATTGGGCAACTCACTCCCTACATCCCCTCTGGCTATGGTTTTGCAGCGATCATCGTGGCTTACGTGGGGCGCTTGCATCCGGTTGGCATTGTTTTTTCTGCAGTCCTGATGAGCATGTTCTACATTGGCGGTGAGTTGGCGCAATCGCGCATGGGGCTTCCAAAGTCCATCACTGGCGTGTTTCAGGGACTGTTGTTGTTTAGCTTGTTGGCATGCGACACCCTGGTGGTATACCGCTTGCGGTGGCAAAGCGGGAGAGCCTGATGGAATCATATGCATTGTTGATAGCCGCTACTTTGAATGCAGGCACGGTGCTGGCCATTGCCGCATTGGGTCTGCTCATCAATGAAAAAGTGGGTGTTGTTAACTTAGGCGCTGAGGGCATGATGTTGTGCGCAGCCATTGCCGGTTTTGCCGCAGTGGTGCACACCGGAAGCGACTTGATGGGCTTCCTTGCAGGCATGGGGGCAGGAGCCTTGTTGGGTGCCATTTTTGGTGTCATGGTCATCTACCTTGGTACCAACCAGTACGCCACAGGCTTGGCATTGAGTTTGTTTGGTGTGGGCTTTTCAGCATTTGTAGGCATTTCTTACGTGCAAGAAAAATTGCCTCCTCGGCCGCAGTTTGAAATCCCTTTTTTGGCAGACATCCCTCTTGTAGGGTCAGCTTTCTTCAAACAACACCCCTTGGTTTATGGTGTGATTGCTTTTGTCATGGCACTCATTTGGTTTTTGTACAAAACACGCACTGGTTTGGTGCTGCGCTCGGTAGGTGAATCCCCCGAATCGGCGCATGCACTTGGTTATTCAGTCCGTCGAATTCGTTTCTTGGCCGTCGTTGTGGGGGCTGCTTTGTGCGGTCTGTCAGGTGCCTACATCTCGATTGTCTACACGCCCTTGTGGGTTGAAGGCATGGTGGCTGGCAAGGGTTGGATCGCCTTGGCTTTGACCACATTTGCGACCTGGCGACCGGCGCGAATATTGCTTGGTGCCTACTTGTTTGGAGGGGTCACCATGCTGCAGTTTCATTTGCAAGGTTTGGGCGTTCAGGTACCCAGCCAGTGGCTCTCTGCGCTACCGTATCTGGCAACCATTGTGGTGTTGGCCTTGATCTCACGAAATCCTGCTTGGATTCGGGTCAATATGCCTGCCTCGCTAGGCAAACCCTTTCATCCCAGTTCATAATGTTTTTTTCGTGCAACCCAGTCCATCTCACAAAGGAAATTTCATGACAGTTCTGAACAAGCGATCGATTATCAAAATCGCCGCCATTTCTTTGGTCGCTGCAGCCACTCTCGTGGCCTGCGGCAAAAAAGAAGAAGCAAAACCTGCAGCAGCGCCTAAAGCTGAGCCCCTGAAGGTGGCCTTTGCCTATGTCGGCCCAGTGGGCGACGGTGGCTGGACATTTGCACACGACAACGCTCGCAAAGAACTTGAAAAACAATTCGGTGACAAGATCGTCACCACTTTTGTTGAAAAAGTGCCAGAAAGCGCTGATGCAGAGCGCGTCTTCCGCGACTTGGCCAGCCAAGGCAACAAAGTGATTTTCGGCACCACATTTGGCTACATGGACCCCATGCTCAAAGTGGCTGCAGACAACAAAGAAATCAAGTTTGAACATGCCACTGGCTACAAAACAGCCGACAACCTGCGCACTTACGACAGCCGTACGTATGAAGGTGCATACATGGCTGGCGTCATCGCTGGCAAGATGACCAAATCCAACACCTTGGGTGTGGTGGCCTCCATCCCAATTCCTGAAGTCATTCGCAACATCAACACCTTCACAATGGGCGCGCAGTCTGTCAACCCTAAAGTGAAGACCAAAGTGGTTTGGATCAACGAGTGGTTCAATCCACCAAAAGAAACAGAGGCAGCGACAGCCCTCATCAATGGCGGCGCTGACGTGTTGATGCAAAACACCGACTCTTCTGCGGTGTTGCAAACTGCCGAAAAAATGGGCAAGCGCGCTTTCGGTTGGGACTCTGACATGACAGCCTATGGTCCTAAAGCCCACTTAGGATCTGCCATCATTAACTGGGCGCCGTACTACACCAAGGCTGTGGGTGAAGCCCTAGAAGGCAAATGGTCTACGGGCCAAAGCTGGTGGGGCGTGAAAGAAGGCGCCATCGACATGGTGTCAGTGGCCGCCGATGTACCCGATGACATCAAGAAACGCGTTGATGAAATCAGGGCTGGCCTTAAAGACGGTAGCTTCTCTATCTGGAAGGGTCCTATCGTGGGCCAAGATGGCAAAGAAGTGTTGGCCAAAGATGTTGTCGCTGATGACAAGTTCTTGGGTGGTATCAAGTTCTACGTTAAAGGTGTTGAAGGCAAAGTGCCAAACTGATCACTTCAGTTTATCTAAAAAGGCCGCTGTGATCAGCGGCCTTTTTTTT
>CAJCDH010000205.1 GCA_903961095.1 uncultured Burkholderiales bacterium | reverse complement strand
GGCAGCGCGCAATTTGGCCACGTCGTCGGTTTTGAGTTGGTTCATCACATCGACAGTGCGCTGAATGGTGCGGCTTACGCCAGACTCCCCCACAAACATGTGGTGCGCTTCTTCGGTCAGCATAAATTTGGTGGTGCGCGCCAAAGGATCGAATGCAGATTCGGCCAAAGCGCACAGTTGGAACTTGCCGTCACGGTCTGTGAAATAGGTGAACATGAAGAAAGACAACCAGTCAGGTGTTTTCTCGTTGAAGGCTTGCAAGATGCGGGGGTTGTCTACGTTGCCGCTGTTACGCTGCAGCAATGCGTCGGCTTCTTCACGGCCATCTTTGCCAAAGTATTTGTGCAACAAGTAAACCATGGCCCACAGGTGGCGGCCTTCTTCGACGTTAATTTGGAACAGGTTGCGCAGGTCGTACATGCTAGGCGCTGTGAGGCCTAAGTGACGTTGCTGCTCAACAGATGCTGGCTCGGTATCGCCTTGCGTCACGATGATGCGGCGCAAGTTGGCGCGGTGTTCGCCAGGCACGTCTTGCCAAACTTTTTCACCCTTGTGATCGCCGAAATGAATTTGGCGCTCTTGGTCACCTGGGTTCAAAAACACACCCCAGCGGTAGTCGCGCATTTTGACGTGGCCAAACTGTGCCCAACCTTGTGGGTCAACGCTGACGGCGGTACGCAGATACACGTCCATGTCTTTGGAGCCTTCGGGGCCCATGTCGTCCCACCAGTTGATGAAGTTGGGCTGCCACTGTTCTAGCGCACGTTGCAAAGTGCGGTCTTCAGACAAGTTAACGTTGTTGGGGATTTTTTCGCTGTAGTTGATACCTGACATGGGGAACTCCAAAAATCAACGGTGGAAGAATTTAGGGTTGCAAACTGCACCACCGGGTCACAGTCTGCACAACATTTCAAAAATTAAATCAAAGAAAATCGAACTTGAAGGTTCAAACGCGGTTCATGTCGAACTGCACTTTTTCGCCTTTTCCATAAACTTTCAAGGCACCTTTTTCACCCACCGCATTGGGTCGCTGAAAGATCCAGTTTTGCCATGCAGTCAGACGACCAAAAATGCGGGTGAGCATGTTCTCTTGACTTGCGAAACGCAAGTTGGCTTCCAAACCTGTCAGCGCATCGGGCGACATGGCAGCACGCTCTTCCAAGCACATGCGCAATTCGTCTTCCCAATCGATATCGTCGGGGGCAGCGGTGACCAAACCGAGTGCCAGTGCGGCATCTGCATCCAGCGCTTTGCCAATGGCGCCGCGCGCAGCCTCCATGGCGGGCACTTCCTCATAGAAGCGTCGTGCCAAACGCGACTGATCGTTCACCATGGGATAGAAACCGAAGTTGAATTCGTTCAATTGAATGCTGGGCGCGTTGGCTGGATCATCGGGCAAGGCCAACATGTATGTGCGGTCTGCACAGAAAGCCAATTCAGCGAATGTACCAACGAAGCAAGTGCCCTGCTCAACGATGGCAAAAATGCTGCGTGAAGAAACATCCAAGCGCGCCAAAGTGCGACGCAAATGACCAATGGTTTCGCGAACAAACCAGTGGTCTTTGTGATCCAACAGCGTGGCATCGCTGGCCAACACGGCTTGCGCATCCCCCACGGCTTTGAGCAACCAGGTGCCGATGTCGAGTTCGTTGGTGCGCATGTGCAAAATAGCATCGTCGAGTTCGCGCACCATTTCCAAGGGCCACCATTGAGCACCTGCGGCCAAAATGCCCGCGATGTCTGTGGGTTGTGCGTGGGTTGGCGTTTTGACAGTGAAGGTGGCCAAGCGCTTGGCGCGGTCAATGTCAACCGCGACATTTTTGTAGCTGAGCCGGTTGGCTTCAATGCTGCGCTGAATAGGTGTCAGTGCCACACCCTTTTCTGAAGCAGGGCGATCGCTTTGTGCGGCCAAATTGTCGGCGCGCTCGCGCACCACTTGTTGAAATTGGTTGGGCTTGGCAATGGCATCAACCAAGCGCCAGTCAACGGCACGCTGACCGCGCACACCTTCTACGCTGGTGCAGAAAATATCGGCTAAGTCGTGGCGCACGTGGCGCTTGTCGGTCACCCGGGTGAGACCACCAGTACCGGGCAAGACACCCAACAATGGCACTTCAGGCAATGACACTGCAGAGGAGCGATCGTCGACCAACACGATGTCGTCGCAGGCCAAGGCCAACTCATAACCACCGCCAGCGCAAGCACCGTTCAAGGCCGCGACAAATTTCAAGCCCGAGTATTTGCTAGAGTCTTCAATGCCATTGCGTGTTTCGTTGGTGAACTTGCAGAAGTTCACTTTCCAGCCATGTGACGACACCCCCAACATGAAAATGTTGGCGCCTGAGCAGAACACGCGATCTTTCAAACTCGTAACCACCACTGTGCGAACTTCAGGGTGCTCAAATCTAATGCGCTGCAAAGCGTCGTGGAGTTCGATGTCGACACCCAAGTCGTAAGAGTTGAGTTTGAGTTTGTAGCCAGGGCGGATGCCTGCGTTTTCGTCAATGTTGATGGCCAAAGTGGCGACTGCGTTATCAAAAGATAAAGTGATGTGTTTGTAGTTTTCGACAGTGGTTTGGTAATTGACAATGGGCGCGCTGTTCATGGGAGTCTCCGAAATTGGGCTTTGTGCTGGCATTAAGTTTCTATGTCTGCAGTTTGTGAACTTCATCAAACCGCCATGACATGCAGTTTATTGCATTAGATCAAAGTGCTCAATATGCAATTTAGTGCAAATAATAAGTATTTACCCTAAATTTGGACTCGCCTGTTTATTTCACTCCACCCACTGAATCACTTTGCGTACTTCAGTTTTCAAGCGTTTGAAGCTGGCATCTGCATCTTGCGCGCTGGTGTCGATGCTGATGTCCGCTTTTGAATAAAAAGCTGAACGCCCTTCCAAAATTCGCTTCAAATCTTCCATGGCCTCGGGGCTAGCGGCCATCGGCCGCAGATCACCTTGCGCGGCCACTCGCGCCATGTGATCGTTGGCACTGGCTTGTAACCACACCGTGGTGCAATGTGACAACAACAAATTGAAATTGGCTGAATCAGAGACCAAGCCTCCCGGCGTAGCGATGACCACTTCGGGGTAAATTTGAATCGCCTCCTCCAATGCACGGCGCTCATATCTGCGGTAGGCGTTGGCGCCATAAAGATTGTGAATTTCACTAATTTGGCAACCTGCAAATTTTTCAATTTCGCGACTGAGCTCGATGAAAGCAAAACCCAAATCATCGGCCAAACGCTGGCCCAGCGTGGTTTTGCCAGCACCTCTGAGGCCAATGAGCGCAATCCGTGTGCGCCGAGCAGTAGCATCACCACCCTCACCAAACATTTCTGTCAATTGCACGCGAGCACGTCTTAAATCAGACTCTGTGCGCTTGCCCAATAGCTCTCTTATGAGCAACCATTCTGGTGTGCTGGTGCTGATGTCGCCCAACAGCTCTGCCAAAGAACATTGCAATGCATGCGACACCTGCAGCAAGACCAAAACAGAAACGTTGCCGGTGCCATATTCCAAATTTGCCAGATGGCGCTCAGACACATCAGCAGCCAAGGCGACGGCTTTTCGGGTCATGCCTTTGCGCGAACGCAAGTTGCGCACACGCTCACCCAGCGACATTAAAAATGGGCTGCGCAGAGGCTCAAGTGAGCCACCAACTTCAACAAATGCG
>CAJCDH010000204.1 GCA_903961095.1 uncultured Burkholderiales bacterium | reverse complement strand
TTCAAGCAGAAGACGGCATACGAGATTTCGCGGAGTGACTGGAGTTCAGACGTGTGCTCTTCCGATCTGACATCACGCCATTTAGCCCCAGCAAGCAAGGTCTGCTGTAAAGCGTTGCCCTCGTTGTTCACCCATACTTGTGCTTCATGAGGCTTTAACTCTGAATAAAAGGCATTCACTTTTTGTTGAATCGGTTGCAAGTCGTGATGCGTTTGGCTTTGCGCAGGCATACCTTGAGCCGGCACGGCTTGAGCGGACATACCTTGACCAGGCATGCCTTGAGCAGGTATGCCTGTAGCGAGCATAGGGGCTGAAATCTTTTCTTCTAAGCTCAACGCCAAGTAGCTTGCAAAGTTGGCATACAGCAACTCATGCAGCGGTTTGGTAGAGGCATATCGCACGCTGATGCGCGTGACAATTGCAAAGAAAACAATCGAAACGGTGACCAGTAAAAAAAACTTCAGCTTAAAAGAACGCGGCATTTTTAAGATTGCGTTTTAAATTTTAAGATTGCGTTTTAAACCGATAGCCCACACCTCGAATGGTTTCGATGGGGAAGGCAATGCCCGAGTCAGGGTTGGGACTGCTTAACTTTTTGCGAAGCCTCTGCACAGACACATCGACCACATTGGTTCCGGGGTCAAAATCTACATTCCAAACTTGCTTCAATATTTGTTCTCTAGAAAAGATTTGTCCTGGCGACATCATCAAACACTCTAGCAACACATATTCTCTTTGCGTTAAGGTGGCCTTTTCACCTTGCCAAGTGGCCACACGCGTAAAGCGGTCCAAAGCCAACTCGCCTTGCACCAATGTCATTTCTACTTTGCCGCGCTTGTTGTTAATCATGGCCTTCACGCGAACAATTAACTCCTCCATGTAAAAGGGCTTGGGCAAATAATCGTCTGCGCCTTTTTCAAAGCTCTTTAGGCGGTCTGGCAGATCAACCGACGCCGTGAGCATGATCACGGGCGTGTTCAAGCTGTTGCGTCTAATTTCTTCCAACACCTGAAAGCCATTCATGAGGGGCAATGCCACGTCGAGCAAGATGGCATCAAAATTCAGTTGGAGGGCCGTGCGCAAGCCCCTAAAGCCGTCTTTTTCCAATTGCGTTTGAATACCGACAGCTTCAAAAGCCGATACCACCAAGTCTGCAATTTGCTCATCGTCTTCAATCAGGAGGATCTTCATTGCTTGCTTGCGCAGCCCCAAAATGGCGGCCTAGCCTTCTCATAAATTACTGTATATTGGATTGCAGCCCCGTTGAAAGCTCAACAAAGCATGTCTATTTGAGCGTAATCTTACGTTTATTATCAATTTCAAACAGATAAATTATCAAAAGCTTCAAAGATGGCAAATTCAGAAAAAGCACCGCCACCCGCCCAAGCCAGTGATCTTGCTGGTGCGTTTGAGCTTTTTGTTGAAGCCTCCCAAGCCCTTGAACTGCAGTACGCGGCCTTAAGCCGAAAAGTTGAAGACCTCAGTGCCGACCTCTTCCAAGCCAATGAACGCCTCAATGTGCTGCTCAATGCCCTGCCAGCCGCGGTGGTGCTCATTGAAAACGACAAAATTAGCCATTTCAACCAAGCCGCAGAGCAGTTGGTGCCAGGTCTCAAAACGGGGGAGGCTTGGTCGACCCCAGAAAACTGGAAGCCTGGCCATGGCCCCGACGAATTTCATTTGAGCGCCGCCACAGGGCAGCGCACCTTGCAAGCCCAGCGTGTGCAAGAGGGCTTGCGCAGCGTGATTCAAATTCAAGACATTACGGCCAACTTGCGCACCTTGGAGGACAGCGAGCGGGTAGACCGCTTGGCTGCCATGGGCAAAATGTCTGCGGGCATTGCGCACCAACTCAGAACCCCTTTGTCGACGGCCCTGCTCTATGCTTCGCACCTTTGCAACGAAGGCTTGGAACTCCAAGATCGGGTTAATTTCGCCAAAAAACTCCAAAATCAATTGATCCATTTGGAGCAAATGGCCGGCGAAATGTTGCAATTTGTAAGAGCCCGCCCCCATAAAACCCAAATCATTGCACTAGACGACTTGGTCAACGAGGCGGTGCAAACGCTGGAAGGCCTGTCGCAAGAAAAGCGCATTGAACTGTCCGTGAGCTTGCAAGCAGA
>CAJCDH010000203.1 GCA_903961095.1 uncultured Burkholderiales bacterium | reverse complement strand
GGCTGCATAGGACATCACACCCAGCCACAAAGCGCCATAAACGGTGACCAACAAACTGTCTTTGAAAAAAATGGGTCGGCGAGTCGGCATGTGCGTTTTGTTAGGAAAGAACTCACGCTTCCACCAAATTTCAACAAGGTAATACAAACCGGGGGCCCAACCGCTTCGGTAAAGGTATTGCATCAATCGGTCGACAGGACCCAGGGCAGCAAACTCTTCAGCCGTGAGGGGTGTCCAAACAAAGTCGACACCTTTTAAGTTGGTGTAACCGTGATGCACCACGTTGTGTCCGGTGTCCCACAAGCTGAAGGGGGTGAGTGAGTACAAAAAGGCGTAGCGGCCAATCCACTTGTTGAGCTCGCGGTGCGGCGTGAGGCTTTGGTGGCAAGCGTCATGGCCAATGATGAACAAGCGACCAATGACAAAGCCAGCGGCCAAACCGCACAACAGCTTGAGCCAGACAGATTCAAAGAAAACGGTGCCAGCCACCAAGCCGATGAACAAGGCGGTGTCAACGATGAGCAAGACAAAGGCACGCAAGGTAGAGCGTTCAGACAAGGGCACTAACCACTCGCGGATGATTTTCCGGTGAGGCATGGCCTGTTCCAAAGGGATCGGTTGCAAATTGTCAGGTGAAGAGTGAGTAGTCATAAGTAAGGCGCGAAAGCAGGGCTTGTGTGCCGACAGATTCAATCCCCCGAGTCTAAACCCAGAGGCTTTTCCCGTGACTGACATGGGTCAATGACCCATGAGTTGGGTAAGTGATTGACCCACAGCAGGCATGCTAGGCGGGGCGCATGTGAAAAATTGGCATTTCCCCTATGATCTGCGCTTCGTTTGACTCAACTTAAGGGCTCCTGAGCCTAAATTCTCATGACTGCAAGAAATACCACTGTCGTTGCCGACGCCAATGCCCCCGCCATTACTCAGATGTTGGCAGAGTTTGTGGCCCATCACCCCTCTAAGGGCTGGTCGGATGCCGTGGAAGCGCAAGCACACCGCACCTTTGCCAATTGGGCGGGTTGCGCGGTGGGCCCGAGCACCCACGAAACCGTTGAAGCGGCATTGGCAGCCGTGAAAGAGCTGGCGCCTTCTGCCCAGGCTGCCGTGTTGGGACGAAGCGACCGAGTTGACATGGCCAATGCCGCACTGCTCAACGGCATCAGCTCGCACACCTTTGACTTTGATGACACCCACCTGAAAACCATCATTCACCCCGCTGGCCCGGTGGCTTCTGCCATTTTGGCCTTGGGGGAGCACCTGGGTTCAAGCGGCCGTCAATTGATAGATGCCTTGGTCATTGGCGTCGAAGTGTCTTGCCGCGTGGGCAATGCCGTTTATCCCAACCACTACGATCGCGGCTGGCACATCACAGGCTCTACTGGCATGTTGGGAAGTGCTGCAGCGTGCTCGCGTTTGATGGGTTTGAGCGCCAAGCAAACACAAATGGCCTTGGGCATTGCCGCTTCACAACCTGTGGGTCTGCGCGAACAGTTTGGCACCATGACCAAGCCCTTCCATCCGGGTGGCGCAGCCAAAGTGGGCTTGATGTCTGCACTGATGGCCAAGCATGGCTACACCTCATCGGCGCGGGCGCTCGAAGCACCGCGCGGTTTGATGCAAGTGTTTTCAGACAAAACCGATTGGAAAGAAGTGACTGAGAACCTGGGAGCCTCTTGGGAAATTGAACTCAACACTTACAAACCTTTTGCATGCGGCATTGTGATTCACCCTGCCATTGATGCGTGCGTGCAATTGCGCGAAATGCACAACATCAAACCCGAGCAAGTGACCAAAGTGAGCTTGAAAGCGCACCCCTTGGTACAAGAACTCACGGGCAAGAAAACACCCACCGACGGCTTACTGGCCAAGTTCAGCGTGTTTCATGCGTGCGCTGTGGCGCTCATTTATGGCCGTGCAGGTGAGCACGAATATGCCGACGACGTGGTGCGTTCGCCCTTGGTCATTGGCGTGCGCGACAAGGTTGAATTGATTGTGGACCGCAGTATTCATGAAGCGTCGGTTGACGTCACTGTGGAAACCACTGATGGTCAAAAACACCACATCTTCATTGAGCGCGCCATTGGCAGCTTGGAAAAACCCATGAGCAATGAGCAACTCAAGGCCAAGTTTGTCGATCAAAGCGCGCCTATTTTGGGCACCGCCAAAACTGAGGCGGCTTGGAATTTGTGCATGAGTTTGGCTGAGCAGCCTAAGCTCAGCGCTTTGTTGCGCAGTTTGACGGCTTAGTTTTCTCTGAAATTTGTTCTCGGTATGTAACCCATTTCGTGGGAAAATTGAAATTAAATTACACCGGAGACTTCTTCAAATGCCAACTCGAGCCACCAAAATTGTCGCTACCCTAGGCCCTGCTTCAAGCGATCCTGCATTGCTCGAGGCCATGATTCGCGCTGGTGTGAATGTGGTTCGCTTGAACTTCAGCCACGGCAAGGCCCAAGATCACATTGACCGTGCGAAGTTGGTGCGCGAAGCTGCCGCCAGGGCTGGCCGTGAAGTGGCCATCATGGCCGACTTGCAAGGGCCCAAAATCAGGGTGGGCAAGTTTGCAGAAGGCAAAGTCATGTTGGAGCCCGGTGCCCATTTTGTGCTCGATGCGTCGCGCGCAGAACCTGGCGATTTATCTGGTGTGGGGCTCGACTACAAAGAACTTCCCCGCGATGTGAAAGCCGGCGATGTCTTGCTGTTGAACGATGGGTTAATTGTCCTTACCGTCGACTCGGTTCAAGGCGAAAAGGTCAACACAACCGTCAAATTGGGCGGCGAGTTGTCCAACAACAAAGGCATCAACAAACAAGGCGGTGGCCTTACAGCACCAGCCCTCACGGCCAAGGACATGGAGGACATCAAAACGGCAATGAGCTTCCAAGCCGACTACGTGGCCGTGAGCTTTCCCAAAAATGCCACCGACATGGAAATGGCCCGTCAGTTGGCCAATGTGGCAGCAGCCGAATTCAACCACAAGCCTGGGCTGATTGCCAAAATTGAACGCGCTGAAGCCATTCCCCGTTTGGAGGAAATTTTGTTGGCCAGCGATGGCATCATGGTGGCCCGTGGCGACTTGGCGGTTGAAGTTGGTAATGCCGTTGTACCTGCTTTACAAAAACGCATGATCAAGTTGGCGCGTGCCCACGATAAAGTCGTCATCACGGCCACTCAAATGATGGAAAGCATGATCACCAACCCAGTGCCCACCCGCGCTGAAGTCAGTGACGTGGCCAACGCTGTTTTGGACGGTACCGATGCAGTGATGTTGAGTGCAGAAACTGCTGCCGGTAAGTACCCACTTGAAACGGTTGTCGAAATGGCCAAAATTTGTTTGGCCGCCGAAGCCGCCGAAGAGTTTGAATTGGATGCCGACTTCAGTGGTCAGACCTTTAGCCGAATTGATCAGTCCATTGCCATGGGCGCTTTGTTCACTGCGCACCACCTCCATGCCAAGGGCATTGTGGCCCTCACCGAATCCGGCTCCACGTCTTTGTGGATGATCCGCCATCGCGTCAAAATCCCTATTTACGCGCTGACCACCAAGCTCAGCTCGCAGCGCAAAATGGCGCTTTATCGCAACGTTCGCCCCTTGCTCATGGATACCAGTGCCGATCGCGATACGGCCTTGGCCCAAGCGGAAAAGCATTTGAAGGTGCGCAACATTGTGGGCTCGGGAGACATTTATGCCATTACTTGCGGTGAGCCCATGGGCGCCCCTGGAGGCACCAACATGCTTAAAATCTGCAGAGCCGAGTAAGCACTAACTTATTTAATTTGGGAGCTTTGATTTGGCACCTTGGAGTGACCGCCGCATTAGAGCGCTGGCTTTTTGTTGAGACAGCAGCAAGTGGTACACAAGGTGGCTTATCCACCCAACGGTCCAACACAGCCAAGCGGTCCACAGGGTGTGACTCATGAAATGCGCGCCGCGCATTTGTTGTGACAGACCCAAAATCAATCCGGCCAAAAAGGCAATGAGCAAGTATTTTCGAGCGGCAGCAGGGTCAGCAGGTCGAAGTCCAAAATAGACGGCCATGAAGGCAAAACCAGTAGCGGCATGGCCGGCGGGAAAGCAATGCCCACCACCGGCATCCTTGAGCCACAAGTTCCAGTGCGAGACGTACTTCGCAGTACCGCCAAATGTCTGCAGGTCCCAGGGGCAGCTTGTTTGGCTAAAACCTTTGATCAGGCTGACAGAAAGCAGGGTACACAAAATGCCAAGAAAGACCCCCCAACGATCTGCTCTGGGCAAGAGTTTGAAGGCGCCCCATGGCTTCCACACACCAATGAGCAAAGCCAAAAAAAACAGCCAGCCCAAGTTTCGAGCCCCCTGATGCATGACCGTGGCCATCCACCAGTTGTCGCG
Source organism: uncultured Burkholderiales bacterium (assembly GCA_903961095.1). GTDB lineage: Bacteria > Pseudomonadota > Gammaproteobacteria > Burkholderiales > Burkholderiaceae_C > Limnohabitans_A. The sequence goes on along the minus strand of CAJCDH010000203.1, from coordinate 6,831 downwards.
CAGAGCAAACCCTGAACTGCTTCCCCATGGCAGCGCCAAGTGCATGTCCCAGCCGGTGCTGTCCCAAGCCAAAAAAGCCAGCATGAGTACCAAACTGATGAGGGCATCGGCCAGAAAGTACGGGGAGGTTCTTGCAGAAGAAAACAGAGTTCTGAGTCTAAACATAGGTGAAATCATAGTCTGCCTGCTAAAAACCCAGTTAAATCAAGAAGCCGCTTGTTAAAATCGGCGTCAGTTACAAGCCGGTTACATGCTTATGCGAATGGACGAGGTCCTGCGCTTTGGGGTGTCAAATAGGCTAGAAAAAAATTCTTTCACTCTCTGGGACTTCTCATCATGGCACTCGTTTCTATGCGCGAGCTACTGGATCATGCGGCAGCCAACGGCTACGGCATTCCAGCTTTCAATGTCAACAACTTGGAGCAAGTTCAGGCCATCATGGAGGCGGCCAAAGAGTCGGGCGCCCCTGTCATCATGCAAGCCTCGGCTGGCGCACGCAAATATGCCGGCGAAGGATTCTTGAAATTGCTCATTCAGGCGGCGGTTGAATCCTACCCAGAAATTCCCGTGGTGATGCACCAAGACCATGGTCAAAGTCCTGCTGTCTGCCAAGGCGCCATCGATTTAGGCTTCAGCTCGGTCATGATGGACGGCAGCTTGGAAGCCGACGGCAAAACCATTGCCAGCTACGATTACAACATCGAAGTCACGCAAAAAGTGGTCAGTATGGCCCACAAATTGGGCATCACCGTCGAAGGTGAGTTGGGCTGCTTGGGCTCGCTTGAAACCATGCAGGGTGACAAAGAAGACGGACACGGCACAGACGCTGTCATGACCCGCGACCAACTGCTGACCGACCCAGAGCAAGCAGCTGATTTTGTAAAGCGCACCCAACTAGACGCCTTGGCCATTGCCATTGGCACCAGCCACGGCGCCTACAAATTTACCCGCAAGCCCACAGGCGATATTTTGGCCATCGACCGCATTCAGGCCATCCACAAACGCATTCCCAACACGCACTTGGTGATGCACGGCTCTTCTAGCGTGCCGCAAGACTTGTTGGCCACCATTCGGGAGTTTGGCGGCAACATGAAAGAAACCTATGGTGTACCCGTTGAAGAAATTCAAAAGGCCATCCAATTTGGCGTGCGCAAGATTAACATCGATACCGACATTCGTTTGGCCATGACCGCTGCCGTGCGCAAATTCATGGTGCAAAACCCAGAGAAGTTTGACCCCCGCGAATGGCTCAAACCTGCCCGCGAAGCGGCCAAACAAATTTGCAAGCAGCGCTACATTGAGTTTGGTTGTGAAGGCCAAGCGCCCAAGATCAAGGGACACAGTTTGCAAGTGGTGGCAGCGCAATACGCAAAAGGTGAGTTGGCGCAAGTCGTTCACTGAAATTGGCTCGATAATGCAGACACTATGACGACAGTTTCTGCTTTACACACATCCGCTTTAACGTCGCTCACCTTGCTCGCTCGTGGCAAGGTGCGTGACAACTATGCCGTGGGTACCGATCGTATTTTGATGGTGGCCTCCGACCGCATTAGCGCGTTTGACGTCATCATGGGCGAACCCATTCCAGGCAAAGGTGTGCTGCTCACACAAATGGCTTTGTATTGGTTTGACAAGTTGGGGCCCAAAGGCTTGAACTTGTGTCCTATTCACCTTACAGGCGATGCGCCTGAGAGCGTGGTCAATGCCAACGAAGTGTCGCAAGTTCAAGGCCGCTCCATGTTGGTCAAGCGTTTAAAGCCCATCCCTGTTGAAGCTGTGGTGCGCGGCTACTTGGCCGGCAGTGGTTGGAAGGAGTACCAAGAAGGCCAACAGGTGTGTGGTGTGAAGTTGCCCGCTGGCTTGAAGAACGCCAGCAAGCTGTCCGAGCCCATTTACACACCTGCTGCCAAAGCCGCTGTGGGCGACCATGATGAAAACATCACGTTTGAAAAAACGGTTGAAATGATTGGCCTCGATTTGGCCACACGCATCAGAGACATCAGCATTGCGATCTACAAAGCGGCCAGCGCCATTGCCGCAGAAAAAGGCATCATCATTGCCGATACCAAGTTTGAATTTGGTTTGGACGCCGATGGCTCCTTGGTCTTGATGGACGAGGTCCTTACCCCCGATTCGTCGCGCTACTGGCCTGCCGAAAGTTATGTCGAAGGCGTCAATCCACCTAGCTACGACAAGCAGTTTTTACGTGACTGGCTCGAGAGCAATTTGCTCAATGGCAAGGCTTGGGACAAAACCCCACCCGCTCCTCGTTTACCCCGTGAAGTGATTGAGAAGACCTCGGCAAAATACGAAGAAGCACTGCAGCGACTGACCCGCTAATTGAATTGCGGCTTTAAGGGCCAGTCTCTCAGACAAGCGGCCAGCGCTTTGAATGTGGGAGAAGCTATTCATGATCAGTTTGTTTCGCTCAGCCTCTGAGCTCATGGTGCAATACGCGCACTACCACCGCGACCGCCGCAACATCCTTACCCATTTGGTGGGCATCCCCTTGATTGTTTTGTCGATTGGCATGTTGCTGTCTTTGGTCTCATTTGACCTTGCAGGCAACACCATCACATTGGCGGGCTTGCTTTGGGTGCTCTCTACACCTTGGTATCTCACGCGCGGCAACTTGCTACTGGGAATGGCCACCAGTGTGGTCAATGGCGCATTGATTGCATTGGCGCATACGCCCGATGCGGCCACAGGTTGGGGTCTCTCAGCGGTCTACGATGCTTCTTGGTTTCCAGGTTTGGCCGTGTTTGTGATTGGCTGGATCATTCAGTTTGTGGGCCACATATTTGAGGGTCGCAAACCCGCTTTTGTAGACGACGTGGTGGGACTTTTGGTGGGCCCCATGTTTGTGGTGGGTGAAGTTTTAATGATGGCTGGCATGCTGCGCGGCATGCACAGACTGATTGAAGCTCAGGCTGGCGCTACCAGATAGTTTCAAGATGGAGCAGGTCAGCGCTGAAGCTCTGGCCCTTCAAGGTCAGAGTGTGCCTAGTTCAGCATCATGCTGAGTTTTCGGCGATAGCTCGATACCATCGCCGCTTGTGGGTCTTCTTGCACCGCACTTTTGCCCATGAGCTCAATGCCCCCTGCCGATTTGCCTGTGTGATCAACGCCGCCTTTGGGTGCGGCGGGTGTCAGCAGTTCCAACAAGCCCACCATGGTTTTACGGGGCGCTTCGTCGCTCCATTTTTTGTCGCGCATGATGATCTCTAAGAGCTCGTCCATGGCCCCCGTCCAATCGTCGCTGGCCAAGAGTACGCGGGCTTTGGCAAAGCGGGCGTCAAAGTCGCGTTTGTTGGCAGCAATGAGTGCGTCAAATTTTTCCAGAGGCCATTGGCCCATGGGGTCGGTGGTGACAAATGTCAGGGCACCTAGCCACTGACTCAAAGCCTCAAAGCGCAGCTTGAGGGGAATTTGTGACAAGCAGGGCTTGAGCACGGTGCCGGCAGTTTCAAGCTGGCCCATGCTGATGAGCAATTTGACCAAGTCAAAACGCGCATCGTCGTTTTCGGGATTGGCTGCCAGTGCCTCGAGCAATTTGGTTTGCGCAGTTTCTAAGTCGCCCGATTCCAGCAGGGCTTCAGCTTCTTGAACTTCAGCCTCGGCCAAGACTTCGTTTTCGCCAGGCACATGTTTGTCGAGGAATTCGCGCAATTTGCCTTCAGGTACGGCACCCATGAAGCCATCCACAGGCTGGCCATTTTTGAGCAAAATGCAAGTGGGAATAGAGCGAATGCCAAACGCAGCGGCCAGTTGCTGCTCTTGGTCGGAGTCAATTTTGACCAACTTGAAGCGGCCAGCATAGGCAAGCTCCATCTTTTCCAAGAGCGGCCCCAAGGTTTTGCAGGGGCCACACCAAGGGGCCCAAAAATCGACCAAAACAGGTGTGGTCATGGAGGCCGCAATGACCTCGGCTTCAAATGTTTCTACGGTGACATCAATCATATTTACCAGACCTATGGCCTAAACCTTAAAATTCAAGGATTCAACTGAAAATCAGTTGAGACAATTTTTTCATCTTACCTACTGCGTCTTGACGCTTGAGCAAAGCCAAACATGCCAAATACAGCATCCCAAGCCAAAACACGCATTGGCGTGGTCATGGGTTCCAGTTCAGACTGGGACACGATGCAACACGCAGTGCAGATTCTCCAACAGTTTGGCATCGATCACGAAGCCAAAGTGGTTTCTGCGCACAGAATGCCAGACGAAATGTTCACCTATGCCGAAACAGCCCTTGAACGCGGCTTGTTGGCCATCATTGCTGGCGCAGGCGGGGCTGCACACCTGCCGGGTATGTTAGCGGCTAAAACAGTGGTGCCTGTATTGGGCGTGCCTGTGGCCAGCAAACATTTACAAGGCATTGATTCTTTGCACAGCATTGTGCAAATGCCCAAAGGCGTTCCAGTGGCTACTTTTGCAATTGGCGCTGCAGGTGCTGCCAATGCGGCCTTGTTTGCAGTGGCCATGCTCGCGCAACACGACGCTGTTTTGCAAGCCAAGCTCGAGCAATTTAGAAAAGACCAAACAGCTGCAGCGCAAGCCATGAGCTTGCCGCCCGTGCTTGGTGCGTGAACGGCATGACCCTATCCGTCTCTTTGTTACCCGGCGGCAGTGCAAGCCATGGTTCCTCGTCTGCAGCTGAGCCCATCACCTTGGGTGTGATGGGCGGCGGTCAGTTGGGCCGCATGTTTGTACATGCTGCGCAAAGCATGGGCTACTTCACAGCGGTGCTTGACCCAGATGCACAAAGCCCCGCGGGCTGTGTAAGCCATCGCCATATTCAAACCGATTACACCGATCCAGAAGGATTGAAGCAATTGGCCGCGTGCAGCTCTGCCATTACCACTGAGTTTGAAAATGTGCCGGCACCTGCACTGCTTGAATTGGCCAAGCTGAGGCCTGTGGCGCCAGGCGCACAAGCGGTCGCCATTGCGCAAGATCGCGTCGCAGAAAAAGCACATTTTGTGAAATGCGGTGTGCCTTGTGCGCCTTATGCCGTCATTGAGTCTGCAGACCAATTGGAGTTGGCTTTGTTGAAAAACTTGCTGCCCGGCATTTTGAAAACTGCTCGAATGGGCTATGACGGCAAAGGCCAAGTGCGCGTGAAAGATGCAGCGGCTTTGCGCGCTGCTTGGCAAGAACTAAATCAAGTAACTTGCGTGCTTGAACAAATGTTGCCATTGAACTTGGAGTGCTCGGTCATTGTGGCGCGTGGCCGCGATGGGCAAATGGTGAATTTTCCGGTTCAGCGCAATTTGCACCGCGAAGGTATTTTGGCTGTCACTGAAGTTTATGCAGGCCACTTGCCTGAAGCACTGCAACAACAAGCTGTGGCAGCTGCGCGAGCCATTGCCGAAGGCGTGAATTATGTAGGTGTGTTGTGCGTTGAATTTTTTGTGTTGCAAGACGGCAGCATGGTCGTCAATGAAATGGCGCCGCGCCCACACAACAGTGGGCATTACACACTTGATGCGTGCGATCAATCGCAATTTGATTTGCAAGTTCGAACCTTGGCTGGTTTGCCGTTGACGCAGCCGCGTCAACACAGCGCAGCCATCATGCTCAATTTGTTGGGCGATATATGGTTCGATGACAAGAACGTGATGCGTTTGCCCAATTGGGCGGCTGTATTGGCATTGCCAGGCACCCATTTGCATTTGTATGGCAAAACACAAGCGCGCAAAGCACGCAAGATGGGGCACCTCAATGTCACGGGTATGTCAGCCAAAGAAGTTCGCGAAGTGGCCTTGAAGGCTGCAAGCATGTTGGCCATCGAAGCGTTTTAAGTTGCACAAAAACGGCCTCTGCTTTATCAACCCATGATCATTTCCGGCTCCAATCCATCGCATGTGCAGCAAGCTGCCGATGCTTTGTGCGCGGGTGAACTTTTGGGCCTGCCCACAGAAACAGTTTATGGTTTGGCGGCAGACGCCAGCAATGAAAATGCTGTTGCCAAAATTTTCAAAGCCAAGGGCCGTCCTTCCAATCACCCCTTGATTGTTCATGTGGCTTCTGCAGATCAGGTCAACAAGTTTGCCAGCGAAGTGCCCGCGTTTGCGCAAAGCTTGATGAATCAATTTTGGCCCGGCCCACTGACTCTGATTTTGCCCCGAAATGAAGGCATGGCTGCTGCTGCCGCAGGCGGACAGAATTCTGTAGGCTTGCGTTGCCCCTCGCACCCTGTGGCACTTCAAGTGCTGAAGGCCTGCGCAAGCAAAGGGGTGTGGGGTGTGGCCGCGCCCAGTGCCAATTTATTTGGCCGTGTCAGTCCCACCAGTGCCGCACACGTTCAATCAGAATTTGGTGAAGAACTCTTGATTTTGGATGGCGGTGAGTGCGATGTGGGCATTGAGTCGAGCATCGTCGATTGCACCCGTGGTGTGCCCGTGTTGTTGCGACCGGGGCAAATTAGCCGCACTCAAATTGAGCAAGCGTGTGGTCTGAAATTGGCGAATCCAGATGCATTGATTGCCGATGCGCCGCGTGCCTCGGGTACCTTGGACTCGCATTACGCGCCCACCGCCAAAGTGCGATTGATGAGCCAGGTCGATTGGCAAAAAGCCTTGGAAGCCTTGGGGCCTCACACGCAAAATTTGGCTTTGTGGTCTGTTCAAAAGCCTTCACAAGATCTCATGGGCGCTGGTTTGTTTTGGCGCGCCATGCCAGTCGATGCCACGCAAGCCGCACACGATGTGTTTGGCGTATTGCGAAATTTTGATGCACGAGGCGTTCGCACTATTTGGATTGAGACCCCGCCCGATACGCCCGATTGGGAAGGCGTGCGCGATCGCCTCCAAAGAGCCGCTGCGTAAT
>CAJCDH010000202.1 GCA_903961095.1 uncultured Burkholderiales bacterium | reverse complement strand
ATCTTCATGAGGTTTCTCTCAGAGGGTGGTTATTTTCACCAGCCTGTCAGGGTGGACTGCCCTAATCAAGCACTGGACACTTCAGCCGGCGACTGTATCATGTTGCAACGCACCAATCTTGAGCCGAGTCACTTACATTGACATGACGCGGCGATTTTTTTCATGGGAGAGCCCTGAATGGCCAAAAAAATATTCATCGATGGCGAAGCTGGAACCACGGGTCTCTTGATCCGCGAGCGCTTGCTGGCCATGCCAGAAGTCGAATTGGTCAGCATTGCGCCCGAAAAACGCAAAGACCCAGAAGCCAAGCGGCAACTCATGGCCCAAGTCGACTTGGTCATTCTCTGCCTCCATGATGAAGCCGCCCGTGACTCCGTGGCCATGATCGACGCTTTAACGGGCCACAAACCCCGCATCATTGATGCCTCCACCGCCCACCGCGTGGACGACCACTGGGTCTTCGGTTTTCCTGAAATGCGCCCTGGCCAACGCGAAGCGGTGGTGACGGCACAACGTGTAAGCAACCCTGGATGCTATGCCTCAGGTGCCATTGCCATTTTGGCACCCTTGGTTAGCGCAGGCCTACTCCCACCAGATTTTCCAGTGTCTTTGCCATCAGTGAGTGGTTACTCCGGTGGTGGCAGAACGATGATTGAAGACTACGAAGCGGGCCGTGCGCCCTTGCATGAAGCCTATGCCTTGAGTCTGCAGCACAAGCATGTGCCGGAGATCATGAAGTACAGCGGCCTGACACGCCGCCCTATTTTCATGCCCGCTGTTGGCAATTTCAGGCAAGGCATGTTGGTGGAGTTGCCTTTGTTTTTAGACGACTTGCCGGGCAAGCCCAAACTGTCTGACGTTCATGAAGCGTTGCGCGTGCACTACGCCAGCAGCCAAAATGAAGGAGGTTGGGTGAGCGTGTTGCCAGCAGAAGAAAGCGGCAAGTTAGGTGCCACGGGCAACAACGACTCCAACAAACTTGAAATTCGCGTCTTCGGCAGCGAGACCCACAGACAAGCCGTGGTGGTCTCTCGCCTAGATAACTTGGGCAAAGGCGCCAGCGGCGCTGCCGTCCAAAACCTCAAGCTGATGTTGGGCCTTTAGGTCTTTCGAAGTCTTCGTCAGGGGCGCCTGAAAGCTTCACCACTTTGCGAACGACTTCGGAAGAGAAGCCGCGGGTGAGTAAAAAGCGGTAATGCTTGGCCCGCTCGTTGGCGTCTGCAGCTGGGGCGCCAAACTTCTTTTGCCAAATGATTTGAGCCCTTGCAAACTCAGAGTCTTTCAAATCGACCATGGCTTGCGCTACAGCAGCTGGCGCCAAGCCCTTGGCTTGGAGCTCTTGCTTGATGCGGCCATTGCCCAGTTTGGTGGCGCGGTGATTGAGGACAGATTCCAAGACCCGGGTTTCGTCAATGAAACCTTTGGCTTGGAGATCGTCTAAGGCTTGTGCCAGCTCACCGGGCACCTCTTCATGTGGCGACAGTTTGCGAACCAGCTCAGCCCGTGAGTGTTCGCGCTGCGACAAAAGCCGCAGCGCACGTCCTTTGAGGGACAACTTAAACCCAGGCTGAGCCATTGATCAAGGAGCGCAACTGTGGAGAAGACTTAGCAATGCATTTGCTTAGGCCGCATGAACCGCTTCGGCCAACAAGGGAATGCCCAAAGACTCGCGAACTTTGTTTTCAATCTCGGCGGCCAGCTCTGAGTTTTCGCGCAGAAACTCACGGGCGTTGTCGCGGCCTTGGCCAATTTTTTCGCCGTTGTAGGCATACCAGGCACCTGATTTGTCGATGATTTTGGCTTCGACGCCCATGTCGATGATCTCGCCATGACGGCTGATGCCTTCGCCAAACAAGATGTCGAACTCGGCCGTTTTGAAGGGCGGGGCCACTTTGTTTTTAACCACTTTGACCTTGGTTTCGTTGCCAATGGCCTCGTCGCCGCGCTTGATGGTGCCAGTGCGGCGAATGTCTAAGCGGACAGACGCATAGAACTTGAGTGCATTGCCACCCGTGGTGGTTTCGGGGGAGCCGAACATGACGCCGATCTTCATGCGAATTTGGTTGATGAAGATCACCATGCAGTTGGTTTTCTTGATGGTGGCGGTGAGCTTGCGCAAAGCTTGGCTCATGAGGCGCGCTTGCAGGCCTGGCAGAGAGTCGCCCATGTCGCCTTCGAGTTCGGCTTTGGGGGTGAGTGCGGCCACGGAGTCGATGACCACCAAATCGACCGCGCCTGAGCGAACCAAACTGTCCACAATTTCCAGAGCTTGTTCGCCGGTGTCGGGTTGGCTGATGAGCAGATCTTGGAGGTTGACGCCCAGTTTTTGAGCGTATTGGATGTCTAGCGCATGCTCGGCATCGACGAAGGCGCATTGGCCGCCCACTTTCTGCATCTCGGCAATGACTTGCAAGGTGAGAGTGGTTTTGCCAGAGGATTCTGGGCCGTATATTTCAACGACGCGGCCGCGGGGCAAGCCGCCAACGCCTAAGGCGATGTCAAGGCCCAAAGAGCCTGTGGATACCACTTGAATGTCTTCGATGACTTCGCCTTCACCCAAACGCATGATGGTGCCTTTGCCGAATTGTTTTTCAATTTGGGCCAGTGCTGCTTGCAGGGCTTTGGTTTTGTCGCTGTTTTGCTCGCTCATGAAAATCTCCTTGAGAATCAACGGGTTGAAAATGGTGCATCTAGAAAGTTGATCAAAGACTGGATGCTTGAACAGTACTTTAATAGCATTGTCTTATCGAGTAAATAGATTTTTTAGTCAGTTTGCTTTACCATTACAAAATGACAGTGATTGACAGTTTTCAGCATCATTCAGACACCAGCAGCGCGTGGGTTGCCGCATTGGACGACCGCTGGCGCGAGACGCATTTGGGTCGACTTTTAGGCCATGCGATGCGCCGGTTTGATGCGCGTGTTTTGAGTCTCATGGCGCATAACGATCAAGTGCCTTTGGCACTTTCTAATTTGGCGGCCAGAGACCAAATCAGCGCTGCACACATACACATCACGCGGCATTTGTCGCTTCAAGGCTCAAGGCTCACAGATTTGGCACAAGCTGCAGGCATGAGCAAGCAAGCCATGGGCAATTTGGTGGACCAATGCGAGGCCTGGGGCCTGGTCAAAAGAGAGCGCGATGCGCGCGATGCCAGAGCGCGGCAAGTTGTATTTACAGAGGCGGGACTGGCTTGGTTGGCGGCATTCCAAATGGCTGTTGCGCAGGCTGAAACCGAATTCAAAGCGTCGGTCGGCAAAGACGTGGCCACGGTCGTTGCTTTAGGCCTAGAAGCTTATTGCATGTGAACTGCAAACAAGTTTGCGCTGGGGGCAGGCGCAAATCAAATGCACGCAGCAAATGCACGCAGAAAGTTTCGCCCAAGCTTGCTGGAGTCGCCTAAAATTAACCCCACACCCGAACAGGGTTTCACGAAGCCCTTGCCCGGCAAAAAAAAGCAGGAGACAAACATGCGCATTTTGATTGCAGAAGACGATCAGGTCTTGGCCGATGGCCTGTTGCGAACTTTGCGTAGCAGTGGCGCTGCCGTTGACCATGTGGCCAGCGGCTCAGAGGCCGATGCGGCCCTCATGACCAACAGCGAATTTGACTTGCTTATTTTGGATTTAGGTTTGCCCAAAATGCACGGCCTTGAGGTCTTGAAAAAATTGCGCTCCCGCGGCTCTACCCTGCCCGTTCTCATTCTGACGGCAGCAGACAGTGTTGAGGAGCGCGTTAAAGGT
>CAJCDH010000201.1 GCA_903961095.1 uncultured Burkholderiales bacterium | reverse complement strand
TGTCCATGGTTCCGATGATGGCCACTGCGTCGGCCAACATGTGGCCACGGGCCATTTCATCAAGGGTCGCCAAGTGGGCATAGCCCGGGGCACGGATTTTTAAGCGGTAAGGTTTGTTGGCACCATCGCTGACAAGGTAAATACCAAACTCACCTGTAGGGTGCTCAACGGCGGCATAGGCCTGCCCTTCTGGCACATGGAAGCCTTCTGTGAAAAGTTTGAAATGGTGAATCAAACCTTCCATGTTGGTCTTCATGGATTCGCGCGAAGGTGGCGCAATTTTGTGGTTGTCTGTAATGACAGGGCCAGGATTGGCGCGCAGCCACTTGATACATTGTTGAATAATGCGATTGGATTCACGCATTTCTTGCATGCGAACCAAGTAGCGATCGTAGCTGTCGCCGGTTTTGCCCACAGGCACATCAAACTCTATTTCTGAGTATATTTCGTAAGGCTGTGTTTTGCGTAAATCCCAAGCAATGCCAGAACCGCGCAGCATAGGCCCAGTCATGCCAAGGTTCAATGCTCGCTTTGGCGACACCACACCAACACCAACGGTACGCTGCTTCCAAATTCGGTTGTCGGTTAGCAGGGTTTCGTATTCATCTATACAAGCAGGAAAGCGCTTGGTGAAATCTTCAATGAAATCGAGCAAGGAACCTTGACGATTGACATTCAATTCTGCAATGGCTTTGGCATTGCGAATTTTGTTAACCTGATACTGCGCCATGGTGTCTGGCAAATCGCGATAAACACCGCCAGGACGAAAATAGGCGGCATGCATGCGAGCACCTGAAACAGCCTCGTACATGTCGAACAAATCTTCACGCTCGCGGAATGCGTAAATTAAAACAGTCGAGCTGCCGCAATCGTTGGCATGGGAGCCCAACCACATCAAGTGATTGAGAAGACGTGTGATTTCGGAGAACATCACGCGGATGTACTGCGCACGTTTGGGCACCTCAATGCCAAGTAATTTTTCAATGGCCAAGCAATAGGCATGCTCATTGGACATCATGGACACATAGTCCAAGCGATCCATGTAGGGCAATGACTGAATGTAGGTTTTGGTTTCGGCCAGCTTCTCGGTGGCGCGGTGCAAGAGACCAATATGAGGATCGGCGCGCTGCACGACTTCCCCGTCAAGCTCTAGGACCAATCGAAGTACGCCGTGAGCCGCAGGATGTTGCGGTCCAAAGTTGAGGGTGTAGTTTTTAATTTCTGCCATGTTGATTGACACAAGTGCTTATGCGCTTAGTGCAGCCCTCCGTATTTATCTTCGCGGATGATCCGGGGCGTGATTTCTCGAGGCTCAATAGAAACTGGCTCGTAAATCACGCGGGCGCGCTCAGCGTCATATCGCATTTCGACATGGCCTGAAACAGGGAAGTCTTTTCGGAAAGGATGTCCAATGAAGCCGTAGTCGGTGAGAATTCGGCGCAAGTCTTGGTGGCCTTCAAACACAATGCCATACAAGTCAAATGCTTCACGCTCGTACCAGTTGGCAGAGTTCCACAAGTCGTTGACGGAATCGACCAAAGGCAAATCGTCGTCGGGGCAAAGTACCATGACACGCACGCGCTGATTCAGGCTGACCGACAAAAGGTGGACGACAACGCCAAAACGTGGCCCATCGGTACCCACCTCAGCATAGGTGGAGTAGTCCATGCCACAAAGATCGATGAGTTGCTCAAATTGACAGGCAGGTGCATCGCGCAAAGTTTGCATCACACCGAGGTAATTGGCTGCAGAAACTTTGATGCTGACTTCGCCCAAGGACAAGGTCACTTCGGATACTTGAGATCCCAGCACCTGAACAAGATTTTGTTGAAGTTGTTCGGGGTGAATTGAAAAAGTCATGTTGATTCTTTCAGACCCGTGCGATGGTATTGGTGCGACGAATTTTTTGCTGCAGCTGAATGATGCCGTAAATCAAGGCTTCAGCCGTAGGCGGGCAGCCAGGTACATAGACATCAACAGGCACGATGCGGTCGCAGCCACGAACGACTGAGTAACTGTAGTGGTAATAACCGCCGCCGTTGGCGCAAGACCCCATAGAAATGACCCAGCGCGGTTCGGACATTTGATCGTAAACCTTGCGCAATGCTGGAGCCATTTTGTTGGTCAGGGTGCCGGCCACAATCATCAAATCACTTTGACGAGGACTGGCGCGAAAAACCTCAGCACCAAAACGAGCCAAGTCATAACGGGCAGTTGCTGCATGCATCATTTCGACCGCACAACAGGCCAAGCCGAAGGTCATGGGCCACAAAGAACCTGTTTTAGCCCAATTCACCACAGAGTCGTAACTTGTGGTGATAAAGCCTTCTTTCATCACGCCTTCAATCATTTTTCACGTCCTTGTTGAAGCACACATTCATACACATTTGAGTTGGAGCAGTTGAGTGGAAGAAGTCACTCCCAATCGAGTGCACCTTTTTTCCACTCATACACAAATCCAACAACCAGAATGCTTAGAAAAATAACGACACCCACGAAACCTTCGATGCCAACTTCCTTGAGGGCAACGGCCCACGGAAAGAGAAATGCAATTTCGAGATCAAACAAAATAAACAGGATCGCAACCAAGTAGTAGCGAACGTCAAATTTCATGCGCGCATCTTCGAAGGCTTCGAAGCCACATTCGTAAGGGGAATTTTTTGCAGCGTCTGGGCGGTTGGGGCCCAAAATAAAGCCAAGAACTTGGGGAATGACGCCAATGGCAAGGCCTACCAAGATGAACAGCAAGATAGGAAGGTATTGGTCGAGGTTGATCATGGACTTCTAATCACTGAGGAGACGCTGAGTGATCACACTCAGCGTCTCTGTGTTGGTGCCGTCGGCGAGACTCGAACTCGCACAGCTTTCGCCACTACCCCCTCAAGATAGCGTGTCTACCAATTTCACCACGACGGCGGTTATTTGCTCTGATGGCATGAGGCATCCACAAGTGGATTTTGGCGCTCAGAACAACTCGTAGTTTACCTCTAAACAAGCTAATTCTGAGGGGCAAACACCGAAATTTACAACTCAGATCAAGAACTCACAAGAAGAGAGAAGTCTTACTTCGAACTTGCAGGAACTGAAGGCGCAGCAGGCTGGTTACCCGGGATTTGTGAAGCTGCGCTGTTATCAACGGGGGCCGGCAAAGCAGAAGGCGCAACGAGAGAGCTGCCTTCTAAAACACTGCCAGAAGATGTGGGACGCAAGTTGCCAAAATATGCCAACAACAAGGTTGTTACAAAAAATACAGCAGCCAGTACAGCCGTGGTTCGGGACAGGAAATTGGCACCGCCAGAGGCTCCAAACAAACTGCCAGAATTGCCGCTGCCAAAAGCAGCGCCCATGTCAGCACCTTTACCGTGCTGCACCAAAATCAATCCAATCATGGCCAATGCCGACAACATTTGTACAGCCAAAATTACGGTGATCATTGTGTTCATGTATCGCTCCCAATCTAAATATCTTCAGTCAAAAGTTCAGCACAGCATTAGGCCGAGACTGAACCAGCAGCCATGATGGCCAAAAAGTCGGGTGCCTTGAGGGCTGCGCCGCCAATCAAGCCACCATCAATATCGGTTTGTGCCAGCAACTGTGCGGCGTTGGCGGCATTCATACTGCCGCCATACAAAATAGAAATTCGGTCTGAATGCGGTGATGCCGCCTTCAGTTGAGCACGCAAAACAGCGTGCACTTCTTGTGCTTGCTCTGGCGAAGCGGTGCGGCCTGTACCGATGGCCCAAACGGGCTCATAGGCCACCACAATTTCGCTGATGCAATGACCGTTGGTGTGAATGACAGCGGCCAGTTGCCGCTTGACCACCTCTTCGGTTTTGCCAGCCTCTCGATCAGCCAAAGTTTCGCCCACACACACAATGGGCGTGATGCCTGCCGACAAAGCGCGCTGCGCTTTGAGGGCCACAGCGGCATCTGACTCAGCATGATATTGACGTCTCTCTGAGTGACCTACGATGGCATAGCGCACGGCAAAATCCTTCAACATGCCTGCCGAGATTTCACCAGTAAAGGCGCCAGACTCTTGCGCAGACACATCTTGAGAGCCCAAGGCAATGAGGGACTGACCCGAAAGGATGGCTTGTACCTGCGCTAAATATGCGGCAGGCACACAAACAGCAGCAAGGCATGACATGCCTTGGCTTCCGTCCAACACCGCTTGCAACAAAGAGAGATTGGCAGACAAACTGCCATTCATCTTCCAGTTACCAGCAATGAGCTTTTTCTTCATGGTCAATCTTCCTCAGTACCTCAAGCCCCATCACTCTGCGTGTGAAGGCGCAGCAGGACGATCAATCAAGGCTTTCATGGACAACTTGACGCGGCCTTTTTCATCGGTCTCAAGCACTTTGACTTTGACGATTTGACCTTCTTGCAAATAGTCAGAGACTTTCTCAACGCGTTCGTGAGCAATTTGGCTGATGTGCAACAAGCCGTCTTTGCCGGGCAACAAATTGATCAATGCACCAAAATCGAGCAATTTGGTGACAGGGCCTTCGTACACTTTGCCAATTTCAACCTCAGCGGTAATTTGCTCAATGCGGCGCTTGGCTTCGTCGGCCTTGGCACCGTCAGTAGCGGCAATGGTAATCGTGCCATCTTCGCTGATGTTGATTTGCGTGCCCGTTTCTTCCGTCAAAGCACGGATGGTGGCGCCGCCCTTACCGATCACATCGCGAATTTTGTCGGGATTGATCTTCATGGTGAAGAGCTTGGGTGCGAAGTTAGACACTTCGGTTTTAGCTTCGCTCATGGCATCTTGCATTTTGCCCAAGATGTGCATGCGCGCTTCTTTGGCTTGTGCCAATGCCACTTGCATGATCTCTTTGGTAATGCCTTGGATTTTGATGTCCATCTGCAGAGCCGTCACACCATTGGTGGTACCGGCCACTTTAAAGTCCATGTCACCCAAATGATCTTCGTCGCCCAAGATGTCGGTCAACACCGCAAAGCGGTTGGCGTCTTTGATCAAGCCCATCGCAATGCCGGCCACGTGGGCTTTCATAGGCACGCCAGCGTCCATCAAAGACAAGCAACCACCGCACACAGAGGCCATAGAAGAAGAACCGTTGGACTCTGTAATTTCAGACACTACACGCATGGTGTAGGGGAACTCTTCTTTGGTTGGCAATACAGCGGCCAAAGCACGCTTAGCCAAACGGCCGTGACCAATTTCGCGGCGCTTTGTTGAGCCCATGCGGCCCACTTCGCCAGTGGCAAAGGGAGGCATGTTGTAGTGCAGCATGAAGCGATCTTCGTACTCACCCGCCAAAGCATCAATGCGTTGTGCGTCGCGCTCAGTGCCTAAAGTAGCAATGACCAAGGCTTGTGTTTCACCGCGCGTGAACAAGGTAGAACCGTGTGTACGTGGCAACACTGAGTTGCGAATTTCGATGGGACGCACAGTGCGTGTGTCGCGGCCGTCAATGCGGGGCTCGCCTGCCAAAATTTGGCTGCGAACGATGTTGGCTTCGATGTCAAACAACATGCCTTCAACTTTGACGCTGTCAAACTCAACGCCGTCCGCCTTCAAAGCGGCCATGGTGGCAGCGTAGGTTTCGCGGCAAGCTTGTGTGCGACTTTGTTTGTTGCGAATTTGGTAAGCAGCGCGGAGTTTTTCATCGGCGTGTACTTTCACTTTGGCAATGAGGTCTTCGTCTTTCGCGGGCGCAGTCCAATCCCATGCCGGCTTGCCAGCATCGCGCACCAGTTCATGAATGGCATTCACGGCAATGTTGCCCTGCTCGTGGCCAAACACCACGGCACCCAACATGATTTCTTCAGACAATTGTTGGGCTTCTGATTCCACCATCAAAACAGCTGATTCTGTACCGGCAACCACCAAGTCCATTTGACTTTCTTTGCGTTGTGTTTGACCTGGGTTCAACACATATTCGCCATTGATGTAGCCCACGCGCGCAGCGCCAATAGGGCCATTGAAAGGCACGCCAGAAATAGACAATGCAGCACTCACAGCAATCAAGGCTGCGATGTCGGCGTCGACTTCTGGGTTCAAAGAAACGGTGTGAACAACAACGTGAACGTCGTTGTAGAAACCTTCTGGGAACAGAGGACGAATTGGACGGTCGATCAACCGGCTGGTGAGGGTTTCCAATTCGCTTGGCTTGGCTTCGCGTTTGAAAAAGCTACCAGGGATCTTGCCTGCTGCATATGCTTTCTCAATGTAGTCGACTGTCAAGGGAAAAAAGTCTTGACCTGCTTTGGAATTTTTAGAAGCAACCACGGTGGCAAGAACCACGGTGTCTTCAATGTTGACCAGCACTGCGCCAGAAGCTTGGCGTGCAATTTCGCCTGTTTCCATGATGACCTTGTGTTGGCCCCATTGGAAGGTTTTTGTCACTTTGTTGAAAATGGACATGTTGAATATCTCCAGAAAATTACAGTGCAAACGGCTGCACTGAAAAGCCTAGATATTTGCAGTCTGAACTCGATGCCATTCC
>CAJCDH010000200.1 GCA_903961095.1 uncultured Burkholderiales bacterium | reverse complement strand
GAACCCAAGTTCGAGCCCCAACACCTTGCTCCAGAGGTCCCGGCCGAACCTGCACGCGAGCTACTGACCGAAAAAATGCTTGCCGCTCGTTGGGTGTGGTCAGTCGCACGCCTTCAGCGCTGGCGCACCGTCGGCGAGGGCCCGCACCCGCAGTACTTGAAGATCGTGGGGAAAGTGCTGTACAGGCTCAAAGACATTGAGGCCTATGAAGAAGCCTGTCTGATCCGGAAGGTGTTCTTGTAGCACACCCTAGGAAAGCCCGAACGGGTTGTAAATTGTTCGAACGACTTGGAATCAGTTCGAAATAGTCTGGCGGAAGCGGTGTCTGAATAACCTCAAGGATTCAAGAGGCTCTCAGGGCATATTTTTTACGGTTCCCCCAAAAGGCCCTCCATCAAGAAAAAGAATAATCTTTAAGACCTGGTCAAGCTCTCGGATAGTTTCCAGCTATTCAGTTCCCATAAGTCGATTTATTTGCTCGGATGCCGCCAACAACTGTGCGTCTCGGCCCCTGAGACCAACCACCTGCAAGCCAAAAGGTACACCCTCTAGCTCCCAGGGTAGGCTAAGCGAAGGATGACCAGTCAGATTAGTCAGATAAGTACAGTGCGCCCAATCGATCCAATCATCAACACCGGCTTCCTCGGGAGACTCTTTGCCAATCAGCGGAGGATCAAAAGCTACGGTCGGAAGCACCAGTACATCAGCCACCTCGAAAATTTGATCAAGCATGCTTCGAAGCATGACCTGAGCGTCTATTGCCTGCGCGAGCTTGTGTGCATTTACCAGAGCACCGCGATTGGCAAAATCGGCAAGACCAGGATCCACCAGATCAATTCGCAAGCTATCAATTCGGGAAAAGGTTTCAAAGCACCCCCGTAGGTACAAACTGTGAATAGCCTGCCGGGCAGAAACCCAGTCAGGTCGAAAAACCGCTGCAGGAGGCCCGAAGCGCTTGACCATACGCGCCACACAAGCATCGTAAAAGCTTTTTGCTCGGCTCCCCATGCGAGTAGATGTATCAATGCTTGCCCACCGCAATTGCTCTGGTGCGGCTGCACTGTCATATAAAGTGTTCCACACCCTGGCTAGGTCAGCCAAAGTCCGGGTATGTACGCCCCAGTGACCAATTCGCTTGAATCCTTCCACAGCCCCAGTTGAAAGTGCAATGCTGTCACTGGGTTTGAACCCGACAGTGCCTGTGAATGCAGCCGGTATCCTGACAGAACCTGCTGCATCTGTACCCGTAGCCAGCAAACAGGCGCCTTGGGCGATGCTCACTGCGGCCCCACCACTGCTTCCCCCAGGAGAGTAATGTGGATACCGTGGATTGCGTGTGATGCCCGATCTGGGACTCTCTGTAGTTCCCTTCCAGGAAAACTCGGGCAGTGAGGTCTTGCCAAGTGCAATCGCACCTGCTTTCTGCAAGCGCTCCACAATCGGGCTCGATTGCGTGGGAAGCACTGGGGTTGCCGCCAGCGAGCCGAACGTCGTAGGCATCCCGACAACATGCTGGCTGTCTTTGACGGAAAAGGGCAACCCATCGAGCGCAGAAAGGGGGGTTCCTGATGTCCACCTCGCATCACTGTCAGCTGCCAATTGGAGCAGCGCGTCTTTGTCGGCGACATGCACCCAGGCCCCATGTTCACCATCCAGCGTCCGAATACGCTCTAGACTACGTTCAACAAGGGACAAGACGCTCAGATCGCCACAAGCCCGATGTTTGTGAAATTTTTCGATATCCATGATGCATTTGAAGCCCAAGTAAGCTCACTCGAAAAATGAGAATCATTGTGAGGATGCCAACTGCCGGAACTCCTTGAGTACAGCAGCTGGGTTCTTTACACCCTTAGCCTTTGATGCATCCACCCACCGTGTCTCTAATGAAGCTACTTTGCTTTGAATCTGATTCACAAATTGAGGCGATGCCTTCACAACGCTCACTCCACCCGCCTGCATGTAAGCCATGCCTTTTCGATCAGCACGGTCCCAAGCCCGGCCTAGCTTTCGCGCCAATTCAACTCCTGACAGTTTTTCAATGGCTTTTTGATCTTTTTCAGAGAGCGCAGCAAACTGCTTTGAATTCATCATCATGACAAAGCTCGTGTTGTAGAGTCCGCCTGGAAATGTTGTGGAGTACTTGATCAATTTATCCAATCGATAAGCGTCGATCGATTCTGCGGGCAACAGCGATCCATCCATGACCCCAGTACTGAGAAGTTCAAAGGTATCAGGAGCTGGCTTCAAAGTCACGTTCATCCCCACCGTTTTGGCGATTTCATTGACCATGCCACCGCCCACCCTGAACTTGAGACCTTGCAGGTCTTCGATCGAGTTGACTGCACGCTTGCTGTTGTGAACGATCCCCGGCCCATGCGTAAAAACAGCCAAGACCTTGACGCCCTGATGCTCCCCCAGCTGCGCGAAGTGCTTGTCATAAATTTTTTGATAGGCCACAGAAACGGCTTCTGCCGAATCGCCGAGCAGTGGTAGTTCTGCGACCTGAGTCAGCACAAATCGCCCAGGCGTATAACCATGAACTGTGAAGCTGAGATCAGCAACACCATTGCGAACAGCATCAAAACTTCCTTGAGGCGTTGAAGCGGGCTTGGGAAGGAGCTGGAACGTTACCCGACCATCGGTGGCGCGCTCGACCTCTTTCGCCCAATCCATCATCGTGCGAGAAATTTCATGAGTCTGAGGCATCCAGGTAGATGCAAGCATCTTTTGCGCATTCGCCGCAACGGGCATACAAGCCACAAGCGAAAACGCTACCTGCAATACGGGATGGACCTTGAAATTGAACATGAATATCTCCTGTTTTAAAAATGAAGAGCACAACTGCAGTTTTCCAATCTGCAATGGACACTACTTTAGGTCTGCATGCACTTGGCTCTCTGTATCTAGCGATACAAAGTTGACCCATTGCTTCTAGGTGATTTCCCGGAATAAAAAATCTCAAAGCTGTATCCGCAGATACGGAAATAAGCGGGCAGAAGATGGATCATGAGCCAACTCATCTGGAACCACCGCATGACAACACAGCAACAACATTTCCGATCTCTCATGGGCCGCATGGTGACAGGCGTTACGGTCATTGCGACGCAATCATCAGATTCAGTCTTTGCCATGACCGCCAACGCTGTGACTTCAGTCAGTCTCGAACCACTCATTCTTTTGGCATGCATCCGTAATGAGAGTCGGATGTTGCCTGTATTGCTCAAAGAGAGAAATTTTTCCGTCAACATTCTTGCAGCCGATCAGGACGATGTCTCCAGGCACTACAGCGGAAAGTTCTTAGACCAATGTCCCGCCAGCTGGCAATTCACAGAGCAAGGAACACCTCTATTGGAGGGTGCCAACGCCAGTTTTTCCTGCGTTATTCACTCGACTCAAAAAATTGGTGACCACACTGTGGTCTACGGCCAAGTCGATTCGATGTGCGGTGGCAATTTAGCTTCTCCGGCACTTGTCTATGCATCAGGAAGGTATGCCAATTTGCCATTGGCTGCATAAGACGTTGAATCG
>CAJCDH010000199.1 GCA_903961095.1 uncultured Burkholderiales bacterium | reverse complement strand
CAGTAAATGCACCTGCAGGGAATGGTGAAATCAGCTTGACAGGCCGACTGGGGTAATCCGCCTGTGCCATTGAAGTGACAGGCATCAAAGCACTCAAGACGGCCATCGTGTTTAATTTTCTTCTAGTAATCAGTCCTTTTTCTGCTGCGAATTTCATTTTGTCTCCTAGATTTTAAAAAACAATTAGATTGCGATGAATTTATTCAAAAACAATGTTCAATGACTTGATAACAGGCTGCCACTTTTCTGATTGCTCTTTGATGAATGCAGATGTTTCTTGACGATTAAGGGGAAGTGGCAAAACATTCATGGCCATGATTTTTTTCTCAATGTCCTGACTAGAACCAATCGACTTCAATGCTTGATTCAATTTTTCAACTATTTGAATAGGGGTGCCAGCAGGCGCAGAGATCCCGAAGAACGCAGTCATGGTCACCTCGGGATACCCTACTTCGGCCATTGTTGGCACACTGGGTTGCGACGGCCACCGCTTAGGGTAGGTCACCGCAAGTGCTCTTAATCGACCACCTTCTACTAAATTAATAGATGCACCATCGATCATAAAATCGATTCGACCGCCAATGAGATCTACGCTGGACTGAGGAAGCCCTTTATAAGGAACATGTAACAGTTGTGGAATACCTGCTTTTGAGCGCAATAACTCAGTGATGAGATGGTTAGGGCCGCCAGCGCCATGCGTGCCGTAACTCAATCCTTGTGGACTCGATTTAGCAGCTCGGATAAGTTCATCAAATGTCTTGTAGGGTGAGTCTTGCCGAACGACCAAAAAGGAAGGAACCACGCCAAGCAATCCAACATTGACCATGGCGTCAGCATCGTAATTTAAACTTTTATAGCTCCATTTGTTAAGCGCATGAGATGCCATGGTCGACACAAACAACGTGTACCCGTCTGGAGGTGCTGCTGCTACAGTAGCTGCACCTAAATTGGTTGCAGCGCCAGGTTTAAATTCTAAAATAAAGGGTTGCCCTAAGCGGTCTGTGAGCTCTTTTGTGTATAAACGGGCCAAACCGTCACTCATGCCCCCTGCGCTGAAAGGAACAACGATTCGTACAGGTTTATTCGGATAGTCACTCTGAGCAAATACGTTGGAAGACGAGATGAGCATCGTAAAGAAGCAGCACGATAGCCACTTAATTAACGTATTGGACTGCAATTTTGAAATACATACCATGATGATTACCCTTCTAACTCAAAATAGTTGAGTCGCTGATCGAAGGTAATCCTATATCTGAATTAATTGCGGTTCAAATTATCAGAAGTGATGCATGGAATTACTTAACTTAATGACGTCCTTTATTTAAGAGTTGCGTTGCTTTAGCAATTGAAAAAGCAAACTCTTCTTTAACGCACTCCAAAAAATCTAAGGCTACATCCGTCATTACTTTACGCGCTGGTTCAATGACGAATGTTTCCAATATCAAGGGTGGATCCTCAATCGGATTAATGTTGTATTTTCCTGTGTCGATGTCATTGGCAATCATCATCATTGGCAAAATAGTTGCCCACTCTCCTCTAGATACAAGATCCATAGTGCCAGCCATCGTGTCAAACTCAGCAAAACTCTTGATACCAACGCCATTTGAAGTGATGTATGCATCAATCAATTTGCGGCGCGCATTGGTAGGACCTGGAATGGCCAAATTGAAGGGGGACAGATCAGCCAACCTTAATGGTTGACAGTGCTTAAAGGGACTCATTCTTCCTGAAACAAGCATCTCGGGAGCGCTTGCAAAAAAACTCGTACGCACACCTTTTGAACCAGTTGCGGAAGGAACAATGGCAAAAGTTAATTCCCCAGACCGAACCCTGTCAGTCAGCTCACCATAATAAGAGTCAATAATTCGCACAATGACATTTGGATTTTGTTTGGTAAATCTCGCATAAGCCGGCGCCAATACCGCTCTTGT
>CAJCDH010000198.1 GCA_903961095.1 uncultured Burkholderiales bacterium | reverse complement strand
CCTGAGCTCAGTCAAGTTGGCACGACGCCCACGCAGAAGCTTGACCCCGTATTGGCAAATGGCTCTTTGACTTCTTTGCCCTCTGGCGCCTCCTCAATTTCGCCCTCAATCGCTGCCTCAATCTCATCGGCGGCGACATCTGAAAGCTCAGCAGAGATGTCTGCAAACTCGGCGGGAGTCTCTGCAAGGCCTGCATCCGAGGCCACTCTCATGGCGACAGCTAGCGTCTTAGCAAGCACGACTGCTACAGCCCAAACACCATTGGCTCAGGCGGTCAAAGCTGATTCTGTCGCGGCACAGAAGTCGTCTGCCGCCATTGATTCAAAAGCTGAAAGTGCGGCCAAGGCTGGCAAAGAAACAGCCTTCAATTTCGATGCCAAAATTAGCTCAAACGAAGCTGTGATTTCTAAGGCCACTGCAACAAATTCTGCGCCCCCGATTGCGTCCCCAATTGCGTCCCCAATTGCGCTTTCGATTGCGTCCCCAATTGCGCTTTCAATAGCGCCCTCCATCACACAAGCCGCAGCGGCTTCATCGCCGCCCACTTCCAGTTTGGGTTTGCAAGCAGTCCGCAGCAACGAAGGCATGGCTGCTTCAGCACCTGTTTCTACAACTGTTTCTGCACTGGCCAGCACGCTTCCCCTAGAGCAAGCCATCGCAGCCCAGGATCCAAGCTTAGAAAGCTTCGCAGACTTAAAACTTGCCGCGCAATCAGAAACTCGGCCCGATACAGCACTGAGTTTGGAGGATTTATCTTCTTCATTTGTGAGCAGCTTGGTAGGCGGGCCGCAACGCCCTGTCACCACGGTCATGGATTGGGTCTCGCTGCAGGCACAGCAACGCCCTGCCCCAGTGGTGCCACACGAAGTAAGCCTCGATTCTGGCGCTGTGCAGCTGGAAATTCAAAAAATGGTGAAGCAAGGCGGCGGCCATGTCGTGATGGAGCTAACGCCGCCAGATCAAAGCAAATTCACCATTGAGCTGAAGCTTGATGAGCGCGGCGGCGCATTGCTCATTGTTGAAGGTGTGAGCGACTCAACTCGCACACGCCTAGAACAAAGCGCTCCGCAGTTGCGTGAGCAGTTTCAGCAAATGGGTTTGGAGTTACAGCTTGATATGCGTCAGCAAAGTCAATCTGGGTCTTCAAGTGCCGCCAATTTTTCTAACTCGCAAGAGCGTGAATCGGGTGACAATTCTTCAGCCAACCCTGGCGCCAACGACACACCTAAGATTTTGACGCAGCGTGAAGCAGGCGCAAACCGAGCCCGCGAAACGGGTTCCAATCAAGTTTATCTTTACGCCTAAAGACATGAGCCCAAAGGCCATTTATGAATACCAACCCAGACAACATGCAATTCCCCTTTGCCAAAGATGCGCTTGAAGGCCTAGACCCCCATGTCGCGCATGACTGGAACCGCGAGCAATTGGACGCCATGCACATGCAGTTTGTTGCTCAGTGGCGTCAGTCAATATCGACTTTGGTTCCCGCCGACATCCAAATTTTGGCGGGTGACATGCAGCTCAAAACCTACGAAGCTTTTGTGCTTGAAGCGCCCTCATTTGCCGACATTCAAATATTTGAAATCGATGCACTTCAAACACTTTGCGCTTGGAGCTTTGACTCCCGCTGGGTGGCTGCGGCGGTCGATTGCTTGTTTGGCGGCAATGGCACCATTCCCCTTCGAGAGCGTCACGGCAAACTGACGCACATTGAATTGGGAATTAGGCAACGACTGCTTGCAACCATGGCCACCGCCTATGAGGCGGCCTGGCAAGCGGTTTACCCCATTCGTTTGCAAACCTTAAGGCAAGAGCAGCAACTGTCTTCACTTCGGCTAACCTCGCACAAAGATGTGGTGTTGCATGCCCAGTTTGCAGTCCATTTCAACTTGCTTGAACTCAGGGTCGACTTGTGTTTGCCAAAGCGGGCATTAGATTGGCAAACTCCCAGTGCCTCAGCCCAGAGTTCCGAAGCTGCTGGTCAACCTGCTGGCTGGAGTCGCAGCTTGCAACATCAGCTTTATGCCAAGCCTGTGGAGTCTGTGGCCGTCTTGTGTGAAAAAGAGCTGTCGGTTGCTCAATTGCTTTCCTTGTCTTTAGGGCAAGTTTTACCCATCGATTTGTCAGCGCCCGTGCGCCTGATGGTGGATGGCGTCAATTTACTCAGTGGCCGATATGGCGTTAGAAATGGCCATTACGCCCTGAAGGTAGAGCACATGAATCCTCCGCCCCTTCTGCCCCAAATGGCAGACGATGAAGGCGCTACGTCTGGGCAATACCTGGGTAGCCTAGACATACCGGCCCAAGCGCAAACCGATTTGGCCAATGCCGCCAAGGCAATGAGCCAGCTAGACCATCAAATTCAGAAAAGTGAAGGTGAACTGTGACGCAGCAGATTGAAAAAGGGCCTTCCGATGACCTCACCCATTGGGGCGAGGAGCCGGCTCAAGCCACAGACACAGCCAAGCCTGTGATTCACGACATGGACATGATCATGGACCTGCCTGTGAAGGTGATGATTGAGTTGGGCCGCACCAAAATGCCGCTAGGCGACTTAATGTCGGTGCAAAACGGCGGCGTGATTGAGCTAGATGTCGAAGCCGGCGAGCCCTTGAACTTGGTGGTTAACGGTTGTTTAATTGCACAAGGCGAAGTTGTCATCGTCGATGATCGCTACGGCATCCGCTTGACTGATATCATTTCACCATCGGAGCGTTTACGGAAATCCAAAAATTGACCCCTCAGTCAGCCACTTTTCAATGTTTGCGCATTTTGAATGCTTGGCGTTTATGCGCTCTAACACTTTGCGGCCTTACCTTCTCTTTTGCAGCGCTAGCTCAGTCTGCCTCAGCGCCCATCACCACAAGCTCTTCTAGTTCGTCTTCCTCAGTGTGGGGAGGCGCTTGGTTGGGCTTGGTCACTCTCAGTTTGTTGGTGGTTTTGGTGGCGGTGGTGGTTTGGCTTTTTCGCCGTGGCGCGCAAAACACAGCAGTTGGAGGACAAATCCAATTGTTGGCCGCCTTTCCAGTGGGCCCCCGTGAACGTTTGCTGGTGGTGCGCATGCAAGATCGCATTTTGGCCTTGGGTCATACACCAACGCACATTAGCTTGTTGGCCGAATTGGAAGATTTTGAACCCATGCCTGGCAATGGTTCTTTGCCAGCAGGCTTTGCTGGCCAACTCATGACTTTGCTTTCTAGAAAGAACGGCGCATGAGGTTTCTCAAGCTCAAATGGCTTGTGGGTCTTGCACTTCTTTTGTGTTGCGGTTGGGCAGCCGCCCAAAACCTGCCGCTGGTTACTTCTAGCACCTCTAAAGCAGGCACTGTTTATGCCGTGCCTGTGCAAACATTGTTGGCCTTAACCGCCCTCTCATTTTTACCCGCTGCGCTCATGCTCATGACCAGCTTCATTCGAATTCTCATTGTCTTTTCCATGCTGCGCCAAGCCTTGGGACTGCAAAGCATGCCCCCCAATTTGGTCTTGATTGGCCTGTCGGTGTTCCTCACTTTTTTTGTCATGAACCCCGTGCTAGAGTCGATGTACAGAGATGCTTATTTGCCACTGGCCAGCGGCAAAATTGGGTTTGAAGAAGCGGTCAACATTGGCACCGAGCCCTTGAAACAATTCATGCTCAGCCAAACCAACAAAGATGACTTAAGCCTTTTTGCCAAGCTATGGGGCAAACCCATCGAAACACGCGCCGATGTGCCCATGACGGTTCTCATTCCTGCGTTTGCCGTGTCTGAAATCAAAACAGGCTTCTTGTTTGGCTTCCTCATTTACTTGCCTTTCTTGGCCATCGACTTTGCGGTGGCCAGCATTTTGACTTCCTTGGGCATGGTCATGGTCTCGCCCATGATGTTCTCGCTGCCCCTTAAGTTGGTGGTGTTTGCTTTGGCCGATGGCTGGTCTTTGCTGGCCGCTTCCTTGGTTAACAGTTTCAAGGTCACCTAGCATGGACTCCGGCTTTGTCATTGAAGTGGCCTTCAAAGCGCTTTGGATGGCATTTATTTTGAGTGGGCCAGTCCTCATTTCTTTGCTCATCGTCGGTTTGGTCATCGGTATTTTGCAAGCGGCTACGTCGGTCAATGAAAGCTCTGTGGCCTTCATTCCCAAGTTGGTGGTCATTGCTTTGGTCTTGCTCATTGCTGGCCCCGTCAGTTTGGCCATCTTTGTGGATTACCTGCGCGAGGTCATCCAAGAGCTGCCCGAGATTCTTCGCTAACGCACATGCTGCCCATCAGCCCCGATTGGATGACGCAGGCCGTCACGGTCTGGATGCTGATATCTGTTCGCTTGCTCGGCTGTTTCATGGCCATGCCCTTGTTTGCCTTCCGCTCCGCCCCTATGCGCTTGCGGGTCTTGCTCGCGCTTGTCATTGCCTTTGCATTGGTGCCGATGGTGCAATCCGATTTGCCTGCATTGGAGAACATGGCGCCAGGCTATGCCATGGTGTTTGTAGAGTTTGCTGTCGGCCTATCTTCTGGGTGGATGGTTCGGGTTGGCCTGAGCGCAGTAGACATGCTGGCAGATATCTTATCGCAGCAATCTGGTTTGAGTTTTGCAGCCACACTTCAACAAGATACCAACTTGGCCTCTGGCTTGGTGGGTGAGTTTTTAGGCTTATTGGCCATTGCACTGGCCTTCACCATGAACGTTCATTTGGTCATGCTGGAGTTGCTGGTCAGCAGTTTCAAAGTGTTGCCCCTAGGCACTTGGCCCAGTGCTTGGAGTTGGCCGGCTATTTTGAGTTTGGTGCAAGATGCCTTTGTATTGGGCTTGGTATTGGCTTTGCCTGCCATCGTCATTTACTTCCTCTTCAACATGACGCAGGCCATCTTGGCCCGTGTGAGTCCACAAATGAATTTGTTCTCTGTAGGCTTTGCCATCATGATTCCAGTGGCTTTTGTGGTGATCGTTTTGCTGCTGCCGTCTTTTGCAGAATTGGTTGAAACTGCTTTTGAAGCGCCTTTCGATTTAATTCGGGCGGGCTTTGCCAACAAGCCTGCGCCCTAAAAGGGCTTCACAAGCACCTTCGCAAACTGCACTCAAGCGACGGGCTTGGCTTCTAAATCGGGCAGTGTGCCTATTTCAGGCAGTGGCAGATCGTCTGCAGCGGTGGCCTGCTTGAACTCATAAGCCCAAGCCAAGACCTTGGCCACCACCTCAAACAAGGGCGCTGGTATGGGCTCTCCCACTTTCAAATGCCGATGCAACAACCTGGCCAGCGGCGGAATGCGGGCTACTGGCACCTGGTTTTCTTTGGCCACCCTTTGAATCATTAGGGCTATTTCGTCCATGCCTTTGGCCACCACAATAGGTGCGCGCATTTTTTCGGCGTCATAGCGCAAAGCCACCGAAAAGTGGTCTGGGTTGGCCAGCACCACGTCTGCTTTTTCTAGGGCAGACATCATGCGCGATGTGGCAATTTGGCGCTGACGCTGGCGCAGACGATTTTTAAGTTCAGGCGAGCCTTCACTCTCCTTCATCTCTTGCTTCATTTCCTCTTGGCTCATCTTCATTCGATTTGAGAAGTTGAACCACTGAATGACCACGTCGACAGCCGCCACCACCAAGACCGGGAGCAGCAACAAAAACAGGCCGGTTTGAATCAAGCCCAGGCTGTTAGACAGTGCTTGATTGAAATCTTGCCGAGACAACACACTGATCTGCCCTACCAAACCCATGACGTAGACAATACCGACGCCAAACACAATGATGACCTTCAAGATGTTTTTAGCCAACTCGGTCAGGGTCTGGGTGGAGAAGATGCGCCCCAAGCCTTCAAATGGGTCAAGCCTTGCAGGGTTGAGCTTGAAGGCCCAAACGGGTTGAAACTTCACCATGGCCAAGGGCGCGATGGCAGATACAAGCCAAAGCGGAATGACGATGGCAGCAACCCACATCAGGGAGCTTACCAAGGGGCCACTGGCCCATTCTGCAAGATGCTCCTGCCAATCTTGGCCAGAGCCAAAGGTGAGGCCTTGTTGAACCAGGACCACCATGCCTTTCATGAGCGAGGCGCCCAAGCCCAATAGACAACCTGCAAAAAGAACCAAGACGAGAAAGGTGGTGAGGTCGCGAGATTGTGCGAACTGGCCCTCTTCCCGCGCGCGTTCAAGCCGCCGCTCCGTCGGGTCTAGTTGTTTTTCTTCACTGGTGTCTGAGGACTCAGCCAATTCAACTCTTTGAGCTTGAGGTTTCCCGGCATAAATTGCCAAGCGCTCACAAGGATGGCCTGCAAATTTTGCCGTGAAAACCAGTTAAGTAACGGTTTAAGGGTGTTTGTACCACTTAAAGCACCTAAGTTTGGTGTTTTTAGTAGTTTTAGTGGGTTGGCACGCTGTTTGCGAAGTATCTAAGAAATTTGATTAATTTATTGGATACAACGTGAACACCGTCCCTCAATTTGACTCGCTGAAATTTGGAGAAGCTGCACTCAAACTGCGCAGCCTTCGCCATGAGTTGCTCAGTTCAAATTTGGTCAACGCAGACACCCCCAATTACAAAGCGCGTGACATTGATTTTCAATCGGTGTTGATGCAGCGCTTGACAGGCCAAACCAGCCCTTCCTCTGTGGGCCTTGATCGCACGCATCAAGGTCACATTCACATGGCTTCCTCTATTCAGTCACCCAGGCCCATGTTTCGCGTGGGTGTTCAGCCTTCTTTGGATGGCAACACCGTAGACCCCGACATTGAGCGTGGTCAATTTGTGAAAAACGCTTTCTTCACTGAGGCCACATTGAGCTTTTTGGGCTCTACATTGCGCTCGCGTTTGTCTGCCATCACAGGACAGCCATCATGAGTTTATTAAGCACTTTTGACTTGGGCACAACAGGTTTGGTGGCGCAGTCTTTGCGCCTTAACTTGATTGCATCCAATGTGGCCAATGCAGAAACAGCTGTCAGTGCAGATGGCCAGCCCTATCGCTCACGCCATGTGGTTTTTCAAACTGAAGCGCGCGCTGGCCGTATTGGTCAAGGCGTCAAAGTGGCTCGCATTGTTGAGAGCTCAGCAGAACCCCGCATGGAATATCGCCCTGGCCATCCCTTGGCCAACCAACAAGGCTATATCACCATGCCCAATGTGAATCCTGCAGAGCAAATGGTTGACATGGTCTCTGCCTCACGCGCTTACCAATTCAACATCGAGATGATGAACATCACCAAACAACTCATGCTCAAGACCTTGGATCTGGGCAAATAAAGGAAGCAACGATGCCTACCACAATCAATAACATTCCCGTTTACGACCCCACTGCAGCGCCAGTGCAAAGCACCAGCAACGGCACATCTTCAGCAGATCTTTCAAAGAATTTTTTGAAAATGTTGACGGTTCAATTGCAGAACCAAGATCCCATGAACCCCATGGACAACGCAGCCATGACATCGCAACTGGCGGCATTGAATCAAGTGGATGGCATTAACAAACTGAACACTTCGGTGAGCGCATTGGTCGCTCAAATGCAGTCTGCCAACTTCATGAACTTGTCTTCAACTGTTGGCAAAACAGCTTTGGCCCAAGGCTCGCAGGTTTACTTCTCTGGCAACGCCGTAAGCATGGCCGCCAAACTGGATGCGCCTGCCGCTTCCTTGAAAGCTGTGATTCGCGACAGCGACAGCCAAATTGTGAACCAATTCGATTTTGGCCCAACCCCCTCTGGCATGACCGATTTCATTTGGGATGGTGGCAACGACTCAGGCATGCATGTGGCTTCTGGTGTGTACACCCTGGAACTCATTGCCACTGATGAACAAGGCAAAACCACAACGCCAACCGCTTATGTAGGTTCTTTGGTGGCCAGCATTGGTCAAGAAGGCTCCGACATGAAAGTGGGCTTGAGCGACGGACGAAACATTTTGACCACTGACATTGTCAAGTGGTTGGCCATTTAATTTTTAACGAATCAACTGATTAACCTGAGGACATTGACATGAGCAACATCGCAACCGCACTCTCTGGATTACAAAACACTTCGCTGGCCATTGACACGGTCAGTAACAACATTGCCAACGCCAACACCATTGGCTACAAATCTGGCGAGTATGTGTTTGCCACACAATTTTTAAACGGCACCAACTCTTCTGATCAGCCTGCAACCGGTCAAGGCAACCAGTCATTGGGCGTTCGCCGCCCCATGACACAAGGTGCCATTACCAACTCTGCCAATCCTTTGGACTTGGCCATCAGTGGCAAAGGCATGTTCAGATTGTTGCAAGGTTCTGGCAGCGCTGAAACGGTTGACCCTTCTGCTGTTTACTACTCACGCAATGGCCAGTTTGGCGTTGATAAGAATGGCTTCATCGTCAATGAAAACGGCATGTATTTGACTGGCTACCAACCCACCTTGGATGGCAAGCAAATGACCGACGACTTGATCAAGAACAACGGCTTGCTGCGCATGCCCCCAAGCAACTTGCCTGGCAATGCCACAAACAATTCCACACTGTCTGCCATGTTGGACTCAACTTCGCGTGCATTCACCAAATCGGACAATGTGTCATTTGACCCCGACAAAGCCACCTTCAACAACAAGACTACTCAAACTGTCTTCGACAACAACGGCAACTCACACACCTTGGAGGTGTACTACCGCCGTATCATGGACTCAACGTTGTCAATCACTTCTGATGTCGCAGGTTATACCTACAGGCCCAGTGACTCTGCTTCACCTAGCATCTTGGGTACCAAAAATGCTACTTTAAGCAAAGACACTGCTTTGCGTGTCAATACGGCGCCTGTAGCTTCTACTTTGACAGATGAAGGTAAAACCGGCACTGAAATAAGACTAAAAACGCCACCTAGCAATGCGGGTTTAGACGTGCCGCTTACAGATGGCATGAAAGTTTTTATCAATGGCGTGGACTCTGGTGCAACCGTGGTCTCACCAATTAACCCAACGACTCTCAAAACCAACATCGCGATTACAGTGCCAACTGGTGCCTCAGTATCCTTCTTCAATAAAGACAACACTACTAAAGCGGCTGCAACCGCAGCGAACAGTACGACTGTTTTAGTTGAATCTATCGCAAACGTGGCCGTTGGCGACAAAGTCTATTTGG
>CAJCDH010000197.1 GCA_903961095.1 uncultured Burkholderiales bacterium | reverse complement strand
GTGGTGCGCGGGGCGGGACTCGAACCCGCACAGTATTGCTACCGTCAGGACCTAAACCTGGTGCGTCTACCAATTTCGCCACCCGCGCGGGTCCCATCCATATGGGTTGAATCGGTCAACCTTCTATTTTAACCATGGAAGTGGGGACTTCTGAGCTGAAGTCCCCCTTTCAATCATCGGGTTTAGACCGATTTGGGCGGTGGTGCGACCTTAAACCAGGCTGCATACATCGCAGGTAAGGCCAATAAGGTGAGTGCAGTTGCCACAATCAGGCCCCCCATGATGGCGACCGCCATGGGCCCCCAGAACACACTCCGAGATAGGGGAATCATGGCTAGAACTGCAGCGGCCGCCGTCAAAACAATGGGTCGCAACCGTCTGACTGCAGACTCCACAATGGCTTCCCAAGCAGGCACGCCTGCCGCCCTGTCCTGCTCAATTTGGTCTATCAATATGACCGAGTTGCGCTGAATCATGCCCATCAAAGCGATGACGCCCAATAAAGCCACAAATCCAAAAGGCCGATCCAATACCAACAAAGCGCCAGCAACACCCGCCATGCCCAAGGGGCCTGTCAGGAAAACGAGCATCGCCCGGCTGAAGCTTTGGAGTTGCAACATGAGCAAAGTGAAGGTGACGAACAACATGAGGGGTATGCCTGCCGCAATCGAAGCCGATCCTTTGGAGCTTTCTTCCACTGCACCCGCCACTTCAATTCGGTAATCCCCCTGCCCTGCATCGTGCCACTTGGCCTCTAGCTTTTTAAGCTCAGGCAGCAACTGTTGGGTGACCGTGGCACCTTGAATGCCTTCAATGACATCGGCATTGACTGTAATGGCGTAGTTTCTTCCTTCGCGCCACATGACGCCTGGCTCCCAATTGAAAACTGGCTTGGCAATTTGCAGCAAGGGAATGGATTTACCCGATGCTGTGGGCACATACGCGCCAGCCAAATCAGTGATGGCGTCGCGCTCTGAAAGTGGTTGTCTGAGAACGATGTCAATCAATTTGTCGCCATCGCGATATTGACCCACGGTAGAACCAGACGACATGGTTTTTGAAGCCTGCGCAATAGATTGGCTGGTGACACCCAAGGCTCGTGCTTTGGCTTGGTCAACTTCAAGGCGAATGACTTTGACAGACTCATTCCAGTTGTCATTGACACCGCGGGTATTGGCATTGCCGCGCATAGCCGCTTTGACTTCGTCAGATTTAAGTCTGAGTGCCAATGGATCTGCGCCGACCACTCTAAACTGCACAGGATAAGGAACAGGCGGGCCGTTAGGCAGTAACTTCACACGACCACGAGCCTCTGGAAACTCGCTGGCCAACAAGGCTGGCAATTTGACTCTCAAAGACTCTCTCACTTTTAAATCTTTGGGCAAGACAATAAGTTGAGACACATTGGACTGCGGAAAGACCTGATCAAGGGGCAAGTAAAAACGGGGCACCCCAGAACCAACCCAGGTGCTGACGCTTGTCACACCTTGCTCCTCCATTAAGCGTTTTTCGATGCGCCTAGAAACCTCTTCGGTAGCTGCAAAACTAGAACCTTCTGGCAACCAAACATCGACCATGATTTCAGGACGGCTGGAGTCTGGGAAGAACTGCTGCTGGACTTTGCCCATTCCCAAAATGCCCAACACAAAGAGCAACAACGTAATGGCGATGGTTTTCCATTTGTGAATAACACACCAAGTCACAGCTCGTCTAAAAGACTTATAGAAAGGCGTATCAAACATTTCATGAGCAACCGCTTCTTCTGAAGACTCAATATGGGGCGGCGTCTTCAAAAGCAAGGTACCCAAGTAGGGTACAAAATAAACCGAAGCCACCCAACTAATGAGCAACGCAATGACTGTGACCGCAAAAATAGCGAAGGTGTATTCACCGGTCATTGACTTGGCCAAACCAATAGGCAAGAAACCAGCCGCTGTAATGAGTGTGCCTGTCAACATGGGCATGGCTGTTAGTTCATATGCAAAGGTCGCCGCGCGCACTTTGTCATAGCCCTCTTCCATTTTTCGCACCATCATTTCGACTGCAATGATGGCGTCGTCCACCAACAAGCCCAGTGCAATGATGAGCGAACCCAAAGAAATTTTGTGCAGTCCAATATGGAAGTAATCCATGGCCAAAAAGGTCACGGCCAACACCAAGGGAATGGTGATGCCCACCACCAAACCCGGGCGAATGTCCAAGGTCCAACGGCGCCATAAAGGGTGAGTGCCCGGGCGTTTGTGAAGGCCTAGAGCCAAGAAACTGACGGCCAACACAATACCCACCGCTTCCACCAAAGTTTTTAAAAATTCATTGACTGAACTTGAAACTGCTTTAGGTTGGTCTTGAACTTGAATCAAGCGAACACCGGCTGGCAGTGTTTTTTCAATGTCAGCAATACTGACTTGCAGTGCTTTGCCTAGTTCAATGATGTCACCGCCTTTGGCCATCGATACCCCTAGGCCAATGACATCGTCTCCGTTGTGCCTAACTTTGACCAAGGGTGGGTCGATGTAGTCTTGTCGAATAGTGCCCAAATCGCCCAACTTAATTTGCTGACCAGATACACCGCGAATGGGCATTTGGCGCAGCGCATCGAGGCTATTGAATTGACCATTGACCCGAAGCTGAACGGCATCTTTGGGCAAATTCAAAGTACCAGCAGATTCCACAGCATTTTGCTGACTGAGTTGGGCAATGATGGCCCCCATGTCAAGCCCCATGCTGGCGAGTTTTTTCTGCGAGATTTCAATGAAAACTTTTTCGTCTTGAACGCCAAAAAGCTCAACCTTGGCCACGTCTTGCACACGCAAGATTTTTTGCCTGACATCGTCTGCAAATTTCTTGACTTCAGCAGGAGAAAAACCATCCGCCTGAAGCGCATAAATAACGCCATAGACATCACCAAAATCGTCTACAAAAAATGGGCCCACCACGCCGGCTGGCAATGTGCCTCGCATGTCGCCAATTTTTTTACGAACGGTGTACCAAACATTGGCAACTTCGGCAGGCTTGGAATAGTCCTTAATTTGAAAAATAATTTGTGCTTCACCGGGCTTGGAGTAGCTTCGAATTTTGTCTGCATAGGGAACTTCTTGAAGGGTTCGTTCCAGTTTGTCAGTCACCTGCTCTGCCACTTGTTGCGCTGTAGCACCAGGCCAATAAGCCCGGACCACCATGACCCTGAATGTAAAGGGAGGGTCTTCGTCTTGACCTAAATTGAAAAAAGCGAAGACGCCCAAGAGCATCAAGACCAGCATTAAATATCGGGTGAGCGCAGGATGATCCAACGCCCATTTAGACAGGTTAAAACCTGCTTTGGGTTCTGTGCGCATGGTTTACTTGGCCTGACTGGATGTTGCTGAATTAGCGTTGTAGACAGACACCTTCTGGCCTGGTGACAAAACATGCACACCCGTACTCACAATTTGCTGACCAGGCTTTAAGCCTGAAGTGATCACCACCTCATTGCCATCGGCTGTGGCGACTTGCACGACTTGAGATGCCACCGTTGAAGTTTGCGCATCAAAGATCCAGACTGCGGTTTGAGTACCTTCTTGTCGGAGTGCATTGGTGGGAACCTTGATGACATCGGACTGACTGCCCGCCAACTGATGGGCATGGACATTCAAGGTGGCGCCTAAAGGCAAGGACTCTGCTTTGACCAAACCCAATTTGACGGTAAAGGTGCGTGTAACCGGATCGGCACTGGCGCCAATTTCACGAACTTGGCCCTGCACCACTTGGTTTGTATTGCCCACACTGGCAGACATTTTTTGACCGATTGTTAAGCGGCCTACCACATGCTCTGGCACTGCAAACACGGCATCGCGCGGACCCTCTTGAGCCAAACGAACCACAGCTTGGCCCGCTGACACCACCTGACCCGGCTCAGCCTCAACACCGGTAATAACGCCAGCTGTAGGCGCTGTTAATTTGGCATAACTTGCCTGATTGCCCAGCGTTTGTGCTTGTGCCAAGGCTTGATCGAGGACGGCCTGAGCTGCCTTGAGAACAGCGGAGCGTCTTTCTAGCTCTGCGGCGCTAATGAAATTTTGAGCCAAGAGTGCTTCGTAACGTTTGAAATCGGCTGCCGCCAAATCGCGTTGTGAACGGGCGCCCACCACCTGAGCCTGCGCGGCTTGTGCCGCCAAAGCGTAATCTTGGGGATCGATCTCTGCTAGGACCTGGCCTGCTTTAACTCGTTGACCCGCTTCAACTTGTCTGACCAAAACCTTGCCGC